>NZ_JBHUOX010000119.1:0-515 GCF_042686245.1 Pontibacter toksunensis | reverse complement strand
TTGTCCTGTACCGTGAGGCGGAAGACGTAGGTGCCCTCCAGCAGGCTGCCCGCTGTCAGTGTTGCCGTTGTCGCCCCGCTGAGAGTTGCCGCAGGTCCGCTCACCTTCGTCCAGCTGTAGGTGCTGACGGTGCCGTCACTGTCTGTTCCCGAGCCGCTCAGCTGCACGCTGTTTGTCGGCAGGGTGATAGACTTGTCCGGACCGGCACTGGCTACAGGAGGCTGATTGGAGGTGGTGGTTCCAGCAGGCGAAAGCCTGCTTCCGGGGATGGGCGCCTCCGTTTTCCCATCCGGCAGCTGCCAGGCCACGGCCAGGTTGTCGCCGCCCCAGCTCTGCTTGTGCAGGGCCTCGATGTAGTAGCGCTTGCCTGCCTCCAGCCGGACGGCAGCAGACTTCTGGGAGGCGTACTTGCCCCACTCACGGGAGCTGGTCCAGCCGGTGACGGAGGCAATCTTCACCTTGCCAGACGGGCTGTCGGTGGTGCTCAGCCACAGCTCCGAGTTGTCATCCGAGGC
>NZ_JBHUOX010000118.1:0-536 GCF_042686245.1 Pontibacter toksunensis | reverse complement strand
TACAGCATCAACACCGCCAGCCGCAAAATCCTGCTCGGGGCCACCAGGTCTACCGGCATTCCGGTGCTGCACGAGAGCCATGGCGTGGGCTCGCTGGTTTTCGGCACCGACGGCACCCTGCTCGTCTCCGCCGGCGACGGGGCCAGCTATGTGAGGGACGATGTGGGAAGCGCCTCGGAAACCTACTATGCCCAGGCGCTGGCAGACGGCATCATCCCCAGCCAGCAGAACGTGGGCGCCCTGCGTGCCCAGCAGCTGGAGAGCTACAACGGGAAAATCCTGCGTATCGACCCCGAGACCGGCAACGGCATGGCCAGTAACCCGTTCTACGAGTCGGGCAACCCTGCTTCTGTACGCTCCAAGGTGTGGTCGCTGGGCTTCCGGAACCCCTTCCGTATGGCGCTCAAGCCCGGCTCGGGCAGCACCAACCCGGCAGACGGCAGGCCGGGGGTGCTGTATGTGGGGGATGTGGGGTACGGCCTCTGGGAAGACCTGAATGTGGTGACCAGGGCGGGTATGAACTTTGGGTGGCCGCT
>NZ_JBHUOX010000117.1:0-556 GCF_042686245.1 Pontibacter toksunensis | reverse complement strand
GAAGTTACGAGGAATATAAAAGCAGTATTGGCTAAAATCTGTGAGGAGGGTCGAGAGCTGGGGGAAAATTTCCCTCAAATTGCATCAGCGATCAATAATGCCTTTGAAAGCCATTGGAAAGAGCTATTTGTCCCTGATCCTATCTTTAATGGTAAAAAAGTCGCGTTCCGGCGTCATAATAATGGGTTAGAGAGTAGCCATCGCAGAATAAGAAAGGCGATACGAGAGCGTACTGGCAGGTCAGAAACGAATAGCGAGATGGAACAATTTGGACACCTGTTAGCAATCCTCTCAAACTTATGGAACCCGACGTATCAGAAAGAAATATTACATGATGTGAAAGACCTTGGTTATTCCTTGAGTCAGTTTATAAAGGATCTTCCAAAACTACGAAAAGAATATCGCAAATCTAGAACTGGTCCCGAAATACCTATTGCTGATGAAAAAAGGATGGGCATTCTGGAAGATTTTATATACGTTTTAGAATCGGCTAAATCGTCCGATGAATTAGTCGATACTCTTCAAGCTATACTAGGCGTAGAGGAGGATATGGGGG
>NZ_JBHUOX010000116.1:0-572 GCF_042686245.1 Pontibacter toksunensis | reverse complement strand
ACCGCCCGCAACGCGGGGCCAGGCGCCGCCGAGGGCGTGGTGGTGACGGAGAACATCCCGGACGGCCTGACGCTGGTGAGCGCGGTGACGCTGAAGGGCACCTACGACCAGTCCGCCAATAAGTGGGCGGTGGGGGCGCTGGCCAACAACGAGAGCGCCGTGCTCACGCTGGTGTTCACCATCACCAAGCCGGGCACGCTGGTGAACGGCGTGACAGTGGTGGCCGACAACACAGACCCTGTGCCGGGCGACAACAGCAGCGAGGCGCCAATCAACGTGCCATTGCCACCTGCCAACGTGAGCGTTGTGAAGGCGGCAGTGGCGGGGCAGTACGCTGTTGGCGGCAGAGTGAGCTACACTGTCACCGCCCGCAACGCGGGGCCAGGCGCCGCCGAGGGCGTGGTGGTGACGGAGAACATCCCGGACGGCCTGACGCTGGTGAGCGCGGTGACGCTGAAGGGCACCTACGACCAGTCCACCAGCAAATGGGCGGTGGGGGCGCTGGCCAACAACGAGAGCGCCGTGCTCACGCTGGTGTTCACCATCACCAAGCCGGGCACGCTGGTGAACGG
>NZ_JBHUOX010000115.1:0-611 GCF_042686245.1 Pontibacter toksunensis | reverse complement strand
AGGCAGAATTTTCTGTGCCGTGCTTGTGGTAAGCAGTTCCAGTGCGTGTACCAGAAGGCAGGCTGCCGGCCGGAGGCCAAACAACTGGTGCTGCGCATGCTGGTGCGAAACTCCGGTATCCGGGACATCGAAGAAGTGACAGGCGTGCACCGGCAGACGGTGCTCAGGTGGCTCAACCAAAAGGCGGACAGCCTGCAGGTAATCCCCCGCCACCAACACTACGTTCAGGTGCAGATAGACGAGGTGTGGACCTTTGTCAGGCGGCGCAAACAGTGCAAGCGCTGGCTTTTCTACGCCTACGCGCCGGAAACAGAGGAAGTGTTGGCCTGGAGCTGGGGAAACCGCAGCCAGCACACGGTCAGAAAGCTATACAAGCAGTTGCAGGCGCTGGAAATCGGCAGGTTCTGCACGGATGACTGGCCGGCTTTCACCAAAGTACTGCCAAAAGAAAGCCACATGATTGGGAAGACATACACCAGGAATATTGAGGGGGTGAACCTCTGCCTGAGGACCAGGAACAGGAGGATAGTCAGAAAAACAGCCTGCTTCTCGAAAAAAGAGCAGAATCATGACAATGCAATGAAGCTAATTTTCTATTACCGAAACCATCA
>NZ_JBHUOX010000114.1:0-613 GCF_042686245.1 Pontibacter toksunensis | reverse complement strand
AGATACATAGCTGAAGTAAGTGGACACTCACTTATATTAAGGGAAGAAGAATGTGTTCAGA
The DNA here is from genome assembly GCF_042686245.1 of Pontibacter toksunensis. Taxonomy (NCBI): domain Bacteria; kingdom Pseudomonadati; phylum Bacteroidota; class Cytophagia; order Cytophagales; family Hymenobacteraceae; genus Pontibacter; species Pontibacter toksunensis. The sequence continues at coordinate 552 of NZ_JBHUOX010000114.1, read as the reverse complement.
GTAGGATGTTAATATAGTTTCACTGCCTGTCATAACACAGATTTCTGTCCCAGAGAATGTGGGAATATATGAGTCAAAGGCAGCGTGTGCACTAATTTTTTCTCTTCTCTCTGCTACCATGTCTGCCTATGAACCCTGTAAAGGAAATAAGCCACTGCCCAGCAAGCCAAATAACGTCTAGCACTATCCAGAGGCGGCAGAGTAACTTTAGTGTCTTCATAGCCTTTTAACGAGAAGATAGCTAAAGAAAACACCTTAGTCATTCACGTACATAAAATTAAGCTGCTTCCTTCAATAAGGTTTAGTCCTGGAAGACGTGGGTGGCTGTTGCACAACTCAGCTTCTAGCATGACTTCCTTACAACCTTTATTCGGAATAAGCATATAATGATCCTCTCTTTGATTGTGGGCAAGCGACAGGGGTAAGCCAATAGCTGAAGATAGGAGCATGTGGCTGCTCCCTTTCCATTGCTATTGCCATGCTGACAGACTTCTTCGACATGTTCCTCATGTACTTTCTTATGTTGAAGGCAACGGCAGCCATGAGCATGAC
>NZ_JBHUOX010000113.1:0-614 GCF_042686245.1 Pontibacter toksunensis | reverse complement strand
ATTTGGTTGTGGTCTATAATGTATGATGGTTTCTATAGTAAAATATTAGCTTCATAGCATTGTAGTGATTCTGCTCTTTTTTGGAGAAGCAGGCTGTTTTCCTCACTATTCTTCTGTTCCTGGTCCTCAGGCAGAGGTTCACCCCCTCAACGTTTCTGGTGTAGGCTTTGCCTATCAGATGCTTCTCTTCTGGCAGCACTTTGTTGAAGGCCGGCCATTCATCGGTGCAGAACAGGTCTATGCTGAGCGTTTGAAGCTGCCTATAAAGCTTTCTTACCGTGTGCTGGCTGCGGTTTCCCCAACTCCAGGCAAGTATCTCGTCTGTCTCCGGCGCATAGGCGTAGAACAGCCACCGCTTGCGCTTCTTGCGCTGGCCCACAAAGGTCCCACCTCATCTAGCTGCACTGACTTGTAAGCCTTCAGGCGCGGCTCGACCTGCAAACTCTCGGCCTTCTGGTTTAGCCACCTGAGCACCGTCTGCCGGTGCACGCCCGTTACCATTTCGATGTCGCGGATGCCGGAGTTTCTGACCAGCATGCCCAGCACCAGCTGTTTAACCGCAGGCCTGCAGCCGGCCCTGGCATACTCAAACTGGAACTGCTTGCCGCAGGCAC
>NZ_JBHUOX010000112.1:0-634 GCF_042686245.1 Pontibacter toksunensis | reverse complement strand
ACCACGGGCTTTCCGTTCAGGGCCGGCTTGAACACCCGCTCACAGGAGGCATAGAAGTTGTTGCAGTCGCATAATGCAAACAGCGTAGTCATTGCTTCACTGGCTTATGGAGTATCCAAACCACCACACCCCATACACGCATATCCATCTCTTCAGTTATCACAATGGGTTTATAGGCAGGGTTGGCAGGCATCAGGTAAGCCTTGCCGTCCATGAGCTTAAATGTCTTGACAGTGAACTCCCCATCTAGAAAGCAGACCACCGGCAGACCCTCTGTAGGCTTGAGTGACTTGTCTATCACCAGGATGTCACCTTCATGAATATTGGCATCCACCATGGAGCTGCCTTTCACACGCATCATATAGGTGGAGGTAGGGTTCTGAATGATGTGCTTGAAGATGTCGATGCGGTCTTCCAGGTAATCGTCAGCAGGGGAGGGGAAGCCTGCTGATATGTAGGAGGCCAGTAAGGGTATCTCTATGCTTTCTAAATAGTCGAAGTCTAAAAGCTCCAAGAGATGCGGGGAAATAGGGATGACTTTTGCGCTGCACATATATCCAACATGTAGTAGTTGTTGCTAATAATGTTAGCAAATACGTAAACAAGAATTATAAAAGCTAAATATATTAGTTAT
>NZ_JBHUOX010000111.1:0-655 GCF_042686245.1 Pontibacter toksunensis | reverse complement strand
CGTACTACGATGACAACACACCGGCCACCGCCAGCCCGGATACTCTGGATCCGGGAAACCAGCCTGACAGAACCTGGCTTCCCGGAATCTTCGTGCAGGACGAGATTTCTCTCTCGCAGCAGCACAAACTGCTGCTGGGCATGCGTTACGACTACAACTCCAGACACGGCGACATCCTTACCCCCAAGCTGGCCTACAAGTGGGCGCCCAACGACAACAACATCCTGCGCCTGAACTCCGGGACGGGGTTCCGGGTGGTGAACCTTTTCACAGAGGAGCACGCGGCCCTCACCGGGTCCAGAATAGTGGACGTGCAGGAGGAGCTGGACCCGGAGAAGAGCTACAACGTCAATGTGAACTATATTAAAAAAGTGGTTGCCGGAAACGGTGCCTTCATCGGCTTTGACGCCACCGCCTGGTACACCTACTTCAACAACCGCATCATAGCCGACTACGATACCGACCCTAACAGGATCATCTACGCCAACCTCCGGGGACATGCCGTAACACAGGGTTTCACCCTGAACATGGATGTGGAGCTGCTCAACGGCCTGAAGGTGATTGCTGGGGGCACTTACATGGATGTGTACTCAAAAGAAGAGGATGAGAGCGGCAGCATGATGAAGCAGCGGCAGGTGCTTACCGAGAGGTGGAC
>NZ_JBHUOX010000110.1:0-655 GCF_042686245.1 Pontibacter toksunensis | reverse complement strand
CGTACTACGATGACAACACACCGGCCACCGCCAGCCCGGATACTCTGGATCCGGGAAACCAGCCTGACAGAACCTGGCTTCCCGGAATCTTCGTGCAGGACGAGATTTCTCTCTCGCAGCAGCACAAGCTCCTGCTGGGCATGCGGTACGACTACAACTCCAGGCACGGCGACATCCTTACCCCCAGGCTGGCCTACAAGTGGGCGCCCAACGACAACAACATCCTGCGGCTGAACGCCGGAACGGGCTTTCGGGTGGTGAACCTGTTCACTGAGGAGCACGCCGCCCTCACCGGGTCCAGAATAGTGGACGTGCAGGAGGAGCTGGACCCGGAGAAGAGCTACAACGTCAATGTGAACTATATCAAAAAAATAGTTGCCGGAAACAGTGCTTTCGTAGGTTTTGATGCCACCGCCTGGTACACCTACTTCAACAACCGCATCATAGCGGACTACGACACCGACCCTAACAGGATTATCTACGCCAATCTTGAAGGCCATGCTGTTACACAGGGTATCACCTTGAATTTGGATGTGGAGCTGCTCAACGGCCTGAAGGTGATTGCTGGGGGCACTTACATGGATGTGTACTCAAAAGAAGAGGATGAGAGCGGCAGCATGATGAAGCAGCGGCAGGTGCTTACCGAGAGGTGGAC
>NZ_JBHUOX010000109.1:0-656 GCF_042686245.1 Pontibacter toksunensis | reverse complement strand
AGCTACTGAACACAAACATGCTATAGCTATTTCACATGCTGTCCCACTGTCCCATAAGAGGGGTAAATGATGAGAGATAAGTGTGACAGTAGTCATCTAGAACAGGTTCTGAGCATGGCCAATAACGACTTTTATGTTCACCAGAACCGCCTGCAGAGCAAGCTAACGTACTGGGCTATGGTGCTTCATGCAGTATAGGTGCTGTTAGCTACCACTTTTTTTTAGCCTTTATGAGTTCTTCCTCTGCCAATTCCATAAGTCCCTTATTGTCTACTGTCGGATTCAGTTCATAACCCTTTTTGAGATAGTAGTGAGCTTTCTCGAGGTTCTGAAACGGAATCATGTAAATAATTCCCAAGTTATAGTAGCAGTCGGCAAGTCTATAACCAAGCTTTGCTACCTTCTGGTAATCTTTTGCTGCACTTTCAAAATCATCCAATTTTGCCTTTGAAAATGCCCTCCTGTACAATGCTTCAGCATTGAGTGAATCAATTTCTAAAACTGTAGTGTATTTTTCAGCTGCAAGTTTGTGAGCTCCTCCCATTTTTAGGACATGTGAAAAGTAGAGAATTCGGGTTCTACTATATTACATTCCACCCACTCTTCCGGCGTCTTGTCGCCCAATGAGCTATGGGGCCGGAATTGGTTATACTCCT
>NZ_JBHUOX010000108.1:0-672 GCF_042686245.1 Pontibacter toksunensis | reverse complement strand
TGTGTAATATTTTCCTCGTCTGTGAACCATTAGCAGGAAAGCGTATGGTGAAGGTCACCGAAAGAAAGACCAAGCGGGACTGGGCTTTTTTTCTGGAAGAGATCGCAAATCAACGCGAAAGAGCGAATAAAATAACGCTGGTGATGGACAATCTGAACACACACGTCCCCGGATCGCTCTATGAAATGTTTCCGCCGGATAAGGCAAAGGCAATAATGGACAGATTTGAATTTGTGTACACCCCGAAGCATGGGAGCTGGTTGAATATGGCAGAGATTGAGTTAAATGTACTCTCAGGGCAGTGTTTAAAAAGAAGAATCGATGACATTGCGGTTGTAAGGAGAGAGGTACTGGCATGGCAGAAATTCAGAAACAACAAAAATGCGAAAGTTAATTGGCAATTCACAGCCGAGGATGCACGGATAAAGTTATCTCGACTTTATCCGACACTTGAAGGTTGACACGACACTAGGGAGAAAATGTCGGAGAAAATGTCGGAGAACATTTTGTGGTTAATAAAAGACAATCCCGAAATATCAGCGGAAGAGCTGGCTTATATCGTTAATCGTTCTTCAAGAACCATAGAAAGAGCTATTGCAAAACTCAAAAAAGAAGGCAGAATAAAACGCATCGGTCCCGACAAAGGCGGACACTGGGATGTGATAGAATGCA
>NZ_JBHUOX010000107.1:0-674 GCF_042686245.1 Pontibacter toksunensis | reverse complement strand
CAGCCTATAACACGCACATATGAAGTAAGCATGAATCATCCCGAGCTTAGAGCTGGTGCGTCTAAAACAGGAAGTTCTCCTTTTTCCTCCCCTCTAAACTACGGAATGATTCATGTTCATTTGATGGCAATCCGGAAGTGACTCATTCTGAATATGTAGACACTTTTCTTCCTTTATCCAATAAGGCTTGCAGCGGCCTCACTGTTTTACCTTCACTGGCTTTTTTATAGTGCCTAAGCCCTTTAACAATACAACGCTGTTCTTAAAGAAGAAATGCTGGTTTCATTACTTGCTTCTTCTTCAATAAATACTCATTTATGGGTATTTATTCCTACTTATTTAAACTCCTACTTTGCGACTTCTTAATCAATTTAACTTATAACCCACTAGAATGAAACGTACATTTACAAGTAAACTTTATGCCCTTATCGTGTTAGTCGCCTTTACTGCTGCCTCATGTGGCGAGGAAAACGATGATGATGATGCAGTAACACCTGACCCTAACCTGAGTGGCTGCAGGTTAACAACTTTAGCTTTCCTGGGAGAAAGTGGCAGCGCCGATGACGATGTAGTTAAGATAGAGTATAATGCACAAGGTTATATTTCTAAAGCAATAGAAGATTATGAGGAAGGCGGTGCTAACTCAGATTACACCAGGTATACCTATGACGCAA
>NZ_JBHUOX010000106.1:0-677 GCF_042686245.1 Pontibacter toksunensis | reverse complement strand
TTGCAATCGTAAGTGAAAGTGGTTGTTTCTAACTCACCATCATCTTCTTCCTCAGTGACCTCAGTCGGGAAGCCTTCGCCATTGTATTTGTAGGTGTAGGCCGTCATGTATGTCTCATATGGCTGAGTATCAACAACACCGTCTCCATTGGCATCTGTGAAATAATATTCCGTTACCTTACCGGGGTTATTTTTGTTCGTCATAGCAGTGGGTTCCACCAGGCCCTTTATAGATGAGTAAAAAGTAGACTTATCATCATAGTTTTCATATATTCTCCTGCTGCTCAAAGCACTGCCATATAAGGTTTCTGCTTTCGTTACATTGCCTTTGTTGTCATATTCAAAGGTCTGTTTGTAGTCATCACCATCAATTTCTTCCGTTGCCTCTATTAACCTCTTGCTGCCATCATACTTAAAGGTCCTGGTGGATTCTATTGTACCATCGCTCTCATGTTCCTTTATGGCAGTTACCAGGCCGTCGGTATACTCATAAGTATCATAATCATCTACGTTACCATCTTCGACTTCTTCAGACTTTATTAAGCGGTTATTTGCGTCATAGGTATACCTGGTGTAATCTGAGTTAGCACCGCCTTCCTCATAATCTTCTATTGCTTTAGAAATATAACCTTGTGCATTATACTCTATCTTAACTACATCGTCATCGGCGCTGCCACT
>NZ_JBHUOX010000105.1:0-699 GCF_042686245.1 Pontibacter toksunensis | reverse complement strand
ATGCTCGACTACTACAGGAAAGTAGCTCCACAACTTAACGAACCGCTGTATGCGAGACCCGCTTGTACAGTGGTGTGAGAGGCGCACCCCGTCAGTTAACGCTGGCGGGGCCGTCTACTCGATTGTGTGTGATGTTTTTATTGTCCAATTCTAGTTTTTCCTCTATACTAAGTACTTTAAATACTTGATATGCAAATTCGGAGAATCGTTTTATGAGCCTTTCAAATTTTTTATAATCTAGTTCAATAGAAATGGTATCTTCTGATATGGGACTTGAATTAAAAAGGAAATGAAATATCTCAGTATGATGATTGGACTTATTTACTAACCCAAAATTTATCAGGGATTCGTTATGAGTTACCGAGTGTCTCACCTTGGACAAGAACGTCCATAATTCTTTGAACTTGATATTCAGGTTGTTTTCTGATGAGAAATCTTTGAATGATTCTCCACCTGCTTTTTTGAGCACTTTGAAAAGGTCTTCTCCGCCTGGCATTCTTTCTCTTGTAATTGGAGGTTTATGAGTTTTTGGAAGTAATTTAATTACGTACTCTTTGATCGTATCGTCTCGACGGTAGTGTACTAAAAGTAAGGATGGTCATATTGAGGAATTAGCAATGAGAAGCAGGTGTTATGAAATAGAGATCGCCAAACCTTTACTTCATATGACCACCTGCCCTCACTGCCATAGTCCCAATA
>NZ_JBHUOX010000104.1:0-719 GCF_042686245.1 Pontibacter toksunensis | reverse complement strand
GTGCGCATCATACTTACCTGCTCCTGCAGTTCATCCCGTGTTACGTAGGGATAGCTTTTGCCCTGTATGTAGAATGTCAGGATGGGGTCTACTGAGCCATTGTCATCAAAATCTTTATAATACAGTTCCGCCAGCTGGTTATCAGAGGCTTTTACCTGTGAATTCAGTCCTAAGTTACCTATCACCAAGTCAGGTTTTCCATCCTGGTTGAAGTCTTCTATCAGCAGTTTGTTCCACCAGCCCCTGTACTTCTTGTCGAAGAAGGCATCTGTGGCGTCGGCCAGCTTCCCGTTGGTGTTTCTGAACACTATCACCGGCATCCACTCCCCCACTACAATCAGTTCAGGCTTCTGGTCGCCGTCCAGGTCGTGCCAGGCCGCATCCGACACCATGCCTATGTTTTGCAGGGCAGGGGCAACTGATGCAGTGGCATCCTTGAACCTGCCGCTGCCATCGTTGAGCAGCACATAGCTTCTGGGTATCTCCGGGTACCTGCCGGGTATCACGCGGCCGCCCACGAACAGGTCCAGGTGACCATCGCCGTTGATGTCAGAGGCACTGGCGCTGCTGGTGCTGGTGAGCATTTTAGGCAAGGCGTCAGCAGCTTTGGTGAAGTTGCCTTTACCGTCGTTCAGGTATAGCCGGTCCTGCAGCAAGGCATCTTCCGGCGCAAAGTCATGGTAGCCCCCGCTCACCACGTACAGGTCTTGTTTCCCGTC
>NZ_JBHUOX010000103.1:0-747 GCF_042686245.1 Pontibacter toksunensis | reverse complement strand
ATACCAGCGAGTTTGGAACTGGCTTTGCCGACAGCGGCTGGTTTGGCAACTGGGATACGGACCGAAACAGCATGCTGGGGGAAAGGGAATACACCGATGGGGTGTTCGGCCTGTGGGACAACAACGCTGACAGTATGCTGGACGATAATGAGTTCGGGTTCTACAACACCTACTTCGGCGACTAGAAAAGGATTTTACAACTGAGAGTGCCTTTCCAGGGTGCTCTCCTTACTTTATAGATAAACCATAACGAAAAGAAGATATGAAAAGGAACAATATGAACATGCTCAAGGGAATCAGAAACGGCCTGTGCTTTCTGCTGGTAGCCGGCATGGTGGCCTGTACCGGTGAAAACACCACCGGGGTGGAGGAAGCCGAAGTAGCCGAAGCAGAAGGCAGTATAGGCGAAACAGAGGAAGTTGTCTCTGATACCTGGGACAACAATGAGTTCAACTCCACCTTCGCCTCCACCAACTACTATGAGGACTGGGACACCAATGATGACAACCTGCTGGAGCAGAACGAGTACAACGCCGGCCTGTATGACACCTGGGACGTCAACAACGACAACCGCCTGGATGAGAATGAGTGGAACACCGCCTCAAACGACTGGGGGCTGGAGAATGAGACCTGGTCTGAGTGGGATACCGGCGGTGACGGCGCTTTAGATGAGAACGAGTTTGCGACAGGCCTGGGAGACAACAGCTGGTTCGGCGACTGGGACACGGATGATGATAACATGCTGGG
>NZ_JBHUOX010000102.1:0-791 GCF_042686245.1 Pontibacter toksunensis | reverse complement strand
AGAATGAGACCTGGTCTGAGTGGGATACCGGCGGTGACGGCGCTTTAGATGAGAACGAGTTTGCGACAGGCCTGGGAGACAACAGCTGGTTCGGCGACTGGGACACGGATGATGATAACATGCTGGGGGAAAGAGAGTACACCGACGGGGTGTTTGGCCTCTGGGACGATAATGCCGATGGTGCGCTGGATGACAACGAGTACGGGTACTATAACACTTACTACGGCGACTAAGCCAGAAAACCGGCTGCAGAAGGAGTCCATGGATGGTAAGAAATTCTCTGTCAGCTAATGAAGTACAAGATAAAGATGCAAGCCTTTTCATTGGGGGAGACCCGAGTCCGTTACAAGGTTCGGGTCTCCTTTTTTAGCTGATGGCTGATTCCTTTAACTCCTCCACAAACCCGCGAGTTCGATAGGTGGAGCTGTAGAAGTCTCACCTCCTCTTTCGAAAGTGACGGGCAAGAACTCCATTTCTTAGTTCGGGTTATAGGTGAGATGCTGCTTTAACCCCTTTTTTTGTTGAAGCACTCAACAAGTAGCAGTACTTGCCTTTTTAGGCAGGCGCAGAGATTTGATGATTCTCGCAAATGCCCCTACCCTTGGAGCAGGTATTTTTCTATAGCTGCCGCTCCAGCCGCATGGAGGCTGGAGCGGAATAGCCTGCCTTATTTTTGGAAAATGAAGAAAAACAGGTACTTTGTACGGAAGACATTTGAGCTGCTGTTGCTTTATGTCGCCATCCCGCTCTTCACTAAATACCAGCTGCACGGGATTTACAACCTGGTCCCT
>NZ_JBHUOX010000101.1:0-798 GCF_042686245.1 Pontibacter toksunensis | reverse complement strand
GCCGGTCCGGATAAAACCATCACCCTGCCCACCAGTAGTGTGCAACTGAGTGGATCGGCCACCGACAGCGATGGCACCATCAGTGGCTATAGCTGGAGCCAGGTAAGTGGTCCCAATACGGCCACCTTCAGCAGTACGACAGTTGCTTCCCCAACAGTGAGCGGCCTTATAGGTGGTACGTATACGTTCCGGCTGGTGGTAACCGACAACGGGGGGGCAACTGCTTCTGATGGTATGAGTGTGCAGGTGAATGCTGCGACCAACACAGCGCCGGTAGCCAACGCTGGTCCGGACAAGTCCATCACCCTTCCCACCAACAACGTGCAGCTGAGCGGCTCGGGCACCGATAGTGACGGCACCATCAGTGGCTATAGCTGGAGCCAGGTGAGCGGGCCTGCTGCAACTCTCAGCGGGGCGACAACGGCAACACTGACAGCGGGCAGCCTGCTGGAGGGCACCTACGTCTTCCGCCTCACGGTACAGGACAACGGAGGGCTAACCGCCTCTGACGATGCCACTGTCACGGTGCACCCGGCCACCACCACCGCCTGCACCGCCTCGGGCACCATCCTGCGGGAGCACTGGGCAAGCGTGTCGGGCGGCAGCGTGACGGATATTCCCCTAGGCAGCGCCCCGACCAGCACCAGCCAACTGAGCCTGTTCGAGGCACTGAGCGGGCTGGGCAGCAACTACGGCGCCAGGGTCAGGGGCTACATCTGCCCGCCGGCAACGGGCAACTACACCTTCTTCATCGCCTCGGATGACAACTCGGAGCTGTGGCTGAGCACCACCGACAGC
>NZ_JBHUOX010000100.1:0-804 GCF_042686245.1 Pontibacter toksunensis | reverse complement strand
CCATCAAATGAACATGAATCATTCCGTAGTTTAGAGGGGAGGAAAAAGGAGAACTTCCTGTTTTAGACGCACCAGCTCTAAGCTCGGGATGATTCATGCTTACTTCATATGTGCGTGTTATAGGCTGAACAGGTAGGCCAAAGAAACACCTAATACACGATTCTTTACTTTGGAATCGTCACCTTCCGATGCTTCATACAGGCTTGACAAGCCAAAGCCATACCTTACATCGAAGTTAACAGCACCTGCGCCTACTTTGTAGGCTAAGCCTACACCGAAGTTTGCACCAAGCTCCGTTCTGTTATTCTCATCATCGAACTCATAGTTATCAGATTCCTTTTCACCGTCATACTCCATCTTTTCTTTACCGCTTAACCAGTAGCCAACAGATGGGCCTGCAGTGACAAAGCCCTGTAGTTGCTCCGCGCCAAAAGAAATCTTCGCTAAAACCGGCACTTCCAGGTAGTTCAGCTTTTGCTTGTAAGTTGCGCCATCTTCTTCCATCTTCATGCCTTTCTGTACATAAAGCAGTTCCGGCTGAACGGAGAACATCTCGTTAATCATGACGTTTGCTACTCCGCCAATCTGCATACCGCCCACTGACTTTATCTCCTCATTGTAATCCTCTGCATCCTCACCAGAGTAATTCATCGTTGAGAAAGTGGCTCCAATGCGGGGACCAACTGACACAGTCTGTGCCTCAGCTGCGAAAGCAAAGCCCAAGGCTGCTGCAACTGTCAATAAGTACTTGTTTTTCATGAATATTATATTGTTTTATTTTATGAAACAATATTCATAAACAAA
>NZ_JBHUOX010000099.1:0-805 GCF_042686245.1 Pontibacter toksunensis | reverse complement strand
AGAATGAGACCTGGTCTGAGTGGGATACCGGCGGTGACGGCGCTTTAGATGAGAACGAGTTTGCGACAGGCCTGGGAGACAACAGCTGGTTCGGCGACTGGGACACGGATGATGATAACATGCTGGGCGAAAGGGAGTACACCGACGGGGTGTTTGGCCTCTGGGACGATAATGCCGACGGTGCCCTGGATGACAACGAGTACGGGTACTATAACACCTACTACGGCGACTAAGCCAGAAAACCGGCTGCAGAAGGAGTCCATTGACTGTAAGAAATTCTCTGTCAGCTAATGAAGTACAAGATAAAGATGCAAGTCTTTTCATTGGGGGAGACCCGAGTCCGTTACAAGGTTCGGGTCTCCTTTTTTAGCTGATGGCTGATTCCTTTAACTTCTCCACAAACCCGCGAGAGTTCGGTAGGTGGGGCTGTAGAAGTCTCACCTCCTCTTTCGAAAGTGACGGGCAAGAACTCCATTTTTTTCTTAGTTCGGGTTATAGGTGACATGCTGCTTTAACCTAACCCTTTCTTTTCTTTTGAAACACTCAACAAGTAGCAGTACTTGCCTTTTTAGGCAGGCGCAGAGATTTGATGATTCCCGCAAATGCCCCCTACCCTTGAAGCAGGTATTTTTCTACAGCTGCCGCTCCAGCCGTATGGAGGCTGGAGCGGAATAGCCAGCCTTATTTTTGGAAAATGAAGAAAAACAGGTACTTTGTACGGAAGACATTTGAGCTGCTGTTGCTTTATGTCGCCATCCCGCTCTTCACTAAATACCAGCTGCACGGGATTTACAACCTGGTCCCT
>NZ_JBHUOX010000098.1:0-828 GCF_042686245.1 Pontibacter toksunensis | reverse complement strand
GGTAGTGTACTAAAAGTAAGGATGGTCATATTGAGGAATTAGCAATGAGAAGCAGGTGTTATGAAATAGAGATCGCCAAACCTTTACTTCATATGACCACCTGCCCTCACTGCCATAGTCCCAATATAGTAAGAAACGGTAAATGCTACTACGGCAAACAAAACTATAAATGCCGCCACTGCCGAAGACAGGCTGTAGCCCGTGAGCCTGAGAGGCTTTTTAGCCGTGATGATTTGCTGAAAGAGATGCTTTTGGAGCGGCTCTCCCTACGGGCCATAGCCCGTATCTTCAAGGTGAGCGTGGGCTGGCTGGTGCCGCGCGTCAAGGCACTCTGGCAGCAAGTAGACGAGCAGCTGCCACTGGGGAATCTGGAGAAGACAGAGGTAGAGCTGCTTTGTGTGGAGGCAGATGAGCAATGGAGCTTTGTCGGTGCCAAAGACTGCCCTGTTTGGCTGTGGCAGGCAGTAGAAAGAGGCACAGGGCTGGTGGTGGGGTATCATGTGGGAGAGCGCAACGGGGAAGGAGCCAAAGGTTTGTGGCTGAGCATACCGGCGGCTATACGCCTGAAGGCACTGGTCTTCACGGACGGATTGGAAGCCTATGGAGCAGTCTTTGAGAAGGGACAGCACCAGCCAAAAGGCAAGAAAGAAACCACCAGGATGGAGCGACTAAACAATACCTTGCGCCAAAGGTGCGCACGACTGGTGAGAAAGACATTATCCTTCTCCAGATCATGGGAAAATCACCGATTGGCTATACGTTACTTCCTGTATAACTATAATCTTGAAAGATTGGCAATAAAGCCAGCCTTACTTTAAACACAGTACC
>NZ_JBHUOX010000097.1:0-898 GCF_042686245.1 Pontibacter toksunensis | reverse complement strand
GAGTCTAGCTGGCGCCGCCTGGTCAGCAGGTCCTGGTCAGAGACCGTCCCCTTGATGATGTTCAGCTGGTCCCGCTGTATGGCGTAGTACCCGCCCAGGTTCAGCGAAAGCCCCTTGACCAGCCGTACTTCCCCGTAGCCGGAGAAGGAAAGCCTCTTTTTCGAGAAGTCGTGGAAATAATGGCTGAAGGAGGTGGAGCCGCTCACCCGCCCCCATTTCTGGTTGAAGCTCACATCCAGCGAGAGGCTCTCCTGAAACCGGAGCTCCTCTGTCTGGGAGAAGATGGTCTCCTCGATGTAGTTGAAGTACTGGGGCCCTGCCCTGTACATCAGCCCGATGTACCTGTTGTTTGACTCTGAGTAGGGAACGAAATTGTACTCCACGGCGGGAGTCACAGCCAAAGACAGGTCATAGTTACTGTAGTCGGACTTCTGTGCGCTGACATAGCCGCCGGCTGACAGGTGGCTGGTGAGGGACCACACGGTGGTGTTGCTGAAACCGTAGCGCTCGTTGGTGTAGGTGAACTGCTCGTCTCCCTCCCCAAAGCGGTTCTTGTTCTTGTTGGCATTCAGCGAGAAGCTGGTCTTTAGCTTTTCCGTTACCCTTCCCGCGCTAATCCCGCCGCTCAGGCTGCTGCTGGAGTAGTTTCTGTCCCCGCTGAAGTAGCCGTTCATGTTGAGGTTAAAGACCCAGAAGTTCCAGGGGTCCTCCCCGGGTTTGGTGGCTATCTCTGCTGCCTGGCTACCGGCGTCCTTGAAAGAGATGACCATGTCCTTTGCCTTCTCTGTCTTCAGGAGGTAGGGAATCAGCCCGAGCCTGATTTTCTCAACCGCCTCTTTCCGGTCTTCATCGTCCGTGGCGGTGGCCTGCCTGATGTACTGCTTCACCTCATTCATCC
>NZ_JBHUOX010000096.1:0-907 GCF_042686245.1 Pontibacter toksunensis | reverse complement strand
GTCGGGCGGCAGCGTCTCAGACATTCCTCTGGGCAGCGCCCCGAGCAGCACCAGCCAGCTGAGCCTGTTCGAGGCGCCATCAGGACTAGGCAGCAACTACGGGGCCAGGGTCAGGGGCTATATTTGCGTACCGCAGACAGGCAACTACACCTTCTTCATCGCCTCGGATGACAACTCGGAGCTGTGGCTGAGCACCACCGACAGCCCCTCTGGCAAGGTGAAAATCGCCTCCGTCACCGGCTGGACCAGCTCCCGCCAGTGGAACAAGTACGCTTCGCAAAAGTCGACGGCCGTGCGGCTGGAGGCAGGGAAGCGCTACTACATCGAGGCCCTGCACAAGCAGAGCTGGGGCGGCGACAACCTGGCCGTGGCCTGGCAGCTGCCGGACGGGAAAACAGAGGCGCCCATCCCCGGAAGCAGGCTTTCGCCTGCTGGAACCACCACCTCCAATCAGCCTCCTGTAGCCAGTGCCGGTCCGGACAAGTCCATCACCCTGCCGACAAACAGCGTGCAGCTGAGCGGCTCGGGAACAGACAGTGACGGAACCATCAGTGGCTATAGCTGGAGCCAGGTGAGCGGGCCGAGCACCGCCACCTTCAGCAGTAAGACAGTAGCTTCTCCTACGGTGGGCAGCCTGCTGGAGGGCACCTACGTCTTCCGCCTCACGGTACAGGATAATGGAGGACTGACCGCCTCTGACGATGCCACTGTCACGGTGCAGCCGGCCACCACCACCGCCTGCACCGCCTCGGGCACCATCCTGCGGGAGCACTGGGCAAACGTGTCGGGCGGCAGCGTCTCAGACATTCCCCTGGGCAGCGCCCCGAGCAGCACCAGCCAGCTGAGCCTGTTCGAGGCACCGAGCGGGCTGGGCAGCAACTACGGCGCCAGGGTCAGGGGCTACATC
>NZ_JBHUOX010000095.1:0-909 GCF_042686245.1 Pontibacter toksunensis | reverse complement strand
TAGCCCCTGACCCTGGCCCCGTAGTTGCTGCCTAGTCCTGATGGCGCCTCGAACAGGCTCAGCTGGCTGGTGCTGCTCGGGGCGCTGCCCAGAGGAATGTCTGAGACGCTGCCGCCCGACACGCTTGCCCAGTGCTCCCGCAGGATGGTGCCCGAGGCGGTGCAGGCGGTGGTGGTGGCCGGCTGCACCGTGACAGTGGCATCGTCAGAGGCGGTCAGTCCTCCATTATCCTGTACCGTGAGGCGGAAGACGTAGGTGCCCTCCAGCAGGCTGCCCACCGTAGGAGAAGCTACTGTCTTACTGCTGAAGGCGGCCGTGCTGGGCCCGCTCACCTGGCTCCAGCTATAGCCAATGATAGTGCCGTCACTATCTGTTCCCGAGCCGCTCAGCTGCAGGCTGTTGGTGGGCAGGGTGATGGTTTTATCAGGACCGGCATTGGCTACAGGAGGCTGATTGGCAGGCGGCGGCGTAGTGCCTCCGCTGAAAGGGGAGAGCCTGCTTCCGGGGATGGGCGCCTCTGTTTTCCCGTCCGGCAGCTGCCAGGCCACGGCCAGGTTGTCTCCTCCCCAGCTCTGCTTGTGCAGGGCCTCGATGTAGTAGCGCTTCCCTGCCTCCAGCCGGACGGCAGCAGACTTCTGGGAGGCATACTTGCCCCACTCACGGGAGTAGGTCCAGCCGGTGACGGAGGCAATCTTCTGCTTGTCAGAGGGGCTGTCGGTGGTGCTCAGCCACAGCTCCGAGTTGTCATCCGAGGCGATAAAGAAGGTGTAGTTGCCCGTCTGCGGCGGGCAGATGTAGCCCCTGACCCTGGCGCCGTAGTTGCTGCCCAGCCCGCTCGGTGCCTCGAACAGGCTCAGCTGGCTGGTGCTGCTCGGGGCGCTGCCCAGGGGAATGTCTGAGACGCTGCCG
>NZ_JBHUOX010000094.1:0-926 GCF_042686245.1 Pontibacter toksunensis | reverse complement strand
CAGGGCCGGGAAGTAAAGGGCTGTCCTTATCCTGCCGTTGCCTTTCTTGGATATCCTGGTCTTGCCCCTGACGCTGGTGCCGGACTCTCTTTCCACCACATCGAAGCCAGCGTAGCTGGTGAGCTGCTTGGCGTTGGTGATGAGAGCAAAGCCCTGGGTCTCCGCCAGTACAATGGCCAGGCTCATCATTCCCACTCCTTTGATGGTGAGAAGCCTGCTGACCTTCTCCTGCAGCCATTCCTCCTTTTGGAGCACAGCCTTTATCTGGGCCTCACACTTGGCTATCTCGGTGTCAAACTTCTTTATCATCTCCTTGTGAGACCTGATAACGAATGCCTGGGGCTCATGCGCCAAGAGCAGGGCGCTGAGCCTGTTGAGCAGCACTGTCCGCTCTTGCTTAAGGTCTGTGC
Organism: Pontibacter toksunensis; assembly: GCF_042686245.1. NCBI lineage: Bacteria > Pseudomonadati > Bacteroidota > Cytophagia > Cytophagales > Hymenobacteraceae > Pontibacter > Pontibacter toksunensis. The sequence goes on along the minus strand of NZ_JBHUOX010000094.1, from coordinate 516 downwards.
AGTGTCTTGTCAGTTCCCGCAAGGCTTTAAAACAGGGGCCGGTGGTTGCCAAAGGGATAGCTGGCGCTCAGCCCCCAGCTGGGCAATGACTCTGGTGTCGATGCGGTCTGTCTTGCTTTTGACGTTGAGGCTCTTGCCGAAGTGCTTGACCTTGTTGGGGAGCACAACCGAGACAGCCTGTTTAAGCTTGTGCAGGTGATAGGCCAGGGGCTCATAGTAAACACCCGTGGCCTCCATCACAAAACTCACCGGCGAGGCACCAGTGGTTTGCTTGCGCGACCATTTGAGCAGTTGGTTGAAGCCCCTGGTGCTGTTCTCAAAGGTTGCCACCTGGGAGAAGCACAGGCCGGAGCTGGGGGAGAGTTTGCAAACGCAGGCGGTGAAGTTCTTTTTAGCGATGTCGATGCCCACGCACTGTCTTGTCATCTGTTCCATAGCATGAGTGGTTGAAGTAAGCGGCCTTCTTTCTCCCTCGTCTTGCCTTTTGTCTTACACTTGCTTATCCAAGGTGATAGC
>NZ_JBHUOX010000093.1:0-1071 GCF_042686245.1 Pontibacter toksunensis | reverse complement strand
AGGACCAGGAACAGAAGAATAGTGAGGAAAACAGCCTGCTTCTCCAAAAAAGAGCAGAATCACTACAATGCTATGAAGCTAATATTTTACTATAGAAACCATCATACATTATAGACCACAACCAAATAATCTAACTTACAGACTATCTCATAAGTAAGCTTATGTAAAGTAAGAGAGGTGTAAAGTTTGGTTCTGATTGTTCTAATAAGCTAACTCCTTAATCAGCAAAAGCAGATATCACTCCTCTTTTTTCACTTGTGCCAGCGCTATAGCCTTATGCAACCTGCTGGCAAATACTTCTTTGGGAGGCAGCTGTGTCAGGTATTCAGATACCCTTATGTGCCCCTTGTCCAACTCCAGCAACTCAATTTGCTCCTGGCTCTTTTCCGCACAAAGGATTAGGCCAATGGGGCTTTCCTCTCCTTCCTTGCGTTCGTGTTTGTCAAGCCATTTCAGGTACAACTCCATCTGCCCTTTGTAAGCTGCCCTGAATTTGCCTAGTTTCAGATCAATGGCTACCAGGCGCTTTAGCCCGCGGTGGTAAAACAGCAGGTCGATTTTGAAGTCTTCATTGTCTATAATGATTCTCTTCTGGCGCGCAAGAAAAGCAAAGTCACTGCCTAGCTCAATAATAAACTGCTGCAACTGCGCCAGAATAGCAGACTCCAGGTCTCGCTCACTGTAAGTATTGCTCAAACCTAGGAAATCCAGCACATAAGGGTCTTTGAACACCAAACCAGGAGTCACAGCTCCGGATGACTGCAAGGTGCTGAGTTCTTGCCGGAGGAGTTCCTCTGGTTTTTTTTGATAAAGCCGAGCGCTCAAACAGCATGCTGTCCATCCGCTCCTGTAACACACGGGTGCTCCACTGCTCCTGCATGCTGAGTTCAGTATAAAACATCCGCTTTAGCTCATCCTCAATCGCAGCTAACAGGCGCAGGTGGGTCCAGCTCAATTGTGTACTCAGTGCGTTCACAATTAAGTCTTCCGGAAAAGTGTCCGCAACGCGTACACAATGCCACAAGTGGCGCTTGCTCCAGCCTCTGCCGTAAGTATTCGTCAGCTCAGTGG
>NZ_JBHUOX010000092.1:0-1099 GCF_042686245.1 Pontibacter toksunensis | reverse complement strand
AGGCGTAAATACTTTTCTCACCCAATTGTTTCACGTTGTCATAATCCACCACTACCCGTTCCGCAATTTCCGATTCTATCATAACATCCGGAGGCGCTGGAATTTCTTCGGGGCTGGTTTGGGTAATCGCTGAAAGCACTTCTCCCATACTGGCCAGGGAAATGCAGTAATTCACCTCCATATTATTCAGCACCGACAAGGGCATATCCGGGTATTCGGCTTCGTTAGGGTCCTGCACCATACACGTGCCGCCACTTCTTTTGATAGCCAGCATACCGGTAGTGCCGTCATCGAGCAAACCGGTCAAGACTACCCCAATGGCACGGTTACTGTACGCCGCTGCCGCCGAACGAAACAACACGTCTATGGATGGCCGCCACCGGTTTTCTTCCGGCCCATGCCCCAGAACGATGGTCTCTTTTTTTACCAGTAAGTGAAGATTAGGCGATGCGACATAGATATGACCTTTTTTTATGGGTGCGCCATCAACAGCTACTTCACAAGGTAAAGCGGTACGCTGTTTTAAATTATGCACTAAAAAATCACCGATGCTGGTGTGGGATAAATGCATGACGATAAAAATTGCGGCGTCCAGATCGGGCTGCAATTGTGCGACAAATTCGGATAGTGCATTCAGGCCCCCTGCCGAAGCGCCAACGACAATAACGAATTTAGGTTTATCCATTTGAAGAGAGTTTACTATGATGAGGTAAAATACTTATTCCAATGCTTCAATTCGGGTAAAAATGAACTATACTCTTATTCTATGCTTTTCATTAAAGTAAGCAAAAATTACATTCTTTATAAGTCTTTGAATAGCAGGTTTAAAAGTGTCAATTTCAAGCCTGTTACCAACTGTTACTTTACATGGAGTAAAATAAAATTCTGAATCTATTTTATCAGTTATATCCAGTATATTTAAGTATAACTACAGGCGATACAGGAGTATAATATTAATACTCATGATTTAAATGCCAATTCTTCCCCTTCAGGATATGTTTCTTGATTTTCCGGTTCACTCTTTTTAAAGAAAACTATGTTCACGTCAGATCCCCAGTATGTCATTGCAATAGGAGCTTCTGCCGGTGGCGTAGAAGAA
>NZ_JBHUOX010000091.1:0-1101 GCF_042686245.1 Pontibacter toksunensis | reverse complement strand
TTCTTCTACGCCACCGGCAGAAGCTCCTATTGCAATGACATACTGGGGATCTGACGTGAACATAGTTTTCTTTAAAAAGAGTGAACCGGAAAATCAAGAAACATATCCTGAAGGGGAAGAATTGGCAGTTAATTCAAATGTATTAAATATTCTACTCCTGTGTCGCCTGTACTTCTTCTTAAGTATACTGGATATAATCGTCAGAATTAGATTCGGTATTATATTTTGCTCCATGTAAAGTAACCGCTGGTAATAAGTTTAAAATTTGACACGTAGACCACACATTCAAGAACTTATAAAAAATGTAACTTTTGCTTATGTTAACGAAAAGCTTAAAATAAGTATTAAGTTCATTTTTGCCGGAACTGAAGTATTGGCGTATATAGTTTCCCTTATTGTATATAGACTCTATGCACATGGATAAGCCTAAATTTGTTATTGCGGTAGGTGCTTCGGCAGGGGGCCTGAATGCCCTATCTGAATTTGTCGCACAATTGCAGCCCGATCTGGACGCCGCAATTTTTATTGTCATGCATTTATCCCACACCAGTATCAGTGATTTTTTAGTGCATAATTTAAAACAGCGTACCGCTTTACCCTGTGAAGTAGCTGTTGATGGCGCACCCATAAAAAAAGGCCATATCTATGTCGCATCGCCTAATCTTCACTTACTGGTAAAAAAAGAGACTATCGTTCTGGGGCATGGGCCGGAAGAAAACCGGTGGCGTCCATCCATAGACGTGTTGTTTCGTTCGGCGGCAGCGGCATACAGTAACCGGGCCATTGGGGTAGTTTTAACCGGTTTGCTCGATGACGGTACCACCGGTATGCTGGCTATCAAAAGAAGCGGCGGCACGTGTATGGTGCAGGACCCTAACGAAGCCGAATACCCGGATATGCCCTTGTCGGTACTGAATAACATGGAAGTGAATTACTGCATATCCCTGGCCAGTATGGGAGAGGTGATTTTGGGCATTACCCAAACCAGCCCCGAAGAAATTCCAGCGCCTCCGGATGTTATGATAGAATCGGAAATTGCGGAACGGGTAGTGGTGGATTATGACAACGTGAAACAATTGGGTGAGAAAAGTATTTACGCCT
>NZ_JBHUOX010000090.1:0-1122 GCF_042686245.1 Pontibacter toksunensis | reverse complement strand
TTCACCGAGGCGCAGATCATCTTCGCCATCAAGCAAGCAGAGACGGGTGTCAAGGTAGAGGAGGTGTGCCGCAAGATGGGCATCTCGGATGCCACCTTCTACAACTGGAAGAAAAAATACGGTGGTTTAGGGGTGAGTGAACTGCGCAAACTGCGGCAACTGGAGGAGGAGAACCGTCAGCTAAAAAAGCTGGTGGCGGACCTGAGCCTGGACAAACAAATGCTACAGGACGTGTTGCGAAAAAAGCTCTAAGACCAGCCCAGTCAAAACGGCTGGTCTTAGAGCTAACAGAAAACTACCGGGTCTCTGTTAGAAGAGCTTGTAAGGTGGTGCTGTGCCACCGCTCGGGCTGGTACTACCGCTCCAGGGCCAGGGATAGCTCCGTAATCAGGAAGCGGATGCAGGAGATTGCCCAGGTGAGGATTCGCTACGGGTTCTGGCGTATCTTTGTCCTGCTCAGGCGGGAAGGCTGGCGGGACAACCATAAACGCGTGTACCGCCTCTACAAAGAGGAGGGGCTGAACCTGAGGAGCAAGCGGCCCAGGAGAAGTAAGGCCGCCGCACACCGGCTGGAGCGTCCGGAACTCTCCAGTACCCACGAGTGCTGGAGTATGGATTTTGTGGCTGACCAACTCTTCGATGGCCGCAAATTCCGCTGCTTAACTATAGTCGATAATTATAGCCGCCAGTGCCCCGGCATAGTGGTGGGACAGTCTATGAGAGGAGCAGATGTTGTAGCCGCTTTGGAGTGCATCAGGCAGGACACCAAAAAGCTGCCCAAGCGTATACAGGTGGACAACGGCAGCGAGTTTATCTCCAGGGCGCTGGATAGGTGGGCCTATGACAACAAGGTCACGCTGGACTTCTCCAGGCCCGGCAAACCCACGGATAACGCCTTTATTGAGTCCTTCAACGGTAGCTTCCGGGATGAGTGCCTGAACGTGAACTGGTTCCTTAGTCTGGAAGACGCAAGGGAGAAGACAGAGGCCTGGCGGCAGGAGTATAACCAATTCCGGCCCCATAGCTCATTGGGCGACAAGACGCCGGAAGAGTGGGTGGAATGTAATATAGTAGAACCCGAATTCTCTACTTTTCACATGTCCTAAAAATGGGAGGAGCTCA
>NZ_JBHUOX010000089.1:0-1128 GCF_042686245.1 Pontibacter toksunensis | reverse complement strand
ACAAGGAAGCCACCAAAAACATCAAGAAATATTATGAGACCAAAGGCATCCTCAAGAAGCCCCTCGTCAAATCGCATACCACCTCGGATCCTATCTCCCTGTTTTGGAACATGACATCGTACCAGGACAAAGTGCCTCCAGGCAAGAGCTCATTATTTGAGGCAATTCCAGTACAACGCTATGGACATTGTACTTTTACAGAGGCAGAAGCGATAGCAATCTTTACACAATTATTACAGAAGGTTGATACCCAGAAACAACACCCCTTAGCCAAAGTGAAAGGTTCAGGAGGCAAGATTATCCGCTCCGTCAGGGTAGAACAGAAGTTTGCCTCAGCACGCTAAAAACAACAAACAAAACGGTTGTTGGTGATTTTCCAACAACTGTTTTTGAAATAAGGCGGCTCAATTGGTCCATATCCCACGGAAATAAACCCGTTAATGACATTGACTGCCACACGTATATAAATTAGATACTCCATTTGTATAGTTAGGCTATGTTGGGACGCTGAAAAGGCTCATTCTCTGCTTGCTGCTGTATCAGGTGCCGGCTGTATCAGCAGCAATGACCCAAGCACCGTTTGATACAGCACCTGATACAGCCTGCGCTTGCCTAGGCACCCCTGTCGGAAGAGTGTCTGGGAAGAGCATCCGGCTCTGTCCAGGGAAAACAGCCATCCCGTAAAACGGCGGAATTCTGATACGGCAAGGGAGCAGTTGCTGGCCAGGCACCGGTGCTTGAAACTCCCCCTGCGCTGCTATGGCGGTTTAATGCCTGTATAGGGGGAGCTGTCGGGAGGATTTGTGGCGGCTTCATGGGAACGACCAGCGCAAGACCCCGGCCCGTGCACTAATGTTAATAAAGGAAAAGACAGCTTACAAGCGGGTGTATCGCTTGCGCCAACCGTTGCTGGAGAGCTATGAGAGGCACCCGCCGCGGATCCGCGCAATCCCGGAAAACGTGAAGATTTTGAGAAGGCTTGTAGGGTGTCTTCTATTTTAACCGTTCAAGCCGAGCAATGCTTAGTGCTGCGGTTGTTGCTCTTTTGTTGCGGTTGTTGGTTTTTTGTTGCTGGCATGTTGCTGCGGCTTATTTTTAGCTATTAAAAGGCACTTCTGGGCCTTTTAA
>NZ_JBHUOX010000088.1:0-1140 GCF_042686245.1 Pontibacter toksunensis | reverse complement strand
GAAGGTTGGTTTCATGGGCTTTATTTAAGTCTGAGCATAGATACTGCACATTGGGGCGATAATTTTCCTTTGTGGCAAACTCAAGGATATCTTTGTTCAAATCTATTCCAATAACCCTGGAAGCTCTTTCAGCCAGGAGTACGGAAACATCACCTGTTCCACAACCCAGATCAAGGACCAAGTCGGATGGTAAGATTGGCAGTTTGCTTACATAGGAATTCCAGTTTCTCCAAGCTGATTGTCTTTTATATTCCTGTGATATATCCCTCATCTACTTACGCATTACTTCTACCTGATATACGGGATTATTCTGTTTAGCCGCCCAACGGGTGTCGTGTAAACGGAACCGGACTACCGAATATGCTATATATCCAAAGCAATATAAGAGCCCGCAGGCAATTCCCGCACCCCGCGAAAGCGCCAAAAAAAGCAGATGCGATTCCAGGCAGCAGGGCGGTTTCACCTATAACAGTTGTTATGACGCAAACAGCCTTCCCGGCACCCTGGAGGAGGTTCAGTTTTTAGAACGCTAGCGGTAGGGGCTATACCTTCTCCCTATCTGGAGGGGTGCTAGGCCAAGACTTTAGTTCTCTCATAAGAACTTAGACAGCTTCTCCGCAATGAGCGGCTTCTCTACCAAATCAATGACGGGATACTGCTTTGCCCTTGCCACATCAAGGTAATGCGTGGAGGAGCTCAATAGGACAATGCGGAGGGAAACACTATTTAAATCAGGGGACTGTTGCAGTTCCTCTAAGAATTCAAAGCCGTCCATGACCGGCATATGAATATCCAGCAGAATCAGTTCCGGGCACTGCTCCGCTTGACATTTCTCCCGCACGATAACCTGGAGCAGATAAGCATCACATCGCTGACAGCGAGCTAAGGAAAGTTGTGCTTCCTTGTGAGTGAAAGAACATATAAAAACAACAGAGGCGCTACTTCTTATCACTAGCGCCTCTGTTGTTTTACTAGGTAAAACAAATTACAGGACAGTCGGCACCTCGTAGAAGCGGAGCTGCAGCACTCTCAGGCCGTTGTTGTCGTAGTCCCAGTAGTAGCCCTCCATCTCGTCTGAGAAGAGCGGGTAACGCTGTGGGTTGTCTATGCCGTCGTCTGTGATGTCAGCGTAGATGGTCA
>NZ_JBHUOX010000087.1:0-1144 GCF_042686245.1 Pontibacter toksunensis | reverse complement strand
ATGGAATGGGGATATCAGAGCGTAACCAGGAACAAATCTTTAAGAAATACGAACGAATCAACCACGATGTGGAAGGCCAGGGCATTGGGTTGTTCCTGGCTAAAAAGATAGTAGATGCTACCGGTGGCGATATCAAGGTAGAAAGTAAATTAGGGCAAGGTAGTACGTTTACTATCTACTTTAAGGCCGAATCTCCCTCTTTGAATCAGGCAAATATACGATAGGATGTAATTAGCTGCAAAGAATTGGATTGCCATCAGGTGCCTCTCAAGCCATTTGGAAAAGGAGAGGGACTTCCTCACCAATCGAGCGCATCTCTGCCTGAGGTTACAGAAGAACCTCTCAGCATGATTGGTCTCTTTCTTATTGGCGGCGGCCACATGCCTTGCCGCCGGTATCACCTTTTTGTAGGCCTCCCACTCATCGGTGAAGAAAGTTGCCTGCTGCCTGTAATGCTCCGGCACCTCTTTCCACAGCCCTTTGCCCCTGCTGCGCCTCTGTCTCCCAGTTGCAAGGCCACTATCTACCTGCTTCTCCTGTCCTTGGCCACCCACAGCCATTGCTTGTTGCTTTTGAAGCCGACAAAGCTCCACAACTCATACTTCGCAGCAAAACTGATGGCCGGCACAAGGGAGAATTAACAACAGTTAGTCAATATGTCCTAGAACAGGTCAAAGCTGTGGTGAGGCCAAATAAACGTTAGTATAATTTGCTGATAGATATAATAATAGCCCCTTTCAATATAAATAAAATTTAAATTAAGAATACTTAGCCTAACCTAGCGCAGCCTTAACACTTACTTCGCTTCGGGATTCGGCTGCACAAATCCAGTCCCCTTCTTATCTAAAATAATCGGTTGTGGTCTTCAGTGTATGATTTGGGAATAGGTATGGCAGCAAGGGTGTTTGTTGGAAGTTATGTGCGAGATAACTATCCAAGTCAACTGCCCCTACTGCCACAGTATGAAGGTAGTCAAAAACGGTGTAAAGCGCACTGGCAGGCAGAATTTTCTGTGCTGTGCCTGCGGCAAGCAGTTCCAGTTTGAGTATGCCAGGGCCGGCTGCAGGCCTGCGGTTAAACAGCTGGTGCTGGGCATGCTGGTCAGAAACTCCGGCATCCGCGACATCGAAATGGTAACGGGCGT
>NZ_JBHUOX010000086.1:0-1281 GCF_042686245.1 Pontibacter toksunensis | reverse complement strand
TGTAATAGTCAAGATATGCTCTGACAGTTGAGGGTTATCTGACAGGCATCTGCCCTAAAGTAGTGTTCCATGAGCCCATGCCGTTGGGCTCATTTTTTTTCTGCACCACCCCTTCGTCTTCGGGTGCAAGGGCTGGTTCCGAAAAAAAATGTTTGACAGGATCTTGCCTTAAGCTGTTGAGCATTTTCTCTTTGGCCAGCGGAATGGATTCGAGCAGTGTCTGGTAGGGTGTCCTGCCGAAGCAGTACTTGCCCGTATGCGTCCGCTCCTTGTTGTAATGCTCCAGCCACAGGTCCAGGTCTTCCTGCAGTTCCTCTAACGTAGTATACACCTTTTTACGAAAAGCGATGGCATAAAACTCGTCTTGCATGGTGCGGTGGAAGCGCTCGCAGATGCCGTTGGTCTGCGGGCTTTTGGCCTTGGTCCTGCTGTGGTCGACGTCCTCGATGGCCAGGTAGAGCTGGTATTCATGGTGCTCCTTGGCACCGCAGTACTCAGTACCGCGGTCAGTGAGGATGCGCAGCAGCTTCAACTCGTGCTGCTCATAAAACGGAAGCACCCTGTCATTGAGCATGTCGGCAGCCACCAAAGCATTCTTCCTGTCATAGACTTTTGCCTGCGCCACCTTGGTGTAGGTGTCGATGAAGGTCTGCTGGTAAATCTTGCCCACGCCTTTGATGTAGCCCACGTAATAGGTGTCCTGCGCCCCCAGGTAGCCTGGGTGGTGCGTCTCTATCTCACCGTGCGCTGTCTTCTCTTCCCTGGCTTTCTCCAGGGCCGCAATTTGCGCTTCGGTCAGGATCAGCCCTTCTCCGGCCACTTTGGCTTCAAGTGCTTTTAACCGTTTGGGAAAGGTCTCCAGCTGGTAACGTAGCCACACGGATCGCACCCCTCCAGGGGATATGAAGATGCCTCTCTTCTTAAGCTCATTAGAGGCCCTTAGCTGCCCGAAAGCAGGCTGCTCTGTGGCAAGTTCCACCACTGCCTGTTCAACGGCTTGCTCTACTCTGTTCTTGATGTTGGGCTTTGAGCGGCTAATCTCCTGCAGGGCTGATGTGCCGCCCTGCTCGTAGAGCTGCTGGAAACGGTAGAAGGAGTCCCTGCTGTATCCCATCACCTTACAGGCTTGGGACACGTTACCCAGCATCTCAGCCAGGTTTAGCAATCCTAACTTGTTTTTGATAATTTTGTCTTGAGTAGTCATGATATAATCGGGTTTAATTAATGAAATGCGTCACATTCAATTTAATTAAACTGTCAGATTATATCTTGACTATCTCA
>NZ_JBHUOX010000085.1:0-1317 GCF_042686245.1 Pontibacter toksunensis | reverse complement strand
GCAAATAGCTATCATCTTGATTATACAGGATTTTAGAATTTAGCTCCTATTAGATAGCTGTTCAAAACCACCACTCCATTTCACACCTCCCTTACTTCCTGTGAAAGCTTACATTCTAAGTGCTTCCTTTTCTACTATGTATAAAGACAGAATTAAGTGTATGAAAAATTTAACCAAGCATTTTCACATCGGCACTAAAGTAGTAAATGCTATCAAGCTGGCTTACCTGCAGAAAAAGCTTTCCAGGGTGCTGGCTTTACGCGGCGTTGCCGCGGGACTGACCTGCTTGCTGTTCCTATTAGCACAATGTCAGCCTTTATTCGAGGAGGACCCACAGCCAAGGAGCAACACGAATGCGGCTGTCAGCCTGCAAGCAGTTACGAACATGGAGGGTGCTGTGGCACAGGTGGAGTGCACCACAGAAACATTATCATCCGGAGAGATAATCCAGATTTGCATTCCTGCTCATTGGAACGGGGAGCTTTTGCTATATGCCCGCGGCTACACTCCCGCTTTTGAGCCGCTGCACATCGCCTCTGAAGTTAGTGTTTACGCCCCTCTTTTCACAAGTTTCGGTTATGCCTTTGCTACTACCAGCTATAGCCAAAACGGGTTGGCTGTGCAAACCGGCATTCAGGATATGATCAACCTTCGTAACCTGTTCATTCAACGCTATGGTGAGCCTGAGGAAATTTACCTGGCAGGCGCTTCGGAAGGAGGGCTTGTTACCACGCTCGCCTTAGAACGATACCCGGAACTGTGGAGCGGAGGTTTGTCCCTATGTGGCCCCTGCGGCGACTTTCAGAGGCAGATAAACTACTATGGCAACTTCAGGGTTTTGTTCGATTACTTCTTTCCCGGCGTACTTCCGGGAGATGTGCTTGACGTTCCGGATGAGATGATCTTAAACTGGGAAACGGTTTACGTGCCTGCTATTCTACAAGCCGTCAGCCAAAACCCGGAAGCCACCATGAAGCTGCTTCATATCGCCCAGGCGCCTTATGACCCAAGCGACCCCAACTCCATTGTGCAGACTGTGCTGGGCGTGCTCCGGTATAATCTGTTTATCCGCGACGCGATCATAAAGTTAGGCGGGCAGCCTTTCGATAACCGGGACTATATATACTCCGGCACAGGTAGCGCGACCGAAGACAGGCAGTTGAACTTAGCGGTGCAACGCGTTTCCGCAGACAAGGAAGCCACCAAAAACATCAAGAAATATTATGAGACCAAAGGCATCCTCAAGAAGCCCCTCGTCAAATCGCATACCACCTCGGATCCTATCTCCCTGTTTTGGAACATGACATCGTACCAGGA
>NZ_JBHUOX010000084.1:0-1373 GCF_042686245.1 Pontibacter toksunensis | reverse complement strand
TCATCTTGTGTAGCCCTGCCCAGCGGGGCTACTTTGTTTTCGTCAGCTTCGCTGACACCTGAAAGAGAGGCTCCGGCCTCCAGGAGTTGGATGTCTCTTTTTTGTTTTTGATGCCTTTGGTCGTGAAGCGGGTCATACACCTCATTCTTGCGCCACAGCGTCCAAATCAGAATCAACAGCTTACGCTGCACAGCCACGTAAGCCTGCATCTTGGTCTTGCCCCTTGCCAAAAGCCGTTCGTGTAGTGCGGCAAAGACCGGCTCTTTGTAGCGCACCACGGTAAAGGCCGGCAGGTGCATGGCCCGGCGGATATGGGCGTTGCCCTTCTTGGACATCCTGGTCTTTCCCGAGCGTTTGCCTGACTGGTTCTCCACCACATCATAGCCCGAGTAACTCACCAGCTGCCCCTGCTTCTCAAAGGTGGCAAAGCCGTTGGTCTCGGCCAGGAGCACGGCCACCGTCTTGAGGCCCACTCCTTTGATAGCCAGGAGCTTCTCCACCCGCTCGGCCAGCAGCGGGTCCTGGCAGATGAGCTCCCGGATAGCCTCCTCCAGCTCCTGAATGCTCTTCTCCAGCGTGCGGACCATCTTTTTGAGGCTTTTCTCCACCTGCTTTACCGCAAAGGCACTGTGGTGCAGGGCGTGGAGCTGGTTGAGGAACACGGTGCGCTGGTTAGAGAAGTCCTCCAGCTGGCGGGTCAGGAGACGCAGCTGGTAGATGTTCTGCGAAAGGGGCTGCCAGAGGGGCAGCAACTGCTCCAGGCCCATGCGGGCCAGCCCTTTGGCGTCGATGCTGTCATTCTTGCTCCTGTGGCCCAGGGCCTGCAGGTAGCGCTTGGCCTTGGTGGGCAAGATGACCGATACCTGGTAGCCCTGCTGGTGGAGAAACCAGGCCAGCTGCTCATAATACACGCCGGTGGCTTCCATGAGTATACGCAGCTCCACTTCTGCTGCGCGCTTGCTTTCCATCCAGCGCTGGAGTTGCCTGATACCGGCAGGCGTGTTTGCGAACTTGCGGGAGGCCTTCACCCTGACCTGGCGCTCCATGTCAAGGGTAGAGAAGACAACATCAAGGGAGTCCTTGGAAACGTCCACTCCCAGGTTCTGGCATAGCAGGTTTTTCATTGTATTGGGTAGCTTGGGTAAATAAACTTCATCTGCAACCTATACTCACAGCTAGATACTAGGTCTCGCCTGCAGCAGGCGGCCTTTTGGTACTGTTCTGGCTTGGATGAAGAGGGAGGAAAGGGGTTTCTTAAGGGCGACATCAATTGTGTCTAGTACTGTCACTTAATCCTTTCCTCCTATATTGTATAAAAGCGAAGGTACAAATAGAAAGAATTGTACTCTTGGCTAACACTTCAAAGATATGAG
>NZ_JBHUOX010000083.1:0-1439 GCF_042686245.1 Pontibacter toksunensis | reverse complement strand
TCTGCCTACCTGCTTGTGCACTACGCGGTGCATGCCTTCCGGCCAGCATCCTTAAGGTGCTCTGGACGCACCACGCCATTCATCATTACAAAGACTTGGGGTGGCCTTCGGCGTAATCCTCTCCGCTGTGGGACTATGTGTGTTCAACTCCATGCCCGGGAAGCATCTTAAAGGGCAAGATAGGCAGGAAGCCAGGCAGCTGCGAAGAGAACGAAAATGTGATAATGCCCTCTCCAGCAGTTATGACGCAGGCTATTGCTTATCATAACACCTGTTATAAGCAGGAGGAGCCGCCTTTATTCACCTTCTTCTGATCATTTTAAAGATGTAGTAGAAGAAAACTATTACAGCGGCAACAATGAGCAATCCGGCCCAGGAGCTGGGGTTCATAACAGCATCATCTTCAAAGTTGCATCCGCAAAGCGTGAGGGATAAAGAGAGGAAAGCCAGGCTGTGGAGCCACTGGGGGTAAATGTTTTTCATACTTTTATCCTTGGAAGTTATGTTTGCAGCGTCTGTGATACCCAAAGGTGCCTGTCTTGATGAATACTACGGCAGCCGTTGCCATGTGTTCTCGGCGTAGAGCCGGTCAAGCTGCTGAACTGCTATTGGGAGCTGCACTAAACACAAAAAAGCACAACCGAGAATGTCTTCTATCTTCTGGAAAGCGCTGCCTGCGGGGCCTACCTGCTCGGGGCAGTGGCGCCCGGACTAATCTGCTACAGCCTGTTTGTTTCATAGAGGTCAGCGTCCGTTACAGCGACCAACAGCAGCTGCAAGTTGTGGAAGCAGCCGTTACTTATTTAAAAAACCTGCCCATCCCCAGGGAGAAAATCATCACCCCGTAGAAAAAGTGCTCTATCACTACAATCAGCAGGGAGTTGTGCTTTCTGTAGGTGTGGCTGAAGACAAAGCTCACCAGGAAAGCACCGCAGATGGCGACCCAGTTTCCGAAGACAATGTGGGAGAAGCCAAAGAAGACGCTGTTTACCAGCACGGAGACTTTTTCGTTTGTGAAGAAGTCGCTGTAGCGGTGATAGTACCAGCCCCTGTATACAATCTCCTGCGGGATGACAGACCAGAAAGGGTAGAGGGCCACCGTGAGCAGGTAGCGGTCGAGGTTCTGCTGCGGCAGGTAGTAGAGCAGGTCCTGGTGAAAGAAGCGGATAAAGCCGTAGACCAGGGCGGAGAGGAGCAAGAACCTGCCGACAAGAAACTTCCAGTTGACGGAATCCAGCCTCAGAAACCGCCTGTTGTGAAAGCGCTTGCTCCGGAACAGGAGGAGAAACAGGAGCAGGCCCATCCCCAGTAGAGGGACCAGGTTGTAAATCCCGTGCAGCTGGTATTTAGTGAAGAGCGGGATGGCGACATAAAGCAACAGCAGCTCAAATGTCTTCCGTACAAAGTACCTGTTTTTCTTCATTTTCCAAAAATAAGGC
>NZ_JBHUOX010000082.1:0-1544 GCF_042686245.1 Pontibacter toksunensis | reverse complement strand
CGGAGCTGCAGCACTCTCAGGCCGTTGTTGTCGTAGTCCCAGTAGTAGCCCTCCATCTCGTCTGAGAAGAGCGGGTAACGCTGTGGGTTGTCTATGCCGTCGTCTGTGATGTCAGCGTAGATGGTCAGCAGCTCAGCAGAAACGTTCTGGAACTTGGAGCCGCCCTTCTCGCGCATGGTCACCAGCGACTCCAGGCTGCACACTTCTTCGCCTGTTGCCACGTCGGTGGCGCAGGTGTTCACTTTCACCTGGCCACCTGGCTTTCCAAGGGCGCGCGCATACACAGAGTAAGAGGTAGTGCCGTCGCCGTCAGCATCCGGGCTCGGAAGCTGGAACAGGGCGCCATCTGCGTCCGTGCCGTTGGCATCGAGCACCTGGAACGTGCCGTCAGTCAGGTCAGCGTTCTGCAGGTTAATCTTCGTCTTGCCCTCCAGGCTGACGAAGATGCGGTGGCCGCTGTTGCCGTCCATGGCGGCCGTCTTGTCCTTGGCAACGCCGATGATGTTAAGGGTGTAGTGCGCCCCGCTCGGTGCCCCGTTGCCTGTGGTGGCAAGCGAAGTGGACTTGGCGCTCATAGAAGCGGCGGGGGCGACGTCGTGCTCCTCAGAGCAGCTCATGGTGAAAAGTGCCGGCAGGACCAGCAGGCTCAGTAGTTTTGCTTTGTTCATACTATATATGAAGTTTATATATTTATAATAAGCCTTATACTGAGTAGGTTAAAATATGTTTAGCTATATATTTAAATATTTTATTCAAATTGTACAGATATAGGGAGAGTTACGCGCTAAGGCAAGGGGAGCATATATGTAGATACCTACATTTGTCAGCGGGTGGCGCGGCACGGGCCTCTTGCCGACTGCTCGGGCAGCCCCAAAGTGGTGCGGACGGTAGCGGAATTGCACTTCTTTTGCAGAGAAGTTTAAATAAAAAGACCGCACTGCCTTGCGCAGAGTGGTCTTGTGGTGTCTATGCTCTTGAAGTTTCCTCCCTGCTGCTGTACTTGGAGCAGGAAGTGCCGCTTACATATCCTTGCTTATGGAAAAGCTTCCGTCGCCGTTGAAATTGGTCAGGATGACGGTCACGGTCCATGCACCGGGGGCGCCAGTGGAAGTCATTCCTGACTTAGAGTCCTCGGAATCTCCGGCCACAAGGGTTTTATCCAGGACAAGCTGCCCGTTGGCGTCCTTCATCAAGAGCTGGAATCTCCCGCCTTTCACGGCTGTAATGTCCATGCTATACTCTGCCTTGGAGGAAGTATTCTGCCAGGTGTAGGTCTTTGAAGAGGACCCTCCGTCTCCCGCCACGTCGCCGTCCACATCCCCTGTTGTGACGGTGGTAAATCCCACATTAGCCATATAAGGCGCTTCTTCCTTCTCGCAGCTGCTGAGGAATCCTGCGGCAGCTAAGATTAATACCATTAATACCTTTGTCAGTTTCATGTCTGCACCCTCTGTTTTTAAGTTGAATCGGTTGGTTTTCAGTGACTCCAAGGGGACTTCCACAGGAGCCAGCCAAAAGTAATCAATTCTCCTAATATATAGATA
>NZ_JBHUOX010000081.1:0-1681 GCF_042686245.1 Pontibacter toksunensis | reverse complement strand
GACCAACTGACACAGTCTGTGCCTCAGCTGCGAAAGCAAAGCCCAAGGCTGCTGCAACTGTCAATAAGTACTTGTTTTTCATGAATATTATATTGTTTTATTTTATGAAACAATATTCATAAACAAATAATGTATTTCCAATATTATATATGCTATTTTTTGAAAAATACCCAGAAGTGGGTAATATTTCATCGTGCAAAATAGCATTTGGTATTGCTTTAGAACTGCAATGAATAAATGTATCATCACGTGCATGATGTAAAGGAGGAGAGAGCAATTAGTTGATTACATGGATTGTGGGAGGGGGACAGCCTACAAAGCAGCAAAATTCACCTTACCCAAGTGCCCGCCTCGTGCTGTACATATAGAAGAGGTCTTATCGCAACCACTTCTGAGTCTTCCAGGTGATTCTGAAGCTTTACCTAACCTCTCACATGCCTGGCCCGCTGTCCTGTAGATGTGGTATTTATAAGATTCGTAAAAAATTGATTTAAACACTATACCACCCCTGCTTTGACAGCAAAGGAAATCAGTGCCGGAGTACTTTTGCAACCGGTTTTGTGCAGCATGTTCTTGCGGTGCGTCTGCACCGTGCTCGTGCTTATGAAAAGCTTCTTGCCAATTTCTTCGCTGTTGTAGCCCTGGACGAGTAAGAGCAGTACATCTCTTTCCCTTGCAGAAAGTAAAGTATGAGCGGGAAACCGGACTTTCTCAACAGTAACGTTCGTATAGGAAGGCTCCCCGTTGAGCCCGATAAACGAGAGCACGGGAGCGCCTTCCTGCTTCAGATGAGAAATATCCGTGTGGATGCCGAGGGTGCGTAAAACATGCCCCTGCTCGTCAAACTGTATGGTGACCACCTGCTGCAGAATGCGGATATAGTCACCGTTCTTCTTCCTGATGCGGTAGTCATAGCGGACCTTGTAGTTCGGTATTTGCTCCAAGGTCAACCCGGAGAAGAACTCCCCCACTTTTTTTTCGCAAGACAGAAACCAGCGCTGATCTTCCGGATGTATGATGCTTAGTATAAAAGGAAGGTCCACTTCATCATGCGCATACCCTAGCACGGAGGTCACCTCTGCACTCATCAGCTCGAAGGCAAAGGCTCTAACATTGAGTATAAAATAGTAGTACTCCCCTACCTGAAAGAAGGAAAGAAGCTTTTTATGCAGGTCCAGCTCAAATCTGGAGTCCTCTGCAGTAACGGCTCTTCCATTCCCGTTCCTCTCTGAGATTACTTTCCAGATTCTTTGCGCTTGTTCATGTATAACTGGTTCCATTGTCTCTTAGCTTTTATGTGCAAGCCGCATTTCTTTAGTGGTTTGCATGCTGCAAGTGCATCTACTAATAGTGGCGGTTAGAAAGTTGACAAAAACCATATACGAACATTGTGAAAATGAGGCTCTTCCTGAAACCTAAGCTTCCAACTCTTGCCTAGGAGAAGCCAATGAACAGACCTGCCATTTCCTATTGGCAGGATGAAGAATTTTGCGCACGAAGTGTCCCAGCAAACGTGAAGATTTTGAGAAGGCTTATAGGGTGTCTTCTATTTTGACCGTTCAAGCCGAGCAATGCTTAGTGCTGCGGTTGTTGCTCTTTTGTTGCGGTTGTTGGTTTTTTGTTGCTGGCATGTTGCTGCGGCTTATTTTTAGCTATTAAAAGGCACTTCTGGGCCTTTTAA
>NZ_JBHUOX010000080.1:0-1844 GCF_042686245.1 Pontibacter toksunensis | reverse complement strand
TTTTGTGTGCGCCCAGTATGGGCACCTGATACTAAAGGTATCAATTTATTCCAGAGGGTGAAAGTCCCTTGCAGGCGAGTTGGTGAAGCCTGTTAGCAAGCCGCAAGCTGGTTCGTCGCGAGGCGTGCAGTGAAGAAAGCGGGACTGCAAAATCAGGTACTGACGAACAGAAAGCACATAAGAGGCATGGTAGCGCGGGTAAGCAAGCACACCTTTGCAATGCCCCTGGCCAACAAGCGCTACGATGTAGATGTGCCAGGAATCGGAGGAAGGAATGTGCTCTTACCTGGGGAGGTCTCCCGGTGTCGTGAACACAGGGAGAAGTCAGCAGAGGCCATAGTAGGTAGAAGTAACGAGCCGGGAAGCACCCGGAGGTCTCACAATCTGCTGAAGGGCCAAACGTTAAGTTGCCCTTAATTCGACAAGGAGGCCCGGCCAGCCTTGCCTTAAGCGGGGCAGATATTACAACAATAGTAGTACTAGTAAAAGATGATAGAGAAGGTACTCCACCGGGGCAACATGCTCAGGGCATACACGCACGTGCTGGCCAACAAAGGTTCGGCTGGCGTGGACGGTATGCGGGTAGAGGAGCTGGCAGCGCACCTGAAACAAAACAGGGACGCCATCGCCACCGCCATCCGCAACGGCAGGTACCTGCCTCTCCCCATCTTAGGGGTAGAGATACCCAAGAGCAACGGCAAGAATCGCCTGCTGGGCATTCCCACCGTCACCGACCGCGTGCTGCAACAGGCGGTTAGCCAGGTGCTGAGCCCGCTCTTTGAACTGGAGTTCAGGGAGCACAGCTACGGCTTTCGTCCCAACCGCAACGCCCACCAGGCAGTGCAGCAGGCACACAGGAACATCCATGAGGGCTACCAGCATATTGTTGACATAGACCTGAAAAGCTTCTTTGACGAAGTGGACCACTGCCTGCTGCTGCAACTGCTCTACCGTAAGGTAAAATGTTCCCTCACCCTACGCCTGGTCCGCAAATGGCTCCGGGCTCCCATCCTTATTAGCGGGAGACTGGCCAAACGCCGGAAAGGTGTGCCGCAGGGCAGTCCGCTCTCGCCGCTTCTCTCCAACATCATGCTCCACGAGCTGGACAAGGAACTGGAAAGGCAGGGACTGCGCTACGCCGATGACTTCAGCGTCTACACCAAGAGTGAGGAGACAGCCCGAAAGGTGGGCAATGCTGTATTCCTGTTCCTCCGGGACAGGCTGAAGCTGCCTATCAACAGGGAGAAGTCCGGCATTAGGCGGCCTGTGGATTTCCAGTTACTGGGTCACGGGTTCGTGCCTACCTACAGGAAGGGCGACAAGGACAAATACCAACTGGTGGTGGCAAAGAAGGGATGGGCAAGGCTGAAACAAAAGCTGAGGGCTATCACCCGGAAAACCACGCCAAGTGCTTTCGATGAACGTGTCCGGGAACTGAAAGAGGCGCAGCGAGGCTGGGTCCACTACTTCCGTATGGCAAGTATACAGGGCAAACTCAAAGACATCGACAGTTGGATACGCAACAGACTCAGGCACTGCATCTGGCATGAGTGGAAACGACCGGAGCGGAAAAGGAAAAACCTGATTCGGCTGGGCGTCCCGAAGTGGCAGGCCTATGCCTGGAGCAGAACCAGGAAAGGAGGATGGGCTGTGGCCCAAAGTCCAATCCTGATAACGACGGTGACAGTGAAACGGCTCGTCCGTAGGGGGTACGAATCAATGCTCGACTACTACAGGAAAGTAGCTCCACAACTTAACGAACCGCTGTATGCGAGACCCGCTTGTACAGTGGTGTGAGAGGCGCACCCCGTCAGTTAACGCTGGCGGGGCCGTCTACTCGATTG
>NZ_JBHUOX010000079.1:0-1950 GCF_042686245.1 Pontibacter toksunensis | reverse complement strand
AGGTGGCCGTATTGGGACCACTTACCTGGCTCCAGCTATAGCCACTGATGGTGCCATCGCTGTCGGTGGCCGATCCACTCAGTTGCACACTACTGGTGGGCAGGGTGATGGTTTTATCCGGACCGGCATTCGCAACAGGAGGTTGATTGGTAGCAGGCGGTGCAAACGGGGTGAGCCGGTAACCGGGAATAGGCCGCTCCATCCCACCATCCGGCAGCTGCCAGCCTACAGCCAGGTGATCTGCCCCTGTACTTTCCTTGTGTAAAGCCTCAATGTAGTATTTCTTACCTGCCTGCAGTGAAATATATGAAGAAGCTTGGGTAGTGTATTTTGTCCACTCCTGGCTGTTCGTCAGGCCACTCACGGAGGCTATCTTCCTTTTGTTAGCCGGATTTTCATCTGTGCTCAGCCATAGTTCACTGTCCTGGTCACTGGCAATCCATAAAGTGTACTCACCTGTAATAGGTGCCTGCACATAAGCCCTTACCCTGGCCCCATAATTTTCGCCTGTGTTAGAAGGAGCCTCAAAAAGAGTGAGTTGCGAGGTGCTGCTTGGTGCCGTGTTCACAGGAATAGATGAAACAGCAGTACCAGTAACATTATTCCAGACTTCCCGCACAATCGGAGTGACCGACATGTTACAATCCGGAACCAGCTTTACCTCATGTGTAGTAGCAAGTCCTGCCGCATCCGTTACCGTCAGGGTCACACGATAATAGTAGGTTTCTGCCCCACAACCTAAAGGAGAAACCGAGATGGAGGATTCCGGAGAAAAGGAAGCAGGTTCCGGATGCTGGTGGTCCTCGTGGTGCAGGATGCTCTGCCACCTGTACGTCAACTGGCTGCTGCTATGCTCCGCATCCGATACCGTAGCCTTCAAGGCATAGGTAGACTCACTGGTCATAGGATATTTTGTATTGTCAAGTGGGCTTGTTATTGTAACGTGAGGTGGCGTGTTGTTCAGGGAAATAGTCAGCGCCTTCTGGTCCTTAGTTCCCGGTGGATCAGACACCGTAAGTGTGACAGTAAAAGATGTTGGTGCTGTAGTTGTAGATGTAAATGTATGCGATGGATTTGCCAGCGTACTCGTTGTGCCGTCTCCAAAATCCCATAGGTAAGAAATATTCTGCCCATCCGGATCATAAGAGTTGCTTCCGGTAAACTGCACGGCTAGGGGGCTTTCACCATACGTCTTATCCGATGAAACTACCGCAACAGGTGTACGGTTCCTGTAGGTTATCTTTCTGATTTCAGAAGGGAAGTTTACATAGTAGATTCCGCCCTCGGCAGGATGTGTCGCCATATGTACAACGACCGCACCACTGCTTATAAAATCCTGCACAGCCGTCGGTTTATCAGCTGCATCAGCGGTGAGGTTTCGTATCCACTTGCCAGTATAGTCTCCAAAAAAGAACGTATTTCTGAATTCTTTCGGAAAGTCGTTGCGGGTATAAAAGACACCTGCCACCACTGAATTGCCCCCGAACTGAGGCCCGGAAACAGGCGAGCCAGGAGCTCCTATGTTGACCTCTGCGGCTGTTTCTCCGTTGAAGATACCTGTTCTGGATGGACCAGTCGTGCTGTGCCTCCAGTCGATCACCGGCCGGCTGTGCAGAAAGGTGTTTGCGCCTGCTGGTATGGCCTGCGCCGCGTTACAGGGGTTGGTGAAGCTGGCCGTGCCGCTCGCTGTTTCCTGCTTTATCAAATCCTGGAAGTAGAAATACTGCTGCGTGCAGCCTCCTGTGTTATAGAGCTGGTTTGGCGCATAGGCGTTGTAGGTTTTCTTGCTCATGTAGCCGTTGTGGGGCGTGAGGCCCTCAAAAAGCGGCCACCCAAAGTTCATACCCGCCCTGGTCACCACATTCAGGTCTTCCCAGAGGCCGTACCCCACATCCCCCACATACAGCACCCCCGGCCTGCCGTCTGCCGGGTTGGTGCTGCCCGAGCCGG
>NZ_JBHUOX010000078.1:0-1954 GCF_042686245.1 Pontibacter toksunensis | reverse complement strand
CAATGCTCGACTACTACAGGAAAGTAGCTCCACAACTTAACGAACCGCTGTATGCGAGACCCGCTTGTACAGTGGTGTGAGAGGCGCACCCCGTCAGTTAACGCTGGCGGGGCCGTCTACTCGATTGGCTGACGGAATTATTTCTTCAGTTTGCTTTTTATAAGTGTTACTACTTCAGAATTCTTATTTTCCTTAGCGGCTGTAAGAACGGTGTTTCCTTCACCATCAGTAGCGTTAACATCTGCTCCACTTGCTAATAGCAACTCTACTATCTCCCTATTCCCTTTAGATGCCGCATACATTAAGGTAGTAGTATTAAACCCGTCTCTCCAGTCTATTTGTGCTCGGCTAGCGATTAACAGCTTCACAATCTCAACATTAGAATTGTTGACTGCTGTAATGAGCGGACTTACCTGCATCCAAGGCCCCGCCTGCTTGATGTAATTAGGGTTAGCCTTTTTCTTTAGTAGCACTTCAACTTTGGCTTTGTCATTCTTTTGAACAGCGGCATATAGTTGCTCATCCTTACGTTGAGCCATTGTTAAAATTGACGTACATAGAGTCAGTACAAGCAGGAGTATAAGTTTTTTCATTTCATAGTTTTTATGACAACCGTCTCGTGCATAATATGGGCAAGGCTTAGCCGCAGCCTGAATTATGAACCTTGTTGGTGTTTGTTTTTCTTTAGTCCGCCTGGTGTATCCAAACATACTTGCCTTCTTTCCAAGCTACTGTAGCCCCACCTTCTTCTTCCGTCCCAATGTAGAAAGCTGGGTAGTCAAGCTTGACGTCTCGGCTTCCATCAATGTCTCCTTCTTCCATGAAAGTAACTTCGTAGGTTATGCTATCTGTTACAAGGTTCCAGTTCTCTACCCAATTGAAGTCATCACCACCATTTCCGAACTTATTGCCAGCACCTATGATAAATTCTTCGTTAGTGTCACAGTGTTTTATTATAATGCCCTTTTTGCTATTGATAATTACTGCAAAGGCTGTATCTACATGACCGTCACCATTGAAGTCTGCTGTCAGGTATTGTGGATTGAGCCAGTTTGCTTCTCTATCTGGAGCTTTTAATTCTGGGCTGCCTTGCGTTGTAGTTTGCTCTGCTGTAGCCGATTTTGTTTCTAACTTGTTCTCTTGCTGTTCACAGGAAAACAGTGCAGCAAAGGCTATTAAGCAAAGGCTCTTTTTTATCATTTCTATAAATTCAAATACACACCAACTAGGGGATGAACGGAGTTATTCGGCTTATCTGCACTATGTATGGAAGTCATCTGCTCCATTCCTTTGGCAGAATTCGTTGTTTTAGAGGGTATTATACTTGTTTTTGTCCACATATCTTGCTTATTCAATATAAGAAATTTCATGACAATACCTGCTTCTTACACTTTATTTCAGGCAAGGGTGACCCAAAAATTCTAAAAGGGGTGGTGTGATTTCTGCTAGAGGCTCCTGCTGCACACCAATACAGGTGCAACCTCCCTGTTTAGGAGTAGAAACCAACAGACAAAAGGAAATTGTAACGCTAAAAGCACAGCAATTTAGTGCAGTCCATTCTAAACGTATATCTGCGGATAATACGCTTATATCCGGATATACATGGCTATAGCCTCGAAAGCAGCTCATTTCAGTGAATGAAAGCAGAGAGAGGATGAGCAGATGTGTCTTCCACGAGGTCAACAGTCGGCATGTCTAGTGCAATTGCTCCAGCTTACAGGCTGTGGTTGCGGAAGCAGGCTAAAACTGCAGTTTGCTGCTCAACCTTGTCCCGGAAAACGTGAGTGGCTGTTGCACAACTGTATGAATGTAGGCTTTAAAAAATAATGACCTATTTCTTTTAGTAATGCAGGGCAAGAAAACTTTCAAAGATGAGAAGGAGCTGCTCTTCTCGCTCTCGGCGCACGTGCCGGAGCACAACTTTTACCGCCGGCTCAAGCAGCAGTTGGACCTG
>NZ_JBHUOX010000077.1:0-2023 GCF_042686245.1 Pontibacter toksunensis | reverse complement strand
TACGGCTGGTCAAGGGGCTTTCGCTGAACCTGGGCGGGTACTACGCCATACAGCGGGACCAGCTGAACATCATCAAGGGGACGGTCTCTGACCAGGACCTGCTGACCAGGCGGCGCCAGCTAGACTCTAACTATGACTTCTACTTCAACTTCGGGGTTCGCTACAGGTTCGGCTCGCTGTTCAACAACGTCGTAAACCCATGCTTCGACGGTGGCGGAGGAATGATATTCTACAACTAAGCAAAGGCAGCCTGTCTTATAGCTGGATACCATTAACCGTGGAAGTAAAAAGACGAGAGGGTTTGACCAGGCGGGTTAGCCTTAACAGTAAGCACTGCTAACCCTTTGCCTGCACATGCAAGCTCTCACCTTTGGTACAGTAAGGTGGCATACATGCCGATGCTCTTCACATCAAGCAAACCAGATTTGCGTATCCGCCAGGGACCCATGTCCGCTGGGCGGTAATAGGTGATTTGCCCTTTGGGGGTTGTGGCAAAGGCCATGAGCGAGCTGCTGTTAAGCCTGGTGGTCTCCGACAGCCACTCGATGGCAAAGGCAAAGTCATCTTCCACCGTGATGTTGTGCTGCTCCAGGTCCACCGTTATCCAGCCTGTGTGGTGCGGCTCAATCCGGATAATGGCTGGTTTGGAAAGGAGGCCCCGGTAAGGAAGATTATATTTAATGGAGTAAAGCTTGACTCCTACCCTGATGGGTGCGTTACCTGAGCCGGCCAGGCCAAAGGAAACGCTTTGCACCACGGCCTGTTTCCTTCTCACTTTAATCCGGGTGCCTATCTCCTGTCCAGCTCCCCTTGCTTTAATTGTGTCTGAAGGGTCGAATTTGTAATGAAAAGGAGTGCCTTCGTCTATGTGGTATCCCACCCGCTGCGCTTTCCACTTCTGGGCCTTTGCAGTTACCTCAACCTCTTTCAGGCTCCTGTGCTTTGGATCCAGATAAAGCCTTACACCACCCGAGCCTGCTCTTTCCAGCAAACTTGCTAACTTGAATTCACAAGAGGTGTAGCCCAGGGAAGAAGCCTTGACGGAATGCACCTTGTCTTCCGGGTGCAACAACAGCGTGAAATACCCTTCACCGTTGGCTTGTACATGGTGCTCCTTCCCCACCACTGAAACCGAGGCAAAAGGTATGGGCGTGTTCGTCGCTTTGTCCAGGACGGTGCCTTTGATGCTTATTTCATCATCCTGAAACAGTATGGTTTTCAATGGGTGGTTCAACAGCATAACCTGTTTAATGCAGGTTGGTGTCAGCACAAACAGCATCAAACAGTTAAAGGCCAACAGGTTTCTAATCTCAATTAGCTCTGGAAGGGAAGGGTATATTCGTTTCGTTAGCTGCATTTCGTGACAAAAGGGCTTTAGCAAAGACAGCAATTCCACATCTTATTTCTGACCCAAATCTTCATCAATTGGTTGCTTTTCCGCTGCAACATGTTGTACCACCTTTTTTAGGGCGGGTCACTTTTGTAGCTGTATCAAAATAAGTGGAAATATTGAAATGAAGGGGAGGTTGAACTAAAAAGCTGAATTGGCCAAAGGTGTAGAAGAGCTGTTCTATAAAGTCAGTTATTTAAAATAGGGCTATCTCAAGCCAGTCTGCCGCGACCATCTGCCCGTTTCACCGGATAGGGAATCAAATCCCAAATCTGGTCCCGCTGCTCATGGTCAACTCCACGAACAGCTAACAAACAAGCTCAAACCCTAATTCCTATTTTTAAGAAAGCTTCTAGTCTCTTCCAAGGTAGGGAACACTTACACCTGTTGTTTTGCCACCTACACATGTATTTTAAGTATTGGCACCTTTTTATTAAAAATAAAATGACTTAAATACAATTTAAAACCGTATAATACATAATGTTCTTGCTGGATAGCACTGAAGCGCAAATAGCTATCATCTTGATTATACAGGATTTTAGAATTTAGCTCCTATTAGATAGCTGTTCAAAACCACCACTCCATTTCACACCTCCCTTACTTCCTGTGAAAGCTTACATTCTAAGTGCTTCC
>NZ_JBHUOX010000076.1:0-2042 GCF_042686245.1 Pontibacter toksunensis | reverse complement strand
AAAGGTAAAACACAGCAAAAGAAATGAGTTTGAAAGACATCAAGTTTGGCGTGAGCACCTGGCTCTGGACCTCGCCCTTCAGCACCGACACCGTCTCCCTCTTCCCCAGGATAAAGGAGATGGGCTACGAGGTGGTGGAGATACCGGTGGAGGACCCGGCCCTGCTGGACGTGGAGAAGGTGAAGCAGGCGCTGGAAGAGCACGGGCTGCAGCCGGTTGTCTGCGGCGCCTTCGGCCCCAGCCGCGACCTGACCCACGAGGACCCCGCCTACCACCGGACCAGCTTCGACTACATCGAGGCCTGCCTGGACATCTGCGTGGGGCTCGGAGCCGGTTTCCTGGCCGGGCCCATGTACTCGGCCGTGGGCAAGGCCCGCCTGGTCTCCCCCGAGCAGAAGAAGGCGGAGTGGGACAGGGCGGTGACGAACCTGCGTAAGGTCTGCGGCATGGCAGAGGAACGGGGGCTGGAGGTTGCCCTGGAACCGCTTAACCGCTTCGAGTCGGACCTGGTGAACACGGCAGAGGACGTGATGCGGCTTGTGCAGGACATCAACCACCCGGCTGCCAAGGTGCTGCTCGACGGCTTCCACATGAACATCGAGGAGCCGGACATTGAGCGGGCCATCCGGCTGGCGGGTGATAAGCTCATCCACCTGCAGGTGTCGGAGAACTATAGGGGCACGCCAGGCACAGGTCAAACCCGCTGGGAAGACTACAGGCGCGGACTGGAGGCAATTAACTACCGGGGCGCCGTCTCCATCGAGAGCTTCACTCCGGAAGTGAAAGAGCTGGCCGGAGCAGTCTGCATCTGGCGCCCCCTGGTGCCCAGCCAGGACGGCTTTGCCCGCGAGGGGCTGCAGTTCCTGAAAAAGTGGGCCGAAGGTTCGGAGCCCTCGAAAAAGGAGGTATCTGCGGAAGTGAATTCCAATACGAAGTAAACAATCACAACAAAGTAAAAAGACAACTATGAGCCAGAAGAAGATAAACGTGGCAATCGTGGGGCTCGGCTTTGGGGCTGAGTTCATCCCCATCTACCAGAAGCACCCCAACGCCAACATGTACGCCATCTGCCAGCGCACCCAGAGCAAGGTGGACGAGATAGGGGACGCCTTCGGCATCGGGGTGAGGTACACCGACTACGAGGAGCTGCTGCGCGACCCCAACGTGGACGCCGTGCACATCAACACGCCGATACAGAGCCACGCCGAGCAGTCCATCGCCGCCCTGAAGGCCGGCAAGCACGTGGCCTGCACCGTGCCCATGGCCACCACCGTGGAGGAGTGCCGCCAGATAGTGGAGCTGGTGCAGGAGACGGGGCTGACCTACATGATGATGGAGACGGTTATCTACAGCCGCGAGTTCCTGTTTGTGAAGGAGATGTATGAGAAGGGGGAACTGGGACGGATTCAGTTCCTCAGGGCCTCCCACCAGCAGGAGATGGCCGGCTGGCCGGGCTACTGGGAGGGGCTGCCGCCGATGCACTACGCCACCCACTGCGTGGGGCCGGTGCTGGCGCTGCCGAGGGCGGAGGCCGAGTACGTCTCCTGCCTGGGCTCGGGCAGGATAGACGAGGAGCTTATCCCTAAGTACGGCTCGCCCTTCGCCATCGAGACCTGCCACATCAAGTTCCGCAACTCGGACCTGTCGGCGGAGGTGACGCGCTCGCTGTTCAACACGGCGCGCCAGTACCGCGAGAGCTTCGACGTGTACGGCTCCAAGAAGTCGTTTGAGTGGACGCAGATAGAGCACGAGGACAGCGTGATACACACGGGCGAGACGCCGGAGCGGGTGAAGATACCGGACTACGCGCACCTCTTGCCCCGGGAGATACAGAACTTCACGCAGGCCGGGGTCTATGACTCAGACGACAACCAGCACCTGTCCTTCATCCAAGGAGCCGGCCACGGGGGCTCGCACCCGCACCTGGTGCACGAGTTCGTGAGCGCCTTGGTGGAGGGAAGGGAGCCGTACCCGAACGCGCGGCAGTCGGCCAACATCACCTGCGTGGGCATCCTGGCGCACGAGTCGGCCATGCAGGGCGG
>NZ_JBHUOX010000075.1:0-2511 GCF_042686245.1 Pontibacter toksunensis | reverse complement strand
CCGGCTCGGGCAGCACCAACCCGGCAGACGGCAGGCCGGGGGTGCTGTATGTGGGGGATGTGGGGTACGGCCTCTGGGAAGACCTGAATGTGGTGACCAGGGCGGGTATGAACTTTGGGTGGCCGCTGTTTGAGGGCCTCACGCCCCACAACGGCTACATGAGCAAGAAAACCTACAACGCCTATGCGCCAAACCCGCTCTATAACACAGGAGGCTGCACGCAGCAGTATTTCTACTTCCAGGATTTGATAAAGCAGGAAACAGCGAGCGGCACGGCCAGCTTCACCAACCCCTGTAACACGGCGCAGGCCATACCAGCAGGCGCAAACACCTTTCTGCACAGCCGGCCGGTCATCGACTGGAGGCATGGCACGAATGGAGGACCATCCAGAACAGGTATCTTCAACGGAGAAACAGCCGCAGAGGTCAACATAGGAGCTCCTGGCTCGCCTGTTTCCGGGCCTCAGTTCGGGGGCAACGCCGTCGTGGCAGGTGTTTTTTACACCCATGATGACTTCCCTCCCGAGTACTGGAACACACTTTTCTTCGGAGACTACACTGGCAAGTGGTTGCGCAACCTCACTGTCGATGCATTTGATAAACCGACGGCTGTTCGAAACTTTATAAGCAGCGGGGCAGTCGTTGTACATATGGCGACTCACCCTACAGAGGATGGTATCTACTACGTCAATTTTCCCTCCGAAATACGGAAAGTGACTTACAACAGCATCAACCAGCCTCCCGTGGCAGTCGCCTCCCCTGACAAGACGTTCGGGCCCGGCCCACTCACGGTGCAGTTTACCGGCAGTAACTCTTATGAACTGGACGGCCAGCCCTTGTCGTACCGGTGGGACTTTGGAGACAGCACTACCAGCACGCTGGCTGATCCTTCACATACCTTCAACTCTGCAGCAGATACACTTGTCAGCTACAACGTCACCCTTACGGTCCGGGACAGCCAGGGCAGCGCCGACAGCATATCCATGCTTATTTCAGTCAACAACACGCCTCCTCAGGTTACCATCACCAGCCCGACCGATAACATGAAGTACCCCATGACAAGTGAGTCTACCTATTCCTTGAAGGCTACGGTCTCAGATGCGGAGCATAGCAGCAGCCAGTTGACGTACAGGTGGCAGACGATCCTGCACCACGAAGACCATCAGCACCCTGAGCCCGCTGTTACCTCACAGGAGGCAGTTACGACTATCTCCCCTTTGGGCTGCGGGGCAGAAGCTTACTTCTACCGCGTCAAACTTACAGTGACTGACGCGGCAGGCCTGGCTACCACAAGAGAAATCAGTCTTTACCCGGACTGCAACACGTCAACTACTCCTATTGTCCGGGAGCTCTGGGAAAATGTAACTGGTACAGCTATCTCCGACATTCCGGTCAACACACGCCAGACCAGTACCTCCGAGCTCTTGCTGTTTGAGGCGCCTGTGAATGCCGGCGACAACTATGGGGCCAGGGTCAGGGCTTATGTGCAGGCGCCTATTAACGGGGACTATGTCTTCTGGATTGCCAGCGACCAGGACAGCGAACTCTGGCTCAGTACTGACGAGAGCCCGTCCACCAAGCGAAAAATAGCGTCTGTGAGCGGAGCCACGGATGCCAGGGAGTGGACTAGATTTGCCTCTCAAACATCGGAGGCTGTTACCTTGCAGGCAGGGCGGAAGTACTATATCGAGGCCCTGCACAAGGAAAGCACCGGGGCAGATCACCTGGCTGTAGGGTGGCAACTGCCGGACGGGGCGCTGGAGCGGCCTATACCCGGCCTTCGCCTCTCTCCTTTTGTGCCGGCGCCGTCTCAACCACCTGTTGCCAACGCCGGAGCAGATGTATCCATCACATTGCCTGCCAACAGCGTTACGCTTAGCGGCTCAGGCACTGACAGCGATGGTACCATCAGTGGCTATAGCTGGAGCCAGGTGAGCGGGCCTTTGGCCACACTGAGTGGGGCCGCCACACCTAACCTGAGGGCAGACAGCCTGCTGGCAGGCACCTATGTG
The DNA here is from genome assembly GCF_042686245.1 of Pontibacter toksunensis. Taxonomy (NCBI): domain Bacteria; kingdom Pseudomonadati; phylum Bacteroidota; class Cytophagia; order Cytophagales; family Hymenobacteraceae; genus Pontibacter; species Pontibacter toksunensis. The sequence goes on along the minus strand of NZ_JBHUOX010000075.1, from coordinate 499 downwards.
TTCCGCCTAACCGTGACGGACAACGAAAGCGCCAGCAGTTCTGATGATGTGACGGTAACAGTTGTTCCAGCCAACGTCGCGCCTACCGTGAGTGCCGGTTCGGATTTATCCATTACCTATCCCACAAACAGTGTGACCTTGAGCGGGTCAGGGAGTGACAGTGACGGTACTGTCAGCAGTTATGAGTGGGGGCAGTTGAGCGGGCCCAGCACCGCCCTTTTTAGTAGCCATTTGGTGGCCTCCCCTATAGTGAGTGAACTGATGGAAGGAGTATACGTTTTCCGCCTCAAAGCTACTGACAACCAGGAAGCAAGCTCTTATGATGAGGTGACAGTCACAGTACATCCCGCGAGCGTTGCACCCGTCGCCAACGCCGGTCCGGATAAAACCATCACCCTGCCCACCAGTAGTGTGCAACTGAGTGGATCGGCCACCGACAGCGATGGCACCATCAGTGGCTATAGCTGGAGCCAGGTAAGTGGTCCCAATACGGCCACCT
>NZ_JBHUOX010000074.1:0-2526 GCF_042686245.1 Pontibacter toksunensis | reverse complement strand
GACCAACTGACACAGTCTGTGCCTCAGCTGCGAAAGCAAAGCCCAAGGCTGCTGCAACTGTCAATAAGTACTTGTTTTTCATGAATATTATATTGTTTTATTTTATGAAACAATATTCATAAACAAACAATGTATTTCCAAGATTATATATAATAGTTTCTGAAAAATACCCAGAAGTGGGTAATTAAGGGCAGCCACTCACCCTTCCAGGTGACCCATCCCATCTTGCCAAGAAACCTAAACAGTAGTGTGCAGCGATATGCACTTAAGAACTACACCACTCCTGATTTGACAGCAAAGGAAATGAGTGCCGGAGTGCTTTTGCAACCGGTTTTGTGCAGCATGTTCTTGCGGTGCGTCTGTACCGTGCTCTTGCTTATAAAAAGCTTCTTGCCTATTTCTTCGCTGTTGTAGCCCTGGACAAGTAAAAGCAGGACATCTCTTTCCCTTTCGGAAAGTAAAGTGTGAGCGGGAAACGAGACTTTTTCAACAGCGACGTTAGTGTAGGAAGGCTCCCCATTAAGCCCTATGAAGGAGAGCAAGGGAGCGCCTTCCTGCTTGAGATGGGAAATATCCGTGTGGATGCCGAGGGTGCGCAAAACATGCCCCTGCTCATCAAACTGTATGGTGACCACCTGCTGCAGAATGCGGATATAGTCCCCGTTCTTCTTCCTGATGCGGTAGTCATAGCGGACCTTGTAGTTCGGTATCTGCTCTAGGGTCAACCCGGAGAAGAACTCTCCCACTTTTTTCTCACAAGACAGAAACCAGCGCTGATCTTCCGGATGTATGATGCTTAGTATAAAAGGCAGGTCCACTTCATCATGCGCATACCCTAGCACTGAGGTCACCTCTGCACTCATCAGCTCGAAGCCAAAGGCCCTTACATTGAGTATAAAATAGTAGTACTCGCCTACCTGAAAGAAGGAAAGAAGCCTTTTATGCAGCTCAAGCTCAAACCTGGTGTCCTCTGCCGTAACGGCTCTTCCATTCCCATTCCTCTCTGAGATGAATTTCCATATTCTTTGCGCTTGTTCCTGTATAACTGGTTTCATTGTATTTTAGCTTTTATGAGCAACACACAATACTTAAGTGGTTTGCATGCTGCAAGTACATCTATAATAGGTAGCAGTTAGAAATTTGATAAAAAGCATATACGTTCATTGAGAAAATGAGGCTCTTTCTGAATGAGGCTCTTTCTGAAAGCCTGGTCTTCCAGCTCTTGCCCAGAAGAAGCCAAGAAATAGACCTGCTCTTGGCTATTGTCAGGAGGTTTTCTCCTGAAATAGGTTGACAAAGTCATCCTATTTCGGGATTAGACACTGGCAGACGAGCAAAGGGAGATTAAGCGGCTACAGAAGGAGTTGAAGGAGGCGCAGATGGAGCGTGACATCTTAAAAAGGCGGTGAGCATCTTCTCAAAGGGAGACGGGAGATATTCGGATTCAAAGGAGAACCGGGATCAGTTCCCCGTAGAGAAGATGTGCAAAGTGCTGAAGGTGAGCGTGAGCAGGCATTATTACTGGCTCAAACATCCTATTAGCACAAGGGAGCAGAAAGAACAGGAGCTCGTGGAGCAGATCAAACAGATCCATGAGCAGAGAAGGTGCTGCTATGGCAGCCCCAGGATTGCAGCTGAACTCAAGGAACAAGGCATTAGAACCTCTCATGTCCGCATGTGGCCCGCCTGATGCATAAGCACCGGATACAGAGCATCGTACGCAAAAAGTACCGGGTGCAGACCACCGACTCCAACCACATGTACGTTGTGGCGGAGAACCACCTTGACAGGGACATCTATGCAGAGAGGCTGGCAGAGAAATGGGTGCCCGATTTAACCTACATCAGGACCGGGAAGGCTGGTTGTACCTGACGGTGGTGCTGGACCTTGCGGACAGGAAAGTGGTGGGCAAGGCGCTGAGTGAGACTCTGGAGGCGGAAGCAACCAGTGTGGCGGCCTGGCAGATGGCGGTGAGAAACAGGCCCCTGTTCCACTCCCTTTTGTTCCACTCCGACAGGGGCGTGCAGTACGCCTGCAGTGCTTTCCGCGAGCAGTTGGAAGGAATGCCGGTGCAGCAGAGCATGAGCAGGAAAGAAAAATGCTGGGACAATGCAGTAGCCGAGAGTTTCTTCAAGACGATGAAAACAGAAATGGCCTACCACCACAAGTTTGCCACCAGGAAGGTGGCCCGGCTGGCTGTGTTCGAATACATCGAGAGTTTCTACAACCGGAAAAGGAGGCACTCAGCGCTTAGCTACAGGACTCCTTGCCAATATGAAAACCTGCTGTACCGTAATGCTACCTACGGCTGCCTGAAGAAAGTCTCCAGTAGAACATTGCAATTCCAGTATATAGAAGCCAAGGCTTATTAGTGCCTCATCGGCATATCTGGCTTTTCGTTGCCCAGCACGTTGAGTGCTGCCCGAAAGCCCTTAGCTAAATCTGTCGCTTGCCCGTTTCCATAGTAGTGCAGGAAGATCATGCGCGGATCGTCCCCCAGCATGTGATTGTGCAGGGCCACCACCT
>NZ_JBHUOX010000073.1:0-2600 GCF_042686245.1 Pontibacter toksunensis | reverse complement strand
GTTTTTGACTACCTTCATACTGTGGCAGTAGGGGCAGTTTACCTGGATAGTTATCTCGCACATAACTTTCAACTAACATCCTTGCTGCCATACTTATTCCAACATCATACATTCTAGACCACAGCCCTTTATTATATAAAACTAATGTTAAATGGTCTGATAAATATATGTTCAACATTAAAATTTTAAAGCTATGTCTAACTTAATGAAACGAAACGGAGGCGTGACAAATCCTTCCCGTTCTGTTTTTTCTGATTTCTTCACAGATGTGGAACATTTCTTCGACAAGGATTTATTCCTGCTGCCCATGAACCTAAAGAGGCAAATGGAAGGCAAAGTGCCCTCTGTGAACATTCGCGAGAAAGAGAAGGAGTTCCTGATTGAGGTGGCAGCCCCGGGCATGAAGAAAGAGGACTTTAACATTGACATGGAGGAGGGTATGCTGACTATCAGCAGCCAGAAGAAGGAGAATAAAACAGAGGAGAAGGAAAATTACACGAGGCGGGAGTATAACTACAGCTCCTTCAGCCGCTCCTTTAACTTACCAGAGGACGTGAAGCCCGAGGAGATAAAGGCTAATTATCAGGATGGAGTACTGAGTCTGAGTGTGCCAAAGAAACAAGAGCAGCAGAAACCAAAGCAGAAGATAAAAATCAGTTAACCTGCTTGCATGCTGCTAAACAGCCGTAGGAACAGGCTGTATCTTTGGCTACACGTGAAATGCCTGTTAACGGAGCTTCAGGAATCTTTTCCTGAAGCTCTTTATTTTCAACCTTTTACTATCTTGAGCATCCTTTGAACAGAGTAGCCGCCGGTACTATAACATATCTCCGTACTCTATAAGGGCTTTGTGGAGCATGCCCCTGCAGATTTGAATCAATGGCAGGAATTATATTATCAGTTCTTATAGAAAGCGATATAAGCATGATAATCCTCACCACCTCGTAATCAATAACACAAGGCTGAAGCAGAGATATTACACATCAGTAACTGCGTCGGCCAGAGTTCCAGGCTGATTGGATGTTTTTATTTTTAGAGAAGCGGCACAAAGGCACTTCAAGACAACACAGAAACAGCTGATTTTCCTGTGTTGAGGAAATTTTCCTGCATGTAACGGGGGCTACAACATTTTTCCTTTGTACAACTGTTTAAGAATATCCTCCGCTAAGTCAGTGTGATGCTGTTGATCCGTTATTATTCTACCCTCTGTTACCTTGAAATCAATGGATAACGGCAGATTAACGATTCTTTGATCTTCTGTGCTGCACAACGGAATAGCCTTAAAGGATGTCCTGTTTCCAAAAACCACAAACGCTACCGGTAGGTGCTCAACAACATTACCGGGCTTTTTATAAGGAACCCGAACCACAACATCACCGGTTTTAGGTAAGTTAGTTTGGTAGACTGCATTCGAAGTTAAATTTTGCGCTTTCATACCTCTTTGTGTTTAATGTGCTGTAAAATAGCATCTTATGTATGAAGGTGCAATGATGCAAATCAGTGTAAGCCATTTTCTTGAACAATTTTTTTCATTTGTTTACAATGGCAGTCCCGTCTGCACCAACATGCACTGAATCTGCAACTCCTGTGCAGGTTGTTTTCAGCTTTCCCGAAAGCAGGCCCGGAGAATAGCAGCCGGAAGTATAAGAGAAGTTGTGAAATGCTCGGTTTGAAACCTATTTGACTCGCCTGCTGCTGCATACATGCAGCCTACTTCTGTTAATGAAGGCCCTGAAGCAGCTCCGGAAAGTATACTATTTCAATTTAACTATATATCTGTAGAGACCTGCGCCGGAAATTTGCAGGCTGAGAAAGTTGCAAAGAAAATGACGGAGTGAATCCTACCTGGTAATTCAGCAAAATGGCAGAATCGAATAAATCAGCGGAAAGTATAATTAGATTTTTATCTAATCCTTCTTCTTATGTACACCATCCAAAAAAGGTAAGTATTCTGCAAACCCATGCTTCTGTGCTTGCTATAGCCCCACCCTATGTATACAAAGTGAAAAAGCAGGTGAACCTGGGTTTTCTGAATTTTACTGAATTAGAAGACAGGAAAAGGAACTGCGAACGGGAATGGGAATTGAACAGCCGCTTCTGTGCCGGCCTCTACACGGCTATACTGCCGGTTGCCCTGAAGCACGGGCAGCTGGCTTTCGGCACAGAGGGAGAGATAGTTGATTATGCGCTTCAGATGAAGCAACTGCCGGATGGCTATTTCCTGGACCAGTTGGTGCAGGCTGGTCATGTATACCATAAAATGCTGGATGCAGTCCTGGAGATGCTGGAAGGTTGCTATGGAAAGCTCCTGCCAGATTCCCTTGTAGCCTACTATGGTAGCCTAAGCAGCATCAGGGAGGCAGTAAAAGAAAACGTAGCCACCTTAGAACACTGTACCCGGGATACAGTGCATCCACCTTCTTTGGAAACTATCCAGCGCTACTTCCAGTGCTTTTTACAGGATAATCAGAAATTGGTTGTGGTCTAGAATGTATGATGGTTTCGGTAATAGAAAATTAGCTTCATTGCATTGTCATGATTCTGCTCTTTTTTCGAGAAGCAGGCTGTTTTTCTGACTATCCTCCTGTTCCTGGTCCTCA
>NZ_JBHUOX010000072.1:0-3168 GCF_042686245.1 Pontibacter toksunensis | reverse complement strand
TGCCAATTCTTCCCCTTCAGGATATGTTTCTTGATTTTCCGGTTCACTCTTTTTAAAGAAAACTATGTTCACGTCAGATCCCCAGTATGTCATTGCAATAGGAGCTTCTGCCGGTGGCGTAGAAGAAATATATTCCTTTTTTGATCATACGCCTTTAGACAGCGCCGCGTACGTGATTATTCAGCATTTATCCCCCGGTTTTAAAAGCCGGATGGTAGAACTGCTGGCGCGACACAGTATGCTGAAGGTGAAAGAGGCAGAAGACGGAATGACGGTAAAAAGAAATGAAGTTTACCTGATTCCAAACGATAAGTATATGACCATCCGGGACAATACCCTGTATTTAACGGATAAAAAAAATGTAGCCAGCCCCCACCATACAATCAACAACTTTTTTAATTCGCTGGCAGCCGACTGCGGCCGGAAAGCAATAGGGGTAATTCTATCCGGGTTGGGTTCCGATGGCACTGCAGGGGTAAAAGCCATAAAAAATGCCGGCGGGCTGATTATCGTGCGCGATCCGGACACGACCTCTTTTAATAGCATGCCCGTAAATGCGATTGCCACCGGAATAGTAGATTATATTTTAGAACCTGCCCAAATTCCGGCTATTATCTTAGATTATACCCAGCAAGAAGCAGGATTGACTGCTGAAAACACCACTGATTTAAAAAATTTAGATGCTATTGTCGCGCTAATCAAAGAAAACTCTCCCCTGGATTTTTCGGACTACAAGCAAACTACTATTTTAAGAAGAACGGAACGCCGGGCAAAGTACAATAACATTAACGACCTGGGCAATTACCTGTATTTTCTGAAAGCAAATCCGTCTGAGATAGAGAGCCTGGCTCAGGAATTCCTCATAAGCGTTACCGCATTTTTCAGGGATAAAGAGGCTTTCAATAATATCCAGGAAAATATAATTCCCAATTTACTGGCAAACCTGGCTCCGGGCGAGGAGCTAAGAATGTGGGTGGCCGGCTGCGCCACCGGCGAGGAAGCCTATAGCCTGGCTATTCTTATCTGTGAACAGTTAGCGGAGAAAAACAAGGCCCTGGAGGTAAAGATATTTGCGACCGACATTGATACACTTGCCTTGAAACAAGCCGGTAAAGGAGTTTACGCAGCCTATATCGCCAAGGATGTTTCGCCGGAACGCCTGGATAAGTATTTTATAAAAGAGGAGGAACACTACCGGGTCAAACCGGAGATTCGTAAAATGGTCATTTTTGCCCAACACGATTTGGTGAAAAACCCGCCGTATTGCAACATGCATTTAATTAGCTGCCGGAACCTGCTGATTTACATGACCCCGGCCTTGCAGAAAAAAATATATGCCGTGTTACTGTTCGGGCTTAAGAAAGAAGGCTACTTATTTTTGGGAACCAGCGAAAACCCGCTGCCCATTATTGATGACTTGGAAGTAATCGATAAAAAATTTAAACTGTACCGCAGCCTAAAGAATACCCGGGCATTGCGGTTTGAGGCGTTTTCACTGCCGGAACTGAAGCATAAACCCCTTGTTGCCTTACCGGAAGATGCTTTCCAAAACGCATTGCACAGCTTGCCGGAAGCGGTGAATGCAGCGCTGATAAGTGAGCTGGGTTACCTGGCAATCTGCATTGATGAGAAACACCAGGTTGTAAAAACCTACGGCGATACCACCAGATTTCTACTGCAGAAAAACTTCACCTCCAATTTAACCGAGCTTTTGCCACCGCCACTGGCCGTAGCCTTCAATACGTTATTTGCGAATGCTGTAATGGCTAATGAAAAGTTGTCGGTTACGGGTATTAAAATTCAGCAAAAGGATACTATCATCAGTATCCGGTTATCTATCAGCCGTTTGCCTCTTAAAAAAGGAACGCCAACCCTCTACCTGGTAACGTTCAAAGAAGAAAACACAGAAGCCCCGGCTGGGTTAGATACCCTGGTGTTTGATGAAAAACTGTATTACGGTGAATATACCCTTAACCTGGAGAAAGAGGTAAGGGAACTGAAGGATAAGCTACAGGCCACTTATCTGCAACTTGATGCCACCAATGAAAACATGCAGTCTTTCAACGAAGAACTGCTTTCGGCCAATGAAGAGATGCAGAGCACCAACGAGGAAATGCAATCGGTGAACGAGGAACTGCACACCATAAACGCGGATTACCAACTAAAGAACAAAGAACTGCAGGAATTAAACGATGATTTAGACAACTATTTCCGCAGTAATATCAACGGGCAGTTGTTCGTAAACAAGGATCTGTTGTTGATGAAATTCTCGCCGGGCACCGTAAAGCACATTAACCTGGTGACAACGGATATTGGCCGGTGTTTAAGCAATATTTCCACTAATATAAAATTTGAAACGTTAGTAGAAGACATTAAGCAGGTATTGGTCGATGGCAGCATTATCACAAAGGAAGTGGAAGCCAATAATGGCCGGTGGTACCAGATTATGACCATGCCTTACCTGCAACAACCCCATGACAAGATTAATGGCGCCATCATAACGTTTAATGATATTACCGAACTCAAAAGGACCCAACTGGAGCTAAGCAAAAGAAACCAAATCCTACAGCGCGTAAATACTGACCTGGATACCTTTGTGTACACGGCTTCGCATGATTTGTTGGCCCCGCTCAACCACATTGAAGGCAGTATTGGCTTAATGAATACGCTGGAAGTGGCCGATCCGGAATTGAAGCAGTATTTAGAGATAATAAATGCATCCATTCGAAAATTCCGTTCCCTCATAACCGAAATCGCGACCGTAGCGAAAGTGGAAAGCGATATGATAACCCAGGAGAATGTTGACTTATCGGAAGTTATTGATAACATTGAATGGAGTCTGGTGGATAAAATCAATGCCTCACAAGCAATTATTACCCGGGAGTTGAACGTAAAATATATTCTGTTCTCCAAAAAGAACCTACGCAGTATTATTTACAACCTTATTTCTAACGGTATCAAGTTCAAAAGCAACCACCCACCGGTTATCCATATTCAGACGAAACAGGAAGGCGATTATATTATTTTATCGGTGCAGGATAATGGAATGGGGATATCAGAGCGTAACCAGGAACAAATCTTTAAGAAATACGAACGAATCAACCACGATGTGGAAGGCCAGGGCATTGGGTTGTTCCTGGCTAAAAAGATAGTAGATGCTACCGGTGG
>NZ_JBHUOX010000071.1:0-3408 GCF_042686245.1 Pontibacter toksunensis | reverse complement strand
GAAGGTTGGTTTCATGGGCTTTATTTAAGTCTGAGCATAGATACTGCACATTGGGGCGATAATTTTCCTTTGTGGCAAACTCAAGGATATCTTTGTTCAAATCTATTCCAATAACCCTGGAAGCTCTATCAGCCAGAAGTACGGAAAAATCACCTGTTCCACAACCCAGATCAAGGACCAAGTCGGATGGTAAGATTGGCAGTTTGCTTACATAGGAATTCCAGTTTCTCCAAGCTGATTGTCTTTTATATTCCTGCGATATATCCTTCATCTACTTACGCATTATGGTATTGCAGCCGTAGCTTTGCTCATGTGCTGGGTTAGCACTTGTTATTCTTTCCTCCAACCTAAGGACACTGAAACATTACGAAATATAGGTATTCTGTATTATAAAATTTTACCTATTAATTATTAATATGCGTACATTTATTTGTTCTCATTTAAGCCTTAACTCATAATTTATTTTAGAACTTTAGGCAGATACTCCCTTCCTATGGGATGTTGCTACCTGCTATTAAACTACCTACCCATGGAAATAAACTATAACAAACTATTACAACTCCTATTAGGGGTAGTATTTCTTGCTCCTGTATTATGTCTCGGGCAGAGCTTATCTGTAAAGGGTAAGATAGACGGTATTGGCAACAAGAAGGTGTATCTTTTTGTGAGGGACGCGCATAACCAGGACATGCTGCTGGATTCTACTATAGCAGCAAAGGATAGGTTTGCCTTCACTCATAAGCCTGAAGAGCTGAGATTCTATACTATAACTGTTGATAGTGTGCCTGGAGGTGTAACATTCTTCCTTGAGGGCGACATTCAAATAGCGGGAGACAGTAAGGCAATATGGGAGTCATCTGTGACGGGCTCACCCTTAACAGATGAATTCAAAGACTATGAAAGGCAATTCATTGTACCTGCGAGGCAAAAAATCATTGCTCTTTCCAACAGCATGCAGGACCCAAACCTGGACCAAGGCAGGAGAGAGGAGCTTGGAAGGCAGCAGAAGGAGATTGTGGACGCGACGCGTCTTCAGTCAGAGAAGTACATCAGAGAACATCCTGATTCTTTTTTAAGCCTGTTTAAATTGCATTCATTAGGAACAGAAAAGAAAAGGCAGTTTGTAGGATTACTTAGCCAGGAATTGCAGGAACACTCCTTTGCTAAGGCTATTCGGGATGAAGCCCAGTTTGAGGCATCTGTGAGCGCTGGCAAACCTGCGCCAGGCTTCACTATTCAGGATATGAAAGGCAATGCCGTTTCGCTTTCGGACTTCAGGGGACAGTATGTGCTGCTTGATTTCTGGGGCTCGTGGTGCGGTCCGTGCATCAAACTGATACCCGAGACCAAAGCCGCATATGAAAAGTACAAGGACAAGAAGGTGCAGTTCATGGGCATTGCCTACGACGAGGAAAAGGACAGGGCTAAGCTCAGCGGGCTGATTGAGAAGCACGGAATGGCGTGGCCGCAAATCTTCCAGGACATGTCTGACGAAAGCAAAAAGGGTGTGGTTCGAAGCTACTTAGTAACCTCCTTTCCATCCGTCATTTTGATAAACCCCGAGGGCAGCATTGTTTACAGGGGAATAGGGCAGGACGGTCTGGTAGAGGCACTAAAGGTGCTGGACAAAGAAATCAATTGACGACTGGCACTTAGCAGGTATTTAGAAACAAGCACATAGCATGGCTGCTTAAAACTTTACCATACTCATGGCTTTTAATAAGTGCTAACGGACTGGGCTATAAGGTGGCGTAGCTGCCTTATAGGTGTTGTGTGTGCCCAGCATGGCACGAGTTATATTTTAAAAGAAATATACTCAGATTATCCAGAGGGTGCAAGCCCCTTATCGGCAAGTTGGTGAAGCCGATTAGCAAGCCGCAAGCTGGTTTACCGCGAGGTATGCAGTGAAGGAAGCGGGACTGCAAACACCTGAACTGACGAACAGAAACTGCATAAGAGGCAGGGAGTCGTGGGTAAGCAAGCACCTCTTTGCAAAGCCCCTGGCCAACAAACGGCTCTGTGTAGATGCAGCAGGGTTAGGTCGAAGGAGGGCTGAGCACGAGAGTGCGAGGAGCCGGGTGTGTGGGGAGGCTTACCTGGGGAGAGCTTGGATTAGGTTCGGTACTCCTATGAACCAAGCAGTCAGCAGAAGCCATAGTAGCCGCCTGGAAACGAGCCGTAAGCGCTGCGGAGGCCTCACAGGGTAGTGAAGGGCTGAACGTTGTGTTGCCCAAAATCCGATAAGGAGGTTCAAACCCAGAGTTTGCCAGCCTTATCTCAAATTAAGGCGAGGGCATAGTCGGTGTAAAGAGCGACTGTGCTATCCTCAACGAACCCCCTGTACGCGAACCGTACGCAGGGTGGTGTGAGAGCCTCACCGTGGGTGATTTGCCCACGGCAGGCTACTCGATTACCTGAAGTCATTTTGTTTTGACCATTATAATACCTCCATACTAGTACCTTCCAGCAGGTAAGCTATCTCTAAACAACGTGAAAAGCTTCCAAGAGTCGAACTCCTTATTTATTGCAGAAAGTACATTCCTTACACTTTTCACTTCCCTTAAATCAGGGTTCTGATAGTGGTCATTTTCTGGTTCCCAGTATGAGTAGACTCGGTACTTATCATTGGAGCTTACTTCAAATACATATGTCGTTCCGTCTAATCCATTTACATATCCCTCTACATCATAGCTGTCTGGAAGTTCTTCAACACCTTCTTTTTGAAGTTGCTCAATGAGAATCTTAGTTACAGATGCTGGTATGGTTAACTTCTGGCTTACGACTGCTTTTTTTTCCTCTTTGCGGTTCATTTTAGTTACAAAGTTCACCAGCTGACCCTGATAAACAGAGTCATTAACTTTAATTAGCTCAATTACTTGATATGGTTTCCACAGTCTAATAGCTGTAGTATAGTCAGAATTTTCAAGATTCTGCAAGTTCAGTTCACTTACATCCTCGTCAATATATTTCTTCCAAAACGACTCTTCCTTGTTCTGCCCAACCAATGGGAGAGAAATAATAAGCAGGAGAAAAAAGCTGATTTTCAACTTCATTGACCATAGGTAACTACCGGATAAACGGAAGTCTATTCGGCTTATCGGTCGATTTCGACCGATAACCGTAACCGGACTGCCGAATATACTATATAGTTCCGATAATATGAACCACCCTGCAGGCAATTCCTCCTCCTGTCAAAGTACCAAAACCCCTACCCCCTCCAGGAGGCTGGAAACGGGGTTTCTCTTATAACTGGTGTTATGATAAATAGAGCTGCTATTTTCCATTCCTTCTTTAGTTGTGGAATCCAAGTAAATTGCGCTTTCATTGATAGCAGCCTCTCATGATACAGAAAGAGAATAATTTGCCGGAGGGCCTAAACGGCAAAGCTCTGTTCAACCACATCGTGGT
>NZ_JBHUOX010000070.1:2260-3535 GCF_042686245.1 Pontibacter toksunensis | reverse complement strand
GTACCGGTAGCCTTTGCCAGTGTGGGCCTGGCCGGCACAGCAAAGGGAGCAACCAGCGATGCCTCCGGATTCTATCTCATCAGCCAGTTGCCTAGCGGAACTTACACCATAAAGGTGTCTGCAGTGGGTTACACACCCGCCTCACAACAAGTGACGGTGGAGGAGGGGCAGGCGGTCACTGCAGACCTTCAACTCAAACAGGCTGCGTTAGCAGTCAGCGAAGTGGTGATAACAGGCACCATGAAGGAGGTAAGTAGGTTGGAGAGCCCTGTCCCTGTGGAGGTGTATACCCAGAACTTTTTTAAGAAAAACCCCACACCGTCGCTCTTCGATGCGCTGCAGAACGTGAACGGCGTGCGCCCTCAGCTTAACTGCAACGTGTGCAACACCGGCGACATACACATCAATGGCCTGGAAGGCCCTTACACCATGATTCTGATTGACGGGATGCCCATCGTGAGCGGCCTGTCCTCCGTCTACGGCCTTTCGGGCATACCCAACGCCATGGTGGAGCGCATTGAGATTGTCAAAGGGCCGGCCTCCTCCCTCTACGGCTCTGAGGCAGTGGGCGGGCTGATAAACGTAGTCACGAAGAAGCCTTCCAACGCCCCCTTGTTCTATGCCGATGTTTTTGCCACCTCCTGGCAGGAGTACAATGCGGACCTGGCGTTTAAGCTGAATGCGGGGCGAAAGGCATCGGTGCTGACAGGGGTGAACTACTTCAACTACAGCAAACCGAAGGATAATAACGGCGACCGCTTCACGGACGTGACGCTGCAGGACCGGATTTCCGTTTTCCAGAAATGGAATTTCCAGAGAAAAGGGAACAGGCTGCTTTCCCTGGCCGGGCGCTACTATTACGAAGACCGCTGGGGCGGAGACATGCGCTGGAACAAGTCCTTCAGGGGAGGCGACAGCATTTATGGAGAGAGCGTTTATACAAACAGATGGGAACTGATAGGTAATTACCAGCTGCCTGTAAAGGAGAAGATGCTGTTGATGTTCTCCGTCAACGACCACAGCCAAAACTCCTGGTATGGAGACATCCCTTACTTTGCAGATCAGAAAATTGCCTTTTCGCAGCTCACCTGGGACAGGAAAATCAACAGGCATGATCTGTTGCTGGGTACAGCCATCCGCTACACGTACTACGATGACAACACACCGGCCACCGCCAGCCCGGATACTCTGGATCCGGGAAACCAGCCTGACAGAACCTGGCTTCCCGGAATCTTCGTGCAGGACGAGATTTCTCTCTCGCAGCAGCACAAGCTC
>NZ_JBHUOX010000070.1:0-2166 GCF_042686245.1 Pontibacter toksunensis | reverse complement strand
TTTGGATGTGGAGCTGCTCAACGGCCTGAAGGTGATTGCTGGGGGCACTTACATGGATGTGTACTCAAAAGAAGAGGATGAGAGCGGCAGCATGATGAAGCAGCGGCAGGTGCTTACCGAGAGGTGGACCGGGACATGGGCTGTTACTTATAAGGTAGAAAAGCTGAACCTTGGCATCGACTACACCGGCAATCTATACGGGCCTATGCGCCTGCCTTTGCTGGGTGCCCTTGACCCGAGGCCGGAATATTCTCCCTGGTGGAGCATCCAAAACCTACAGCTCACCTGGGGCAGCCCCGACGGAAGGATGGAGGTTTACGGCGGCGTGAAAAACCTGCTTAATTTCACACCGGCAGCCTTTAGCATAGCAAGGCCCCATGATCCGTTTGACAGGGAAGTTCAGTTTGACGGTAACGGACAGGCGGTGGCAACTCCAGGCAACCCTTACGCACTGACTTTTGACCCTGCTTATGTGTACGCGCCCAACCAGGGCATCAGGGGGTTTCTAGGAGTAAGGTTTAGCATCAGGTAAGGACGATTATGAAAAGTTTGCTTTTGGTTGTGGTGCTAGCCGGAGTCGCCATATTACTGAGCCAGCCTACATTTGCCCAACCAAACTCTTTCCCGTTCGGGCAACTGGAAAGCCTGCAAAAAGAAGAGAGAAGACCAATGGTTGTGTTTATTTCCACGGACTGGTGCAGGTACTGCTCAGGGATGAAGCTCAGTACGTTCCGGGATGAGCAGGTGGTGAAACTGCTGAACGCAAGTTTTTACTTTGTCTCCCTGAACGCTGAAGAGAAAAAGGATATATCTTTTTACGGACACACTTATAAATATAAGCCGACAGGCAACGAAACAGGAGTGCATGAATTGGCTGAGCAGTTAGGTAGTATAAAAGGGCAACTGTCCTACCCGACACTTTCTGTGCTGAACGCTGATATGGAAATTATGTATCAGTATGGAGGCTTCCTATCGGCTAAAGAACTTGTGTTCATACTTGCTTCGGTGAAGAAAGAGCAAAAGAAATAAATAACAGGACCAGCAAGAGCAAAGACTCGATGGTGAATTTAGTGATATAACTAGTCCTGACGCCTTGTAACTGAATTATTCTGGCGCATTAGCTGCCAGGCTCGTATATGCTGAAGTGGTGCCGATTCATGAGCCGCCAAGCGAACTGTTTTTTTCCTGAACCAACATATAAACTATGAAACCATTCTACCTCAACCGCCGCCAGGCGCTGCGCACGACAGCCATGCTTGGCGCGGCCAGCTTGTTCGACCTGAAGCAGGTGCTGGCGGCTGCTGAAGATAAACAAACCGCTAAGACTCCTCCTCTGAGCGCGCAGGAGATTACGGCCATAGAGGCTGCGCTGGGTAAGAAGGGTAACTACAGTGAGGAGCAGTCTACCCTCAACATTTCATTGCCGCGAGGCGACCTGAAGATAAAGATAAAGGGAGAAGAGGTGCCTATCTCCTTCGGCTTCGGGGGCTGGGTAGCCTTTAAGAAAGCACTGGACGGTAAGTCCACTGTGCTGATGAGCGACACTGTGCTGCTGCAGGAGGAAGTGAACCCGCTCATCTCGGCGGCACACGCGAATGGGCTGGAAGTAAGCGCCATCCACAACCACTTCTTCTATGAGGAGCCCCGCATCTTCTACATGCACGTGCACGGGGTAGGGGAGCCGGTAGACCTTGCCCGGAAATACGCCGCTACCATCAGGGACAGCAAGCTCTACCCGGCGAATCAGCCGAAAACAGCAGGCAGTATGGAGCAGCCGGCAACGGCAAGGTTCGATCTACCTGCGCTGGATGCCCTTGTCAAACACAAGGGCAGTGTCAACGGGCCGACCTATAAATATACAGTGGGGCGGGATGACCTGACTATAAAAGCGATGGGAGCGGAGCTGACGGCGGCCATAGGGCTGAACTCCTGGGCCTCCTTTGCCGGTACCAAAGAGAAGGCGCACATAGCCGGAGATATTGCCATGCTGGAGCATGAGGTGAACCCTGTCATCAAGGCCCTGCGGCAGAATGGGTTGGAGGTGGTGGCCCTGCACAATCACATGCTGGGGGACGATCCGCGCATGATCTTCCTGCACTACTATGGAAACGGGCAAGCGACAGATTTAGCTAAGGGCTTTCGGGCAGCACTCAACGTGCTGGGCAA
>NZ_JBHUOX010000069.1:0-3595 GCF_042686245.1 Pontibacter toksunensis | reverse complement strand
AAGCAACTACTGGGTGGATGTGGTGTTCAATACCAGCACGACTGTTTCTTCTTCTTCTTCTGTTAGCTCATTACAGACAACAGAACTGCAAGAAAAAGAAGATATGATTGTTTATCCGAATCCATTTACTGAAAAAGCAACCGTTAGTTTTATCCTATCAGATGGTGGTAATTACATGCTGAGCCTTTATGATGCAAAGGGTGCACAGGTGGCTGTACTGGAGCAAGGAGTTTTACAATCTGGTGTGAGGCGTTCTGTGGAGGTAGACGGCACTAAATTAGCGAAGGGGCTATACCTGGTACGGCTCCAAACTTCCTCAGAAGCAAGAACTGTCAGGCTGATATTAGATAGGTAGCAAGCCTGACAGTGGCAAGCCTCCTGTTGTCAAAATCCTTTATCTATTTGATATTCATTATCCATTTTAATGCAATAAGATCATGAGACTACTTTTTTTTATAGCATTTATCGTCCTGCCATACTTTTCTTTTTCTCAAGGATTCACAGTCAAAGTTGCAGGATTAGAATTTCCAATTGATAAAGTGCCGGAGCATGTTACTTTCCCGGCACGTGTGGCAAAGTTTTCCATAAAAAAAGACAACCCCGACCAGGTTCCAGCTACCTATATAGTTCAGATCGGGGAGGAAGAACGTAGTTTCCGAACCGATGGCGCATTCCAGGAGGTGGAGTTTTCTCACGATATAAGAGGCTTAGTCATCTATGTACTAAATGAAAAGCGCGTTACACAGGGTAAAACTTTAATAATAAGAAAACCAAAATAGCAGGCTAGAAAAAATAGAAGCTTAAGAGTTACCCGACAGAAGTAAATGATAAGGTAATCAAACCTAAAGTTTTGTCTATTGAATAAAAACCAGCTTTAATTCAAAATTTTTAACGGGAGACAAATGAATAATTCTTTCAACCTTAATGGTAACTTTTTGCCTAGCGGACAATATGTGCAGAAGGCGTATGTTGAGTTTTCCCCCAGGATAATCATAAGAAATTTTTTTATGTTGCGTCTGCCGCTAAAAATCCTGGTTTCAATTTTAACTATATACTTCATTGGTATACCTGGACTTTCAGCACAAAATGCTATCGTAACTGAGAATGCAAAGGCTGGTAATCCTGCTTCTGAGTGGCAGATTAGCGGAGCGGGAGATTTATCAATTCAGGGATTTGCAACAGATATAAGCTATAACAAAGGTCAGACCGCTCGTTTCAAAATTAAAACAAGCGCGAGAGGCTATACAATCAGAGTTTACCGTCTCGGCTATTACCAGGGCAATGGAGCACGGTTTCAAGGAACAGCATCAGTTACGGCTGCTTTGCCGCAAAGCCAGCCAACCTGCCTGACTAATTCAACCACAGGCTTACTGGACTGTGGCAACTGGGGAGAGTCTGCAAGTTGGGCTATACCAGGTGATGCTGTGTCTGGTATCTATATTGCGAAACTGACTCGGACTGATACTGGAGGCTCCAGTCATATTGTGTTCATTGTGCGTGATGATGCGGGTACCTCAGATCTGCTTTTTCAAACTTCTGATGCCACCTGGCAGGCATATAATATTTACGGTGATAACAGTAACGGGAAAAGTCTCTACACTGGTTCCGGGGGCAAGGCTGTGAAAGTAAGCTATAACAGGCCCTTTTTAACCCGTAATGGAGGAGGAGGTGGTGGACCGGAAGAGGATTGGCTGTTTAACGCAGAATACCCTATGATTCGGTGGATAGAGGCGAATGGCTATAATGTGAGTTACACTACAAACGTAGACAGCGACCGCCGTGGAAATCTCATCCCGAACCACAAGGTGTTTCTGTCTGTCGGGCACGATGAGTATTGGTCAGGAAGACACCGGGCCAACGTAACAGCTGCCCGCAATGCAGGAACCCACCTTGCATTTTTCAGCGGAAATGAGGTATACTGGAAAACCCGCTGGGAAAATAGTATAGATGGCAGCGGAACTACTTATCGGACACTGGTTTGTTACAAAGAGGGGGCAACTGGAGAGAACACTTGTAACGGCAAATGTGACCCCAGCCCTGAATGGACAGGCTTGTGGCGTAGTGGCTGCGAATACAAAACGGGTGATCCGCTAGCAGATGGTTGTAATCCTGAAAATGCTTTAACCGGTCAAATAAGCTGGGAGTTATCAGATGCATCTTTGCAGGTTCCCAGTACATATAAGAACCTGCGCTTCTGGCGCAATACCAGCATTGCATCCTTAAGTGACGGACAAACGGCTTCCATTACCTATGGCACAATAGGTTACGAATGGAACTCCTATCAGCAAGCTTACAGCGCTTACTATCCGTCTGGCAGAATCAATTTATCTCGAACTGTCATTGACGGGGCCGTACATAACCTTTCTCTTTACCGACATAGTAGTGGAGCATTGGTATTTGGTGCTGGCACGGTCCAATACTCCTGGGGTTTAGACAGCAACCACGACCGGGGAAATGCGGCGCCAAGTCTGGCTTTACAACAGGCTACGCTGAACCTTTTTGCTGATATGGGTGTGCAACCCGGAACCAGGCAGTCTGGACTGGTGGCTGCAACAGCCTCTACTGATACTCAAGCCCCTTCTACTACAATTTCCTCACCAACTGAAGGAGCTACTTTGTCAGTTGGTAATGCAGTCACAATCAGTGGAACTGCATCTGACGCCAATGTTGTAGCCGGTGTGGAAGTGTCCACGGACGGAGGAAGTACCTGGCAGTTGGCAAACGGCACCACCAACTGGACTATTGCCTGGACTCCTACAACTTCAGGTTCAGCTACTATCAGAAGCAGGGCTTTTGATGATTCAGGAAACATGAGTTCAGCTACTATCAGGAATGTAACTATAGGAGGTACCGCTACTGTAACCTGCCCCTGCACGGTTTTTCAGGCCTCCAGCGCCCCCTCCGGCACGCTCCAGAACGACGGGCAGGCGCTGCAGCTGGGGATGAAGTTCCGCTCCTCGGAGGCGGGCTCGGTGACAGGCGTGCGCTTCTACAAGCAGAGCGGCAACACAGGCACCCACATCGGGCAACTTTACAGCAGCACGGGCACCCTGCTGGCGCAGGCCACCTTCACCAACGAGACGGCCTCCGGCTGGCAGCAGGTGCTCTTTTCTTCTCCTGTCGCCATCTCGGCCAACACCACCTACGTCGTCTCCTACCACAGCAGCGCCGGCTATTACTCAACCACCTACAACGGCCTGGGGACCGCCATCACCAACGGGCCGCTGAAGGGCCTGGCCAACGGGGAGGACGGCAGCAACGGGGTCTACCGCTACACCGGCACCCCTGCCTTCCCGACCAATGCTTACCAGGCAAGCAACTACTGGGTGGACGTGGTGTTCAACACCAGCACTACTTCAAACCAATCTCCGTCGGTGGCCATTACCTCCCCGGCCAACAACGCCACCTACACGGCGCCGGCCACCATCAGCATCGCCGCCACTGCCTCTGATACGGACGGCACGGTATCAAAAGTGGAGTTCTACAACGGCACCACCAAGCTGGGGGAGGACCTGACGAGCCCCTACAGCTACAGCTGGAGCGGCGTGGCGGCAGGCACCTACTCGCTGACGGCCAGGGCCACTGACAACGGCAA
>NZ_JBHUOX010000068.1:0-3596 GCF_042686245.1 Pontibacter toksunensis | reverse complement strand
TTGCGTCATAGGTATACCTGGTGTAATCTGAGTTAGCACCGCCTTCCTCATAATCTTCTATTGCTTTAGAAATATAACCTTGTGCATTATACTCTATCTTAACTACATCGTCATCGGCGCTGCCACTCTCTCCCAGGAAAGCTAAAGTTGTTAACCTGCAGCCACTCAGGTTGGGGTCAGGTGTTACTGCATCATCATCATCGTTTTCCTCGCCACATGAGGCAGCAGTAAAGGCGACTAACACGATAAGGGCATAAATTTTACTTGTAAATGTACGTTTCATTCTTGTGGGTTATAAGTTAAATTGATTAAGAAGTCGCAAAGTAGGTGGTTAAATAAGTAGGAATAAATACCCATAAATGAGTATTTCTTTAATAGGAGCAGTTTCGATTCCATAGCATAACCCACAGGCATACTACACTCCTGTCGGAGCCAAACAAAAAATGAATGGAACAGGGGACTTTTTCTCACTGCCATCTGCAGGCCGCCACGATGATCAATTCCAACTCCATGTTCTGGCTCAGCGCCAAGCCCACCACTTTCCTGTCGGCCAGGTCCAGCACTGCCATCAGGTAGAGCCAGCCGTCACCGGTCCTGATATATTATAAATCAGATACCCATTTCTCTGTCGGTCTTGTAGCATAAAAGTATCTGTCCGGGTAATTCACCGCCACATCCTACAAGTGGTTAGAGTGGGTGGACTTCATCCGGTTCTTCTTCTACACAAAGCTATATATGATGCTTCTGTATCAGTTGGGCTACATGCGGACGGAGAAGTGCTGATACATTCTTCCTTGCGTTTGGCAGCAATCATGGGGGAGCCATAGCGACACTTGCTCTGCTGGCAGAGCTGCTCAATCTGCTCCTGTTCTTTATGCTCCCACAGGCTGACAGGATGATGAAGCCAATAGTATTAGCCACTGGTGCTGACCTGGAGCACTATACAGGATATGGCAGCTCAGGAAGGCTTTACTCTCTAGGAGCCGGTTCGGGTAGAATCGCAATAGCGGCTAAAGGGTTGGGCAACTGATGCCCGGCTGTAGTTCCTGCCTTGGCCAGGTAGCCGGATCCCTGTCACGCCTGTCCCGGCTGACGTGGCTCGGGCACAGTGTCAGGTTCATCAGTGGCTATGCCCCTTTGTTAGGAGCTTATTCTACGGGGATGTCTTGATTGACTTGGTGCCGGATGATATATTTGGAATCCTTACACATCCTGAAAAAACTGACATAAAATCGATTAGAGCAAAAGATAAATAATGTTAAGAAAGTATCGTATTATAGATCATTTCCCAACTTAACATGAGGAAATAAGAGCCAGAATGATGTATTTTCCCAAATATTTGTGAAGGGTAATATCTAAATTCTTTAACCTAATTTAGGACAAGACAGTTAGTAGTATAAAGTGAAAAACAAATAGATAAATGGAAGTATCAAAGCTTGGGTTTTCAGATTTAATAAGGGATTTTGAATCTACACTAAAAACCTTATTTCATTCAAAAACAGATATCAATGAGCTCAGTTTAGAAAGAGGTTTGCCTCCAGCGGTGTTGCAGGAGATTATGGCTAAGGTCCCTTTAGCCGTAGCCGTTCCAGAGCAATACGGGGGCCGTGGGAGCTCCGTTAAAGAGTGTTTAGGTGTTCTAGCTGCCTCATCTTACGAATCACTTCCTCTTTCCCTGATATTTGGAATTAATATAGCGCTGTTTTTAGAACCCGTTTCTAAATATGCGGATGAATCGGTGAAAAAGGGAATTTTTGATCGTTTTCTCAGACACCAGAACATGGGCGGTCTCATGATCACGGAACCCGACTATGGCAGCGACGCACTAAACATGAAAACCGTTAATACACCCTTTGCTGATGGGTATAGAATTAAGGGCAGCAAACATTGGCAAGGCCTGACAGGCATGGCCGACTACTGGTTAATCGCCTGCAGGCAGGAAAGCAGTGATGGAGAATTGAAGAGAGATATCGATTTTTTTATTACCGACAACACACAGGACAACCAAAGGATTATAGTAGAAGAGTATTACGATAATCTAGGCCTCTACATGATCCCGTATGGGCTGAATAAATTAGATATTGAAGTTCCAGTAAATTATAAATTAAAACCCGAATCAACTGGCATTAAAATGATGCTGGATATTTTGCATAGAAGCAGGATGCAGTTTCCTGGCATGGGTATGGGTTTTATTCAGCGAATGCTTGATGAGGCATTACATCATTGTGAAAACAGGATTGTAGGGGCATCTAATTTACTGGCTTTTGACCAGGTCCAGTTTCAAATAAGCAGATTACAGTCAGCTTTTACAATTTGTTCTGCCATGTGCGCCAGAAGCAGCGACATTAGTGGGATTGAGCATAACCTGGCTTCAGAAGGATTGGAGGCCAATAGTATGAAAGCTGTCGTATCAGATTTGATGCAGGAATCATCCCAGATACTGGTTCAGCTTTCGGGCGCCAATGGCTATAGGATACAGCATATTGGGGGGCGGGGAATTGTCGATAGCCGTCCGTTCCAGATTTTTGAGGGATCAAATGAAATGCTTTACACCCAGATAGCAGATATGATTCTCCGGCTAATGAAAAAACAAAAGCAAATGCATTTATTTGATTTCCTCAAGGGTTTTAACCTTACCTCCGAGGCCTGCCTTTCTTTCAAAGATGAAATAAACTTCAGGCTGGATGAATCCATACCGCAGCGCAAAATGGTGGATTTGGGTAAAATCCTTGGCAGGATTATCTGTGTAGGCTATGTAATGGAGCTTGCTGTCCGGGGGTTTAGGCAGGATTTAGTTGACAACTGCAT
This sequence comes from Pontibacter toksunensis, assembly GCF_042686245.1. Taxonomy (NCBI): domain Bacteria; kingdom Pseudomonadati; phylum Bacteroidota; class Cytophagia; order Cytophagales; family Hymenobacteraceae; genus Pontibacter; species Pontibacter toksunensis. Next base: position 788 of record NZ_JBHUOX010000068.1, on the reverse strand, counting down.
CGTGTCCGTCAAACAAGAAATAGCGGCCCTGGCTTCCTCCTTTAACAGCTCTAATGGGACGGAGGTTGTAGTAGATTATCAGGAAAACAGCTCCTGGTTAAAGTTTGTGTAATTGGGGAGAGGGAAGCCCTAAATCAACAGCCTGCAGTGGGGAAACAGCTTTGGAAGCGCTTTGCCTGCGCACCTAAAAACAGAAGCAGCGCCAGGAAGTTCCAATAGGGCAGGAGTCGCCCAACGTAAAACTACAGCAAAGCTTCTTGTCATTCTTCTGTGAGAAACTCACCTCTTCAGAGCAACGCACAGCGTTGGCTGGCACTCCATTGGCGGGATTTCATGATAATATTATCCGGAAAATAAACAAAAAATAAAACGCTAATCATCATCAAGTTCAATCTCCTTTGCTTCACCTTCTCCGAAGCTATTTTAAACATTCGTTTCGTTGATCATCAATGGTTAATGGCTTGCGCTATCTTTTCCAAGGTGTGTGATAAAAGCAGGCTGGGAACGACGTTATAGAATAAAGAATAAGAGCCGCTTAAAAAAGCCTCCTGCCAATGGAAGCAAGCCTTAAGGTTCTGTCTTAAAAGCAAGCGATTAATTTGAATTTTTCTTATCTTCACCTTACCTGAAAGAGAGCTCCTGACCGGTAGGTACTGGATGCTCATCTTGTGTAGCCCTGCCCAGCGGGGCTACTTTGTTTTCGTCAGCTTCGCTGACACCTGAAAGAGAGGCTCCGGCCTCCAGGAGTTGGATGTCTCTTTTTTGTTTTTGATGCCTTTGGTCGTGAA
>NZ_JBHUOX010000067.1:0-3882 GCF_042686245.1 Pontibacter toksunensis | reverse complement strand
AGCATGGTCGAACCCTGCACCTGGTCCTCTTCCCCGTTCCTTTTGCTGTACCTGGCCACCAGGCTCCAGTGCGCCCTTTTGCTGGTTTGCATAAATTCATAGGCAGGGGCGGCGGGTGACTCTATCCTGCCGCCACCGGTCACAAAGCCGGCGTCGGGGGCATACACGTGCACGTAAAGAGGTGCGGTGCTGAGGGTGCAGCCTTCTTGTGTAACGTAGGTGAGGCTTATCCTGTAAAAATCTGGAGCAGAGGGCCAGTCGACGGAGATGGTAGGGCTGTCCTGGCCGGTGAAATCAGTAAGAGAATTACCTTCGCTGTCGGTGATGCTCCACACAGTAAAAAGCGGGGCGGGACCAGATAAATAGTACACAGCGCCTTCAGTGCCCGCCGCAACGGTGGAACTGCCTGCAATGGCATCATCGGCAGTAGCCGGGCACTCGATTGTCTGCTGGCTGTACTTGATGGTCAGGAAGTCGTTGCCTGTAACAGGGCTAAAGGTAAAGCCGGTGATGTAAACACTGCCATCGCTGTTAACAGCGATGGCTCTCACTTCTTCATCGTTGTTGTCTGCCCCATCGTATAGTTCAACCCACGTCTCTTCGCCGGTGGACGTACTGTAGCGGATGGTGGCAATGTCATGAGAGGTATTGATGCTTCTGCCTGACACGTATACTCCCCCCACATTGTCGACGGCTATAGCCCGGGCCTCATCAAAGCCGTTGGCAGGACCGTTGTAACGCTGTGCCCAGGTCTCTTCGCCCGTGGCGGCTTCGTAGCGGACGGTGGCAAAGTCCGGAGCTGTATTTTCATTTGTGCTGGAGCCGGTAACGTACACGCCACCGCTGTTGTCTGTAGTTATGGCAGTGGCCTCATCTGTTTTGTTGGCAGGACCATTGTACTGCGTAACCCAAGTTTCGTTTCCGGTAGTGGCATCGTATCGCACAGTGGCATAGTCCGGACCGGTGCCTTCGCCGAAACTGGAGCCGGTAACATACACACCGCCATTGTTGTCAACGGCTATGGCAGTGGCCTGATCAGCACTAAAACCGTTCGAAGCCCCACTATACCGCTGCACCCACGATTCCTGCCCGGTGGCGGCATCGTACCGGATGGTAGCATAGTCCTGGTTGCCGTTGTTGTCACTATATCCAGTCACATATACACCACCGGTACGGTCCACGGCTATTGCAGTGGGCTGGTCATAGCCATCAGTGGCGCCATTATAACGCATGACCCATGTTTCTTCTCCGGTGGCGGTATTATAGCGGACAGTAGCATAGTCTGAAGAGGTGCTGATGCTTCTGCCTGTTACGTAAACTCCACCAGCCTCGTCAACAGCAATGGCACTGACTTCGTCTGTACCATTAGCAGCCCCGTTGTACAAGGTGGCCCAGGTCTGAGTACCTGTTTCGGCATCGTACCTGATGGTAATATAGTCTGAGGAGGTGCCGCTGCTGGTGCTTCTGCCCGTTACGTATATGCCGCCTGCCTCGTCTATGTCGATGCCTCTTGCGCTGGAAGTGCCCTCAAATTTTGCAACCCAGAGCTGCTGGCCTGAAGGATCATATTTTATAGTAGTGATGTTTTCAAAGCCAACTCCTCTGCTGGTGCCTGTCACGTAGCTGTTGCCCGATTTGTCCACAGCCATGTCCACGGGTTCATCTATCAGGCTTCCCGTTTCATCATGATACTGCATCCATGCTTCCTGGCCTGTTGCAATAAGGTATTTGATTGTCACGATATCGGAGTTTGTCGATCCTGTAACATAGATGCTGCCGGCCATGTCGGTAGCCATCGCCCTGACTTCATCATTGCCGTTGGCGGGCCCGTTGTAGCGCTGCACCCACTTCTCTTCACCCGTTTCTGCAGTGTAATGTACGGTGGCAATGTCAATGCCGGTGCCGCTCTGGTAGCCGGGGCTACTGCCACTTACCGTTACGCCACCGGCATTGTCAGAAACTATAAATTTAGCTTCGTCATTGCCGCCATCAGGGCCGTTATACCGCTTAACCCAAACCTCCTGACCCGTTTCTGAATGATAGCCGACTGTGGCGTAGTCGCCGGCACTGGAGCCTGTTACGTACACGCCACCGTTGTTATCAACAGCAATGTCTTTAGCATCGTCAAAGCCATAATCAGAACCGTTATACCGCGCTACCCAGGTCTCAGAACCGGTGGTGGCTTCGTAGCGGATGGTGGCATAGTCGCCACTGCTGGAGCCCGTTACATACACGCCTCCAGCATCATCAACAGCAATGGCTGAGGCTATATTCAAACCGGTTCCTAAACCGCTGTATCGCTTCACCCATACCTCCTCGCCTGTTTCAGTATCGTAGCGTATGGTGGCATAGGCTTCATAGCTTCTGCCCGTTACGTATACCCCACCTGTCTCATCTACAGCAATGTCTTTCACTTCATCTAAGAGGTTATCGGGACCATTATAGCGCATCACCCATAGTTCTTCGCCGGTGGCCGCGTCGTATCGGACGGTTGCGTAGTCAGACTTGGTTTCATTATCAAAGCTGTCGCCGGTAACATAAACACTGCCGTTATTGGCGACAATGGCAACAGGAAAGTCAAAATTGTTGTCGGGGCCATCGTATTGTTGGCTCCATACTTGTTCGCCTGTAGTGGCATCGTAGCGGAAGGTGATAAAGTTTGCCCCTGTGTTACTATCTTCACTAAAGCCGGTAACATATACGCTGCCGGCATTGTCGACAGCAACAGCTCTGGCAGTGGCATCAACTTCAGATTTAACTGCCCAAACCTGCTGGCCAGTCGGAGAATATTTGATGGTGATGATTTTAACGATACCAACTCCTCTGCTGGTACCGGTTATATAACTATAACCTTCTTCGTCCACCGCCATAGCAGTGGGTTCATCAGCCCAACTACCTTGGCCATCGTAGCGTTGTTCCCACCCCAGTATAGGCTCTTGAGCAGCTGCAGGTAAACAAATCAGGGTCAGGAGCAATTGTAATGCAAGTAAAGATGTAAATATTTTCATATCTAAAGCTTTTTGTTTGAGAGTTTGGTAAGATGCTGTCTTGTGTGCTTTATCAGTGATTTATAAGCAGGTATAGGGCGACATTGTCTTCAGGTCGGTTTAAGAAGATTTAGGATTAATGTTATTCTTGATTACGTATTAATATAATTTATAATTTATCTTTATTTAGTTATAACTTATAAAATTTAGTATAAGGCATTAAATGGGAGGTGGATATAAGTTCGATAAGGGAGAATAAATTTTGCATCTTGAATTATTATATTTTGCCAAGGAAGTTCCTAAATAGTTTTATGTAACATGAAGCAGTATTTTCTGAAGTTTTAAAGTGGCGTTGGCAGAAAGGCTTCGAACTTTGTAACTGTAACAGGTTATTCAGCGGCACCATACTATATGTTCCATAGCCTTGGTGTGCTAGCTAGGCTCAGCCAAGTAGAATGCTGTACATGAACATAGTTTTCTTGGGGGTAAAGGCACTGTGCAGTTATTGTCTGAAAAGTTATTCAAACAACAACTGCATAATAACTTTATGCCGGATGGGTATAAAAAGAGGCAGCTTTTGGAAAATTATCTTTCATATTTACAATAGATTTTTGTGCTGTCTCATTGTAAAAAAATCACACGCCTTGCATATCAGCCTAATGCAGGGCGTGTGATTTTCCAACTTTGTCCTCCGCAAGTGTAAGGGTTAAGTATAACTTATGTAGTCTCTATCGCTGCACAACCATCTTAGCTGTTTGAGTTATGTTTCGGGTTGTTAGTCTGGCCAGGTAGAGGCCTTTGCCCATACCTTCTACAGAGAGGGTGTGCTCATAGCGCCTGCCGCCTTCGGCCGCCCCGGCGGCTATCCGCTTCACGAGGGCACCCCTCATGTCAT
>NZ_JBHUOX010000066.1:0-4863 GCF_042686245.1 Pontibacter toksunensis | reverse complement strand
TTAATACCTTTGTCAGTTTCATGTCTGCACCCTCTGTTTTTAAGTTGAATCGGTTGGTTTTCAGTGACTCCAAGGGGACTTCCACAGGAGCCAGCCAAAAGTAATCAATTCTCCTAATATATAGATAGTATAATATAATCTATCTCTGCAGGAGGCAGTTTCGGAAAGAGTGGGGAGTAGGCCTGAAACCCCAGGCACCGTGCGCTTGGTTTGAAGAGAGCAGCTGCTTGGAGCCTTACCTGGAACCGCTTTACATTTCAGAGCTGGCGTAGGTGTAGGTACCGCTTTAGAGGAATCTGACGAAACAGTGATGCTGTTTCCTTTCAGACCCGGCCATAGTAGTCATCCGATTCAGGAGCCTGTTGCAACCTTCTCCATGGTCTGAGGCAGGTGCGTGGGGGCATTCTCCACTTCACCCCCTGAGGCAATGCGCATAAGAGGGGCATCGGGTTTCTGTACCCAGCCGTAGCCTCTGTCCGGCTCTTCCTCATGACTTAGGAACAGAACAAAGGCGCTGCACAGGGTGCACACCAGTAAGATGAGGCCAGTCAAAGTCAGAGCTATCGCCATAGTTGTAAGGGGCTATTATATAATCAATATAATATATAGTTATTTACGAATATTTAGACTTATAAGTTACACATGGTGGCGGTCGGTGGCGAAAACTATGGAAATGCCATAGTACCCTGTTGTGACATCGCTGTACCAGCAAAAGTGAGGATGTTGGGATGAAGAGAAGGTTGAACTAAAAAAATAAATGGAACAGAAGGTAGCTAGAGCATGGCCAATAATGCCTCTTATGTTCACCAAGACCGCCTGTATGGAACCATTAGCGGTTGGTTCTTTTCTTTTACTTTTCAGTTTCTTAAGTACAGCTCTAACTGCTCATACAGCTCCTTGGTTGTACTTGGTTCTTTTGCATCCAGAACGGCAATGTTCCCTTTTTTATCCACAATTGCGTAACGAGGGATAGGCAGAACTCCGTTCTTGCCGAACTTTTCCAGAATCTCCTTCTCCAGTTGCTCGTTTGCCCTTACATGGTGCCCTTTAAGGTTATAGAACTTAATCATCTCCTTCCAGCTGCTTTCCCGCTCTGGCTTGTCCATGGAAACGTAAAGCAGTTCTATGTCTTTTCCCCTGGAAAACCGTTGCAGTTGCTCACTGAAGCGGAACTCTTCCTTGCAAGGGCCGCACCATGTTGCCCAAAGGTCCACAAACACTACTTTCCCATTTAAAGGGGCCAAAAGCTCCTGAAGCGAATTTATACCTTCATAGTTGCTCGGAAATCTGATTCCTTCTGCCAATTCCTTCTTCTGGGCCTCCCAATACGCCACAATCGGGTCCACCACTTCTTTTAGATGCGGGGTGTAAGGGCTTTGGGGGTACTCAGCCGCAAAACGGTTGTAAAGCTCTACTAAAGCAGGCTCATATCTTTTCTGAATGGCTCCCAACCGAATCATTGCTGCTAAACTGATTTCCAGTGCTTGGCCAGTGAGCGACTCTTTCATCTGCTTCTCTTTTTTTAAAAAATGCTCCCCTCGCTTGCTGTCAACATCCTGGGGCATTTGCTTTAAGTACATGTCCTGGTACCAGTCAAAGTACTCCCGAATGAAGAGCTCGTAGTTTGAACTTGCCAGTGCCTTGTCATTGGATATTGGCTCCAGGTGCATGGCCTTCGTCCAGGTATCACCCCAGGCGGCATTGAAGAAGGAGGGGCTCCCCCTTTCTTTGAGCATATACTGGTTCACTGCTAACTCCCCAAACACAGCCAGGTAATAGTACCGAATGTCCTGTTCTACAGACTCAACAAAGGCTTTGGATTTCCTGTTTTTCTGAGCGAAGGCTTTCAGTTCCTTTAGCTCCCTGTCCCTTAGTTGCAGCACCTTCCGCAGGACTGTCTCTGAAACAGAGTCTTTCAGAAGCTCCCGCGCAAGGGGGGAACTGGCTCTGCCGTTGATTGATTTCTCACGTTTGAGCGAGTGCAGGAAGGCATTCTCTTTCGCATGCTCTCCCGAAAAGGTGAGGGTGTTGCCAGGTGCCGTTTTATCTAAGCTGATAGATTCCTTGCTGTTTGGTTCTGCAAAGACTCTTCCACTGTACCCGTTAAACCTGAAGTAGATGAACCCAGCTGTCGTCATGGGTAAGCTTAGGGAGAAACTGCCCTGCTGGTCTAACTCCACCTCTTGAATGGTTGTATTATAATGTCCCTCTATGGGGTGAGCAATAAAGATTTTATCCCCTGAACCGTTTTGAACATTACCTGTAAAAATGGTTTGTGCTACTAAAGCATGCGGTGCACAAAGAAGAAAGAGAACGAGGCGTTTCATGATGGTGAGCTTAAAGAGGTTAAACTTTACAGGTCTTTAAAACAGCTTTGGCCCAAGTAGGACAAAGTAATATCAAACTTATCTTACGCTTGCGGAATCAAAACCATTCCTGCCTTAGCAGAGCTTTTGTTTATCTTCCCTCTCTTCTTAATTCTTTTGCTTATTCAACAGTATTGAGAATTCTTTCCCACCTGATCTTGTCAAAGAGGCCACCATACTCGTTTGATGACATCCAAATAAAGACTGCTTTTCCGACAATGTGGTCTTCCGGCACGTAACCCCAGTAACGGGAGTCAAGGGAGTTATGCCGGTTATCGCCCATCATGAAGTAATAGTCCTGCTTGAAGATGTACTGTTCTGCCTCTTTGCCGCCAATGTACAATTTCCCGTCTCTAACAGCTGCATCTTCGTTATGCTCATAGGCCAAAATTGCCTTCTGGTAAAATGGCAGGGACTGGGGTGTTATGGCTACGGTAGCTCCCTTTCGGGGGATGTACAGCGGACCAAAGCTGTCCTTGTTCCAGTCCAGGCTTTTTGACTGTGGGAAAACATCCCCGGGAGCGTCTGTTTGCTCCCACAGCGCAACATCCTTTATGAAGTCAAGCGATTTGAGCTGTGCAGCCAGCTCAGGAGTGGCATCAATGACGTATCCCTCATCCCAAAGCATCACATCATGCAACCTGATGTTTCTGCCCAGGAAGAACTTCTCACTCAGTCGCTGGTCTGCTTTGATGTAGTACTTATACTGCTCCTGCACCGGCATAGCCAATGGGTTGCCATTTATGAACACCTGCCTGCCACGAATCTCAAGAGAATCACCTGGCAAGCCGACAGCACGCTTGATATAGTTGGTGCGAAGTTCCGTGGGGTGATGTTTCTCTGGGGGAAAGTTAAAAACCACCACATCGTTGTGTTCTACATCAGAGAAGCCGGGCAGTCGGTAAGAGGGTAGCTGAATGGCATCTGAATAAGAGGGAATGTTTGTGCCCCAGATAGTCTGGTGCGTAAGCGGCACCTGCAAAGGTGTAATGGGCGTGCGTGGTCCGTAGTGCAGTTTGCTCACAAACAGGTAGTCCCCGACAAGCAGCGACCTCTCCATGGAAGGTGTGGGAATGGTGTAGGCCTCCACCGTTCCCCACCTTATCAGGCTGGCAGTCACTACGGCAAAGAGAATGGCATCTCCCCACTCACGGGCAAAGCTCTTTTTCTTCTTAGTTTCTGCTGCTGGTTTCTTTTTAAATAGCTTGAATTTCATGTAGACAACTTATGATAATGGTAGAGCATGCCCCTCCTGTTTTTTTGCAGACGTTTCTGCCTGCGCCCTCAGTTTTATAATCAGACTATGCCCCACGGCTTTGGCTGCTGTGTCGGCAGGTTGTTCTCTTCCTACACTGTAATTTCTATCAAGCCAAAGACAACCCTGTCCCCATACCTGCCCTGCGCCTCCGCCTTGTTGAGGAACTTGACCCTCTTTATTTGCTCAGGCTTAATTATGCTTAGCTTATTCCGTCTGTCGGTGTAGGAAGGGAGGAGCTTTCCGTTTACGGCAATGGGCAGTTTATACTCAATGCCAACCTGTTGTACCTGCTCGTGCACCTGCCTGTAGATGTAGTTCTCAATGTCAAGGTCAGCGGTAGATTTGACTATGACGCACTGCCCGTCCTTGAACCCCAGTTCCGTCAGCTTCTCCCTGCTCGCTGCCCGCTCAAAATGCACCAGTTGCTGGTTGGAAACAACGTCCCTGTAGGAGGCTACCAAGCCGTCTACCACATGGATGCAGTCCTTGTCGTACATGTCAACTTTCAGCACTTCACTCGGCAGCCCTTCCCTGTCCAAAGTGGGTACTTCTAAAAGCCTTCCGTTTAATGTTTGGGTTTTCCCCTCAGTAAAGGCCACCAACAGGAGCAGACAGAGGATAAACTGTTTCGCTTTCATAGGTATGCTTTTTATCTTAAATCAAAATATGAGACTCCTCCATAGGTAAAGTAAGTTCTGCGGCATCTGCCGCTTCATTTTTTATTACAACGGATATTAATATTTTATGAATATACAAAAGCTATGTATAACAGAATAATTGTGTAAATTCAAGTAAAGCTTGCATCTCCTGCTCCATTTTGCCACTTTACTATGATTCCGTCATATGAAAAACAATCTTCCATCTCCTGCTCGCGCTTCTTTGCGTCAGCACCTCTCTTGCGCAGTCCCCTGCGGAAAAAGTCGACAACCTGCGCGTTTTCCTGGACTGCCAAACCTACTGCGACAGGGACTACATCAGGCGGGAGATACCTTTCGTGGACTATGTGAATGACCGTTTTCAGGCCAACGTCTACATCCTGATTACAGCGCAGACCACGGGAAGCGGAGGCCGTGAGTACAAGCTCCAGTTTGAGGGGCGGGATGCCTTCTCCCGGATGAATGAGGTGAAGCAGTACATCAGGCAGGCCACCGCCACGGACGATGAAGACCGGAAAGAGGCGGTTGAGAAAATCAGGCTCGGGCTGATTCCCTACCTCCTGAAGACAGAGAAGGCAAAGGA
>NZ_JBHUOX010000065.1:0-5467 GCF_042686245.1 Pontibacter toksunensis | reverse complement strand
CCACTGCAGACACCTTTATGGTGTAAGTTCCGCTAGGCAACTGGCTGATGAGATAGAATCCGGAGGCATCGCTGGTTGCTCCCTTTGCTGTGCCGGCCAGGCCCACACTGGCAAAGGCTACCGGTACACCGTCAACAGTAACTTTTCCTGATATAGCGGCTGTTTGTGCCTGCGATGTGAATGCGGCCATGAGCAGCACGAAGGTGAGAAGCAAGCGTAGGTGTGTCATCATAGCGGTGTAGTTGGAACAAAGATAAATCTAATTAAAGCGGTGAAAATAAATATTTAGTCTAATCTAAATTTTATTTAAGACTATCCTTATTACGAATCGTTGTGGTGGTTGTTTCTATAGAGAGAAAAAGAAGTCCTCCAGGAGAGGGAGAGTATTACTCAAAGAGTCAGGTTACCTATGTCCTTCTAAATTCAGGCAATTGGCTGTAAAAAAATAGCACAGACCTGTATCTGCGAGGCAGGCTGTGAAAGCTGTTTTGCACATAGCGTCTGGTAAGTCTAGGTTAGATGGACAACTTTTTTCAGGAAGAGGCACAGGGAAAGGCTTGTAATTCCGTTATAGCAACACTGGTTCACTAGCCACATTTACCCGTGTCCGTGATTTTGATGAGCACTGTTCTTCCTTTTCCTCCAACGCAAGGGTTATCCCCCCGCCATCCGGAGTGAATTTATCGCGTTTGACAACAGGTTGTTGATGCACTGCATGAACTTGTTGTCATCCAGGTACACAAAATCGGTGTCGCCGGAAGTAACGAAGTGGAGAACCTTCTGGGGCAGCAGGGGGTTTGTCTGGTATTCTTCCATGACTTCTTTCAGCGCACCAGCTAAGTCCACCCGCCTTTTAATCAACTCCACGTTAGCGGACTCTAGGAACTCCTGCTTCACAAAATCCTGAATCAGCTGCACGCCCTGCTTGCTGCTTCTTTCAATGATGCCTAGTACTTGCTGTACTTTACACTGGTCGATATCAGTTATTGCACCATCCCTCAGCATCGCAGACAGGTTCTGAATCATGGCCAGCGGGCCTGCCAGGTCATGCGAGAGGATAGTGAGAATAGCATTCTTTATATCGGAGAACTTTTTGAGAACATCATTGTACTCCTTTTGGGCAGTGATGTCCTGGGCATAACCGATGATGAGCTGCTCCTCTGTCATCCGGGGTCTGAGGCAAACCCACCGCTCGCTCTTGTTACGGCGTATGATGCGGAACTCTACCTCACTCACCAGTATCTCCTCCAGCAGCTCGTGGTAAACGTGCTGCACATGTAACCCGTCTTCCGGATGAATGTCTTTCCTTAGAGAAGCAGGGGCATCCATGACCTCCTTCCGGCTCTTGCCCCAAACTATTTCAAAGGCAGGATTGAGAAAAGTAAAGCGGGTAGCGGCGGTATCGAAAGCAAAAACCACCTGGTCAGTTCCCTCGTTAAGCGTCAGCAGGAAATCAAGCGAAGAGTTAGAAGCATTATCAGAGGCCGTGTAACAGCAGAACGCTGTCATCCCATAGGCCGCTCCATAGCACTATAACTGTACTGCTTCATATAACATTCAGTACCCATATGGTGTAGGGTCTATCGTCTAACCTGCTATACACAGCAAGCACGGACATGACCATCAGATTTGGAGAGGAGAGGTTAGAGGAAAAGAACCGAAGCTCTGGCCCCGATCCGGCTGTGAGGGCGGTTTCTCCCATAAGGTCAGTTATCCTATGTTTGGCTTTATGCACTAACTTGTAAACAAAGAGCAGAAAGGGGGGATAAAGATTTTGCCAGTTATGTGGTCTTGAGAACCAGTTGAACATGAGAATCCCCGCCCTTTTCTATGGTTACTTCGGACAGTTCCATTAGGCTTGAAAGCTTGCATCAGGATAGAGAAAGCCACCATAGTCTCCTCTTCTAACATACCCGGTTTACATTTATTCAACCACTTACGTTATGGACACACATGCAAGACAAAAAGTAGTAGGTATCGATGTGAGCAAAGACTCGCTGGCTGTCTGCCACCTGGCAGACGGGAAGATGGAACACCTGGAGCCAAAAAACAGCAAACTGGTTTTAAGCAACTGGTCAAGCGCTGCGGGCCGGACAGCCTGTATGTGATGGAAGCCACCGGTATATACTACCTGCAGTTGGCTTACTACCTGGTGGAACAGGGAGCACGAGTAGTCGTGGTGAATCCTGTTGTCATCAGGCGCTACATCCAGATGCACCTGGGTAAGGGAAAGAGCGACAGGAAGGACGCCCAGTGGATTATGCGCTACGGAGAGCAGAACCAAGCGGTATGTTGGCAGCCAGAGGAGCGGATTATTGTGGAATGCAGGCAGTTGGAGCAGGTTATCGAGCAGCTGATAAAGCAGAAAACCATGGTTATTAACGCTATTGAGGCTTTGGAGCGACAGCCGGTGGTTAGTGCGTTGGCAGTAAAAAGCTTGAAGCAGACGCTGAAGATGCTTGAAAAGCAGGTCCGGCAAATGGAGGATAAAATGCTTGATGCCTTGGAAGCAGTATATGAAAAGGAGATCAGGCTGCTTTCCTCCATTCCCGGCATTGGCAGAAAGACGGCGGGCATGCTTCTGCTATTTGCCGGAGGCTTTAGGAAAGTGGGCAGCTATCGGCAGCTCATTGCCAAGGCCGGTCTCTCACCCCGGGAATATACCTCTGGCACCAGTGTCAGAGGCAAGGTGCTCATCACCAAGATGGGAGGTGGCCTGATTAGAAGCAAGCTGTTCATGTGCAGCTTCTCGGCTAAGATATCGAACGCCGCCTGCAAGGCTCTTTACGAGCGGCTCGTGGCCAAGGGTAAAAATGGAAAGCTAGCTTTAATTGCTGTCTCTAATAAGCTGCTCAAGCAGGCTTTTGCCATTGTTAAATCAGGCAAACCTTATCAGGCTGATTTTAATAAATTTACTCCTGTTAAGCTTGACTTTTAACACAGTTCATGTTCACCAGGACCGACTGTAGAGCAAGCTAACGGTTTGAGTAGCAGAAGGGCGAAGCGCTATTAAGTCTTCCTGCTAAGATTGGTTGGCAGGGGTTTATTTTGATCAACGGTTTATAATGAATTCCAACATTTTCCAACATTTCTCTTGCTTATCTTATCTGTTCTAGGAAAATTATAGCTCTATTTAACTCAAGTTGCGAGTTATTCGATGACTTGATTCAAGGTATAGGCGAATATAAAAAGAATGAGCTTTAAGATGAATCCTTCGGCTGTGACAGCATGAATCTTCTTAGGGAAAAGTCCTGTGATGCCGCTGAAGGTGGTTTCGATGCGCTTGCGGTAGTAGTTCTTTAGAAAGGCCATGTGCGGTTTATCTGCTCTTGTGCTGTTGCTCTTGCGGCAAGCACGCAGCTCCACCCCATCGCACTCTGCCAGCAGGTCCTCCACCTCATAGCAGGTATAGCCGGCATCGGCGTAGAGGCAGCTGCCCTCGGGCAGGTCCAGGGGCATGGCCTTCAGCGCGGTCACATCGGCAAAGGAGCCTGCGTGGATGTAGAAGGCAACCGGCAGGCCTCCTTCTGTGGCGATGAGCTGTACCCGGAAGCCGTAGAAGTAGCGCCGCTTGCTCACGCACATGCCCCGGTAGCCCTCGCCCCTGAGCAGGCGGCAGCGGGCGATGCGGATGTTGTCGCACACGGCTACCGGAAAGGAGTCTATCTGGTATCGCGAGGAGGTGTTGAGCTGCCTGAGGCTTTGTCCTAGGGCAAGAAAAAGGGCCATCAGCTGCTCCCTGAGCCCGTGCAGGCGGCGGGTAAAGCCCGACTTGTCTATCATCTGCACCCCGTGGTGTTCCCGCATGTAGGCGCAGGCGGAGTGGAGGTTGCCGTAGAAGAAACGGGCCGCTACAAGGGCAGTGGTCAAAAGCTCTGCATCGGAGAGCCTGCAGTGGGTATCGTCTTTTCTGCCGATGGAAAGAAAGAAGTCGTCGATAAAGCAGTATATTGCTATAGTCTGTTCTGTCATGGCTAGTCTCATTTTAGGAGTGTGGTAACCCTAAAACGTGCTAAAGTCACTGACAGAACAGATTTTTATATCCCGCAACTTGAGTTATTTAGCACTTCGTCTTTTCCGTTTTTGATTCCTGCAATTGTTGGTTTCACTGATATATGAGGTTGAATCCCCTTTCCTTGGGTAGGTTTTCCATCCGGATATAATATTCCCTGGCAAGAAAACGAAGTTATGATTCCTCCTGGTAAAGCAATATGGGTGTTAGTGCCATCGGCACCAGCTGTTGGACTGCCAATCAGGGTAGCACCAGGCACGGCTTGAAGGGCCATAGCTGTAAACTCTGCCCGGCTCAAGGTTTTCTGGTCAATGAGTACAACTACTTTTCCTTTGTAATACTCTTGTTTTGGGCGGGCGGGGCCAGCGGGGGGTAATAGGCCGACCCTGAAGGAACCAGGATAGTCAAGATCAGCAAAGACCAGTTTAGCAAAATGACGGGCTGTCGGCAGCAGATAGGCGGCTAAGTCATAGAGCAAAAACTCCGGGTAGCCTCTCAAGTCGAATATAATTACAGGGCATGCCATCAAAGTTTCCATGGCCGGGGCTATTTCAGTTATTTTCAGCCGCCTTAGATCTATGTAACCGATATTGTTTTTTAACTTCTCCCAGGAAGGAAGCCCTGGGGTAAGCTGCTGTGAATAAATCTCCTTCCCCAAATAGGTCTTCTCCCGCAAAACCAATTGCTCCCTGCTGCGCTGGACTAAAAGGTTCACCTGTGGCCCATCCACATAAAGTAGCAAGGGAGCCAGCTTCTCTAACAAAGCCTCTTCATTAGAAGCCCCGTGGAAAGAGCGCAAGCTATCCAGGAGAACGGTTATCGGCATACCGTTCCGCTCCAGAATTACGTCCCCTGCCTGTAGCAGGCTCTCTCGGGCAAGGGAAGAATTTATTGCTTTTGCCACAACGGCTTTCCCCTCCACAATAGCTACCTCAAAGGGGATGCTTCGCTTTTGCCCGTAGTTTAGCAGGGGGCTTGTTGCCGCACCGTGGCTGTCATTGATGCGGGCCACTAAACGAGCTACGGTGGCATGATAAGCAGCCGCATCAGAGGCTGCAACAAAAAGTGGAATAAAAGTTAAGAGCTCCTCCTCCCACGGACGGTCTAACAGACTATGATGGGGATAAAAGAAATGAATCACGTTCCAGTACCTGAACAAAGCCAGTAGCCTCAGCCTATCCTCCGGGAAAATATGCTCCCGATACGGTTTTTCTCCATTGAAACCAGTGGCTGCACCACCCTGCTGATAATGTACATAACGGTTCCCAAACCTGGCTTCTGCGCTACCTAAGGCTTGTAAGGAAGCTGTTACTGAAGCATTGAAAAGGTGACCTCCCCCCGAAAAACCGGACCGTTGTAAAGTAGAGAAAGCGGGCAATAATCGTATAGTCTTAAAAGCGAATTGCCATGAAGAAATCAAAGTTCACCGAGGCGCAGATCATCTTCGCCATCAAG
>NZ_JBHUOX010000064.1:0-5488 GCF_042686245.1 Pontibacter toksunensis | reverse complement strand
ATGGAATGGGGATATCAGAGCGTAACCAGGAACAAATCTTTAAGAAATACGAACGAATCAACCACGATGTGGAAGGCCAGGGCATTGGGTTGTTCCTGGCTAAAAAGATAGTAGATGCTACCGGTGGTGATATCAAGGTAGAAAGTGAATTGGGGCAAGGCAGTACGTTTATTATCTATTTTAAGGCTGAATCGCCTTCTTTAAATTAGGCAAACCTACAGCGATTTTTCGATAACCTGGATATTGATTCTTTAGACCGGAAAGAGGTGCAGCAACAATAAAACTACCTGATGGAAATCAATTTGCAGCTCCCTATTACTTACGAGAGAGTGAAATGCCAAAAATTAAAAGCAAGTCCCCAAAGTAGAGCATGTACAGAAGTAGTGCAGGTTAGAGCATGTTGTATATGAGCCGCTTCTCATTGACAAAACTGAAAAAAAGGGGTAATTAACAACAGTTAGCCAAGATATTTCAGGACGGGTGACGTTTCCTGGGACGGTTGCTGTCAACCTATATCAGGACAAGACAACTTCAAAACTGATGGAAGCAGGGTACCTTTCCAGGGACCAACCCTGAGCAACTCGAAATGGTGCAGCGTCACTTCAGTTACAATAATAAAAAGGGAGGCTTCTTGAAAGGACCTACGCTCTTGAGCATAAATGGCTATAACATCAAATGCCAGTCAGATTTTATGGAGCAGGAAAAGTTCCAGGTGTATTTCCTTTCGAGGATACAGAACTTAATATAATGGCAATTTATACAACTTCCAAGGTGGGTATGGCAACCTTGCTGATTGTACCTACACAATATGTTTCAACCAAAAGGGTGAAATAGATAGAGGAACATTAGCTGATGGAGAAGACATCAATTCCATTGAATAAATGAACACCTATAGGACTTGCTGCTAGGGCGGTGCAACGAACACGCCATTTGCTACAAATCACTATCAACAGTTGTTCAAGTGTGCCGAATAACAATCGGCTCTAGTTTTAGTATAGACAACAGTAATATTGATCAACAACGGTTCGCAGCTGGACGTATGATGAATTCCGCCACAGCAGCAAGCCCTGAACGTTGTGTATTCCTGGGAAATGCCGGGAGCATTCTTTTTTACTGCGCACTGGGGAGCAGGGCTTTCCCGCTAACAGCATACAACGAAACAATGAAAGGATTTGCATTTACAAAGGGCGATGTTTTCGGAGGACTTACAGCCGGTATTGTTGCACTACCGCTTGCACTTGCGTTTGGACTGCAGTCAGGTTTGGGCGCAGCTGCAGGTCTTTACGGCGCCATTATCCTGGGATTTATATCGGCAATTCTTGGTGGAACCTATACACAGGTCAGCGGCCCTACCGGACCGATGACTGTTGTAGCAACAGCCGCCATTGCAGGGTTTGTTCAAATGGGCGGAAGCATCGAAGCGGTAGCTGGGGCTATTGTCGCCACTTTCCTGCTCGCCGGTATTTTTCAGGCGCTCATGGGCGTTGTACGGCTCGGCGCACTGATCCGCTTTATTCCTTACCCAGTTATATCGGGCTTCATGAGTGGCATTGGCGTGATCATCATCCTTCTTCAGCTTTTTCCTGCTATAGGCCAGCCATCGCCACCAACAACAATTGATGTGGTACGACAGATCGGGCCTGCATTTTCAAACATCAATGTATGGGCACTGCTATATGCAGCCCTGACGGTAGTGATTGTTTACCTGTTTCCCCGTATTTCGAAAACAGTCCCTGGTACGCTTGTGGCACTCATTGGCGTGACAATTTTGTCCGTTGTGCTTCAAAAAGATGTAGAAGTGATCGGTTCCATTCCTACCGGGCTTCCCGAGTTGCAGGTCGCCAGCCTTTTTACAATTGACTCGGCGCTATACGGGCAAATCATACGCGTGGCCATTACACTTGCTGCACTTGGTGCCATCGATTCCCTTCTTACTTCAGTAGTGGCAGATAACGTAACCAAAACGCGCCACGACAGCAACAGGGAGCTAATCGGGCAGGGCATAGGCAATTCAGTTGCCGGAATATTTGGCGGGCTGCCTGGTGCAGGCGCAACCATGCGCACGCTCATCAATGTCAGGTCAGGGGGAACATCAAGATGGTCTGGCATTATCCATTCTGTCACGCTTGCAGTTATTCTTCTGGCTATAGGCTCTTATGCAGCTCTGATCCCAAAGGCAGTGCTGGCAGGCTTGCTGATAACAGTAGGTCTTGGTATCCTCGATTTTCGTGGAATCAGGCACATCAGGGTAATTCCACGTGGCGATGCAGCTATTATGATTGTGGTGTTGCTGGTAACTGTTTTTCTCGATCTGCTCACGGCAGTAGGTGTAGGAATGGTGATGGCGGCACTCTTCTTTATGAAAAAAATGAGTGATGCTATTGGACACCGTACCCGGATAGAACCACTGTCTACCTATGACGATGGGCAGCATTGGCAGGGAAGGGGTTTGCCAGCTGAGTTGGAAGGAAATGTTTTGGTCAAGCATATCGAGGGTCCTTTGTTTTTTGGTTTTGCGTCCGGGTTACAAAAGATGTCGGAAGGGGTTGTTGACGTAAGCCATGTCATTTACCGTATGGAGGAAGTTCCTTTTATTGACCAGACGGGGTTATACTCCCTGCAGGAAACACTACGGACCATGGAAGAAAGGGGGATAAAAGTTTTTCTGACGGGCCTTCTAAAACAGCCGGAGCACATGCTGCGGAAGGGAGGGATAATCCCGCAGTTGATTCCCGATAAGAATGTCTGCCCTACGTTTTCAGCGGCTGTCGACTGCGTTGTAGACGAACTCAAGAAAAAGGAACCGTCTTCAACTTCTGAGAACATGCACGGCCATTGATAAGATACTTCTCCTTCGCTACATGTGTAGATGCAGCGAACACTGCGTTGCGTCTTGTTGCGGTTAGCATGCAGGCCGACGAAACAGGGGTGGACTTGACCAAGCAAGCTAACCTCCGCCTTCCAGCTCAAAAATTCCACGTTTTATGGGATGACTTTTGTCAACCTATTTCAGGAGAAGACTGAGGAACCTCTCCTGTTTTTGCGTCGTTTGCAAGCAGCTTAAGAAGGCAAGAGGGCGAATTATGCCATCAGCCTCTCATTTACCTTCTGTCACCACTAATATGTCTATCTTGTGCAGGTAAGGTTCCAGCAGCTTAGTGTCTTTAAACCCGTGCACCAGGACCACCCGGCTGTCTGTTGGAGAGATCCAAACCTCGGCAAAGAACTCATCCATGTGGTAGAGGAACACGGAACAGGACATGCATTGCCGCAGCAGCAGTTCCTGACCGCATTCCTGGAGAATACGGGCTCTTTGGTGGAGCGAATAACAACAGAAAACAGACAGCTTCATCATCAGGCTTTATAGACTAGTTAGCTAACTACGCGGAAACTCATAAAAAGTGAATGCGTACAGGCACAGTTGAATAAAGCAGAATTAAAAAGAGCCTCTATCCTATAATGGCTCTTTTGCTTTACAGCCTCTTTTTACCCAGAAAGGGCGCTGGCGCTACTGTTCGCTTGTGCGCCTCATCTAAAAGAACAGAAGATAACGCTGCTTGTGGTTACATAGATAGTATAAGTACTTTATTCCCCTATTCTGTGTATTTCGGAATAAAAGTATTTATCCGCTACCAATGGGACAACCCTCCAAAAAGACAGAAGCACACAGAAAGCTTATTGAGCTGAACGATGAGTTGGAGAACTATTTCAGCAACACCGTTATACCGCAGCTTTTTGTCGATGCCAACATGATTCTGCGCAAGTTCACCCCTCCTGCCATGAGGCACTTCAAACTCTCAGCCGAAGACGTGGGCAGGCACATAGACGAAGTGTCCAGCAACATCCGCTTCCCCACCATCATCGATAACATCGAAGAGGTAATTAAGAGCAGCAAGGACCTAGAAAAAGACATCCAGACGACCGACAAAAGGTGGTACCAGATGAACATCCTGCCCTACATCGTCAAGAAGGAGAAAAGGACCAATGGCGTCATCATCACCTTCATCGACATCAACGACCGCATCGAGGTGCTGCGGGGATATGAGAAGCTGAGCAAGCGGTACGAGAACATCATCTACAGCATTTCCCACGACATCAAAGGCCCTCTCTCCAACATGGAGGGTCTGCTCAGTTTATTGAAGGAAACATCGGGCAGTGAAGAAGACACACAGCAGCTATTGAACCTGCTGAATTTGTCTGTGGACAACATACGCAGCACAGTGGTGGAACTCTCGGACATAAGGGAAAGTGACACTGATTTCGACAGGGAGGCAGAGCGGGTGAACTTTGAGAACCTGATAGAAGACGCCCGGCTTGCCCTGACGGACAGGATACATGAAGCCGGTGCGCAGGTAGAATGTGAAATAAAGGAAACCGAGATAACCCTGTCCCGCAAGAACGTCAGGAGCATCATCTACAACCTGCTGAGCAACGCCATCAAGTACAAAGCACCGGACAGAGCACCAGCGATATGCGTCAAGACGGAGAAAGCAGGTGCTTACACGCTGCTCTCCGTCAGCGACAACGGACGTGGCATAGCGGATGACAAGAAGGAGGTGATATTTGAGCGATACACCAGGCTCCGGGATGACGTGGAGGGCACAGGACTGGGCTTGTTCATCGTGAAGAGAATGGTGGAGGATGCAGGGGGAAAGATTGAGGTGGAGAGCACGCTGGGCGAAGGCACCACCTTCAAGGTCTTTCTCAAAGGGCAGCGGTAAAGACAGCAACAGGCACAGAACCCCTGTTCCATCAGGCAGGGCACTTACCCTTCCGCCAGCCACAGCGCATTCAAACTTCCCCGCATTTTCTTTTTCTCGTTCCGCAACTCCCGCAGCCTCTCCTTCAATTCCTCCCGGAGCGACTGGCTTTCCCGGTGCAGGTCATGGTCCTCCTTTGTCAGGGCGTGAAGGTAGAACAGGCACTGAGCGACTTCAAAAGCACTCAGCTGCTTTACCTCCAATTTCCTGATATGTTCATATATAAAAGACATGTACAAGCTTACGGCACATGTCCTTTTGTCGCTGCCGAATTATTACGGAACCTTATGGAGTAAAATACTGAGATTGCAGGTGTTACTACTTAAATAGAACATTTCTCAGGTCAGAAAACATCTACTTCGTCTACATTCTCGTTGCGGGGGGAAGTGAGAAGAGGTGCCGGGGAAAGATTATTTGAGGTATGAAGGTGATTAAAAGGATATTACTCGTTGATGATGATGTTACTTATTTATACCTCACGCAGCGGTTGCTCAGGAAACTGTGGGCGGTGGTGGAGGTGCAAACCGCAGTGAACGGGGAGGATGCCTTAAAGCTGTTGAAGGAGAGGACCGAAATAGAGCAGCTGCCGGAACTTATCATTTGAGATAGTCAAGATATAATCTGACAGTTTAATTAAATTGAATGTGACGCATTTCATTAATTAAACCCGATTATATCATGACTACTCAAGACAAAATTATCAAAAACAAGTTAGGATTGCTAAACCT
>NZ_JBHUOX010000063.1:0-5496 GCF_042686245.1 Pontibacter toksunensis | reverse complement strand
CTTCTTACCTTTGCATCCGCTTCCAGAACAAAAGGTTCTAAGAGATTGAAAACACCGGCACAGGCTGTGCCGCAGGCGAGGAGAGTAGCTCCTCGACACGTTCTTTGAGAGATTGGTTGAGACAGAAAATTTAAGGTAATCCGCGCAGGGACAGAAACTGCGTCGGTTCCCTTTCCCCGTCGCGGGGAGAGGGAGATAATCAGGGAAGCCGGGGTCGGACGAACACATGAACAGCTTAGGCTGTTTGAAGTAACTATTACAATGGAGAGTTTGATCCTGGCTCAGGATGAACGCTAGCGGCAGGCCTAATACATGCAAGTCGAACGGACTGGAGACCTTCGGGTTTCCAGTTAGTGGCGCACGGGTGCGTAACGCGTATGCAACCTACCTTCCACTGGGGGATAGCCCACCGAAAGGTGGATTAATACCGCATAACATCATTTGAGGGCATCCGAAGATGATTAAAGCTTTGGCGGTGGAAGATGGGCATGCGTGCCATTAGCTAGTTGGCGGGGTAAAGGCCCACCAAGGCGACGATGGCTAGGGGTTCTGAGAGGATGGTCCCCCACACTGGTACTGAGACACGGACCAGACTCCTACGGGAGGCAGCAGTAGGGAATATTGGGCAATGGCCGAGAGGCTGACCCAGCCATGCCGCGTGCAGGAAGAAGGCCTTCTGGGTTGTAAACTGCTTTTATATAGGAAGAAAACGCCTTTGCGAAGGTAACTGACGGTACTATATGAATAAGCACCGGCTAACTCCGTGCCAGCAGCCGCGGTAATACGGAGGGTGCAAGCGTTGTCCGGATTTATTGGGTTTAAAGGGTGCGTAGGCGGCCCGTTAAGTCAGCGGTGAAATCCCGGGGCTCAACCCCGGAACTGCCGTTGATACTGGCGGGCTTGAGTTCGGTCGAGGCGGGCGGAACTGGTGGTGTAGCGGTGAAATGCTTAGATACCACCAAGAACCCCGATTGCGTAGGCAGCTCGCTTGGCCGAAACTGACGCTGAGGCACGAAAGCGTGGGGAGCGAACAGGATTAGATACCCTGGTAGTCCACGCCGTAAACGATGATGACTCGATGTTGGCGATACACTGTCAGCGTCCAAGCGAAAGCGTTAAGTCATCCACCTGGGGAGTACGCCCGCAAGGGTGAAACTCAAAGGAATTGACGGGGGCCCGCACAAGCGGTGGAGCATGTGGTTTAATTCGATGATACGCGAGGAACCTTACCTAGGCTAGAATGCGCGTGACAGGGCCAGAGATGGCCCCTCCCTTCGGGGCACAAAGCAAGGTGCTGCATGGCTGTCGTCAGCTCGTGCCGTGAGGTGTTGGGTTAAGTCCCGCAACGAGCGCAACCCCTACCTTTAGTTGCCAGCGCGTCATGGCGGGGACTCTAAAGGGACTGCCTTCGCAAGAAGCGAGGAAGGCGGGGACGACGTCAAGTCATCATGGCCCTTACGCCTAGGGCTACACACGTGCTACAATGGCCGGTACAGAGGGTCGCCACCTAGTGATAGGGCGCCAATCTCAAAAAGCCGGTCTCAGTTCGGATCGGAGTCTGCAACTCGACTCCGTGAAGCCGGAATCGCTAGTAATCGCGTATCAGCAACGACGCGGTGAATACGTTCCCGGGCCTTGTACACACCGCCCGTCAAGCCATGGAAGTCAGGGAGACCTGAAGCCGGTGACCGTCAAAGGAGCCGTCTAGGGTAAAACTGGTAACTGGGGCTAAGTCGTAACAAGGTAGCCGTACCGGAAGGTGCGGCTGGATCACCTCCTTTCTAGAGACGGCCCCTGGCTTTCCTGAAAGAAAGGCGCACGTTTACCTGTGCGGATGCCACCTTAGACAACTGTCTCAACCATTCAATCAAAACCTTATTTACTGAAAGGTGACTGTGAGGCGCCGCCCGGAGCGCGCTAATGTTCATGGGCTTGTAGCTCAGGTGGTTAGAGCGCTACACTGATAATGTAGAGGTCCGTGGTTCGAGTCCACGCAGGCCCACTCACAGGAGTTAGAAAGTTAAAGAGTTAGAAAGTTAGAGAGTAAGTATACTCTTGACTCCCAAACTCCCCGACTCATAAACTCCTAAACTACACCGGGGGGATTAGCTCAGCTGGCTAGAGCGCCTGCTTTGCACGCAGGAGGTCAACGGTTCGACTCCGTTATTCTCCACACAGCACAACAAACACAACAAGGTGAAAGCAGATGGTTTTCACTTCTAACCTGAGGATGATGCACTATGTGTTGAGCGCCCACCAGCAATCAACCGCAAGGCAGTCGGCAATCAGGGAAAGTTCTTTGACATGATGGGAAAGAGAGAGAAACAAAAGTAAAGTTTAGGTTACCTTGAAAGAGGTAATCCATGCATAACGAGAAAGAAGCGGACCGCGCCCCTGCTTGGGGGCACGGTCGAGAACGCAGAGAAGGGCGCATGGGGGATGCCTAGGCTCTCAGAGGCGATGAAGGACGCGACAAGCTGCGATAAGCCGCGGGGATTGGCACATACAAGTTGATCCGCGGATGTCCGAATGGGGCAACCCAGTGTGTTGAAGACACACTACCCTACGGGGGGCGAACCCGGGGAACTGAAACATCTAAGTACCCGGAGGAAGAGAAAACAAGAGTGATTGCGCAAGTAGTGGCGAGCGAACGCGCAACAGCCCAAACCGATGCTGTCACGGCAGTGTCGGGGTTGTAGGACCACGACGTGGGACCAAAGATTGAAGTGTAAGCACCTGGGAAGGTGCACCGTAGAGGGTGACAGGCCCGTGCACGTAAGCTCTTTGGCCCTAGTGGTATCCTGAGTAGGGCGGGACCGGAGAAATCCCGCCTGAATCCAGCGGCACCATCCGCTAAGGCTAAATACTCCTGAGAGACCGATAGTGAACCAGTACCGTGAGGGAAAGGTGAAAAGTACCCTGAATAAGGGGGTGAAACAGATCCTGAAACCATGCGCCTACAAGCGGTCGGAGCCCTTTTGTGGGGTGACGGCGTGCCTTTTGCATAATGAGCCTACGAGTTGCTCCTCCCTGGCGAGGTTAAGGTCCTTAAGGACCGGAGCCGCAGCGAAAGCGAGTCCGAACAGGGCGCAGAGTCAGGGGGGGCAGACGCGAAACTTTGTGATCTACCCATGGGCAGGATGAAGGTTGGGTAAAACCAACTGGAGGTCCGAACCAGTTTACGTTGAAAAGTATTTGGATGACCTGTGGGTAGGGGTGAAAGGCCAATCAAACTGAGAAATAGCTCGTACTCCCCGAAATGCCTTTAGGGGCAGCGTCGCGGTGGAGTCATGTGGAGGTAGAGCTACCGATAGGACTAGGGGGAGTCACATCCTACCGAATCCTGACGAACTCCGAATGCCACTTGACATACGCGGCAGTGAGGCGCGGGGTGCTAAGGTCCCGCGCCGAGAGGGAAAGAACCCAGACCGTCAGCTAAGGTCCCCAAGTCCAGGCTAAGTTGAACAAAGGGGGTCCACTTGCTTAGACAGCCAGGAGGTTGGCTTGGAAGCAGCCATTCCTTTAAAGAGTGCGTAACAGCTCACTGGTCGAGCGAGAGGGCATCGATAATAATCGGGCATCAAGCATGGCACCGAAGCTACGGATTGTATTATATACACTGGTAGGGGAGCATTCCCTGCTGCGGCGAAGGCGTGCCGGCGAGGCGCGCTGGAGCGCAGGGAAAAGCAAATGTAGGCATGAGTAACGATAATGCGGGCGAGAAACCCGCACACCGAAAGACCAAGGTTTCCTGATCAACGCTAATCGGATCAGGGTTAGTCGGGTCCTAAGGCCGAGGCGAAAGCGCAGGTCGATGGACAGCTGGTTAATATTCCAGCACCGGCTGCAGCAAGCGATGCGGTGACGGAGAAGTGAAAGGACCGCGCACTGACGGAATAGTGCGTTTAAGGCCGTAGGTATTGGAGGGGTTGTAAAGCACGCCCCACTAGCTGAAAGCCGAAAGTACTCTGACCCTTCGGGGGAAGAGAGTGTCCCTAATCAGGCTCCCGAGAAAACCCGCTAAGCGTTCTAACGCTGCAGCCGCCCGTACCGCAAACCGACACAGGTGGTCGAGGAGAGAATCCTAAGGTGCTCGAGTGAATCACGGCCAAGGAACTCGGCAAAATGACCCTGTAACTTCGGGAGAAGGGGTGCTTCCTTGCAGCAATGCAAGAAGCCGCAGTGAAAAGGCCCAGGCGACTGTTTAACAAAAACACATGGCTTTGCGAAATCGAGAGATGAAGTATAAGGCCTGACACCTGCCCGGTGCCGGAAGGTTAAGAGGGGGGGTTAGCCGCAAGGCGAAGCTCTGAATCGAAGCCCCGGTAAACGGCGGCCGTAACTATAACGGTCCTAAGGTAGCGAAATTCCTTGTCGGGTAAGTTCCGACCTGCACGAATGGTGTAACGATCTGGGCGCTGTCTCAGCCGTGAGCTCGGTGAAATTGTAGTCTCGGTGAAGATGCCGAGTACCCGCAACGGGACGGAAAGACCCCGTGCACCTTTACTATAGCTTAGCATTGACGCTGGGTAACTCATGTGTAGGATAGGTGGGAGGCTGCGAAGCGGTGTCGCCAGGCATCGTGGAGCCGTCCTTGAAATACCACCCTTGAGTTGCTTGGCGCCTAACCTTCTTGATTAAGGGGGACAGTGCTTGGTGGGTAGTTTGACTGGGGTGGTCGCCTCCAAAACAATAACGGAGGCTTTCAAAGGTGCCCTCAGCACGCTTGGTAACCGTGCGCAGAGTGCAATAGCAGAAGGGCGCTTGACTGTGAGGCCCACAAGCCGAGCAGGGTCGAAAGACGGATATAGTGATCCGGTGGTTCCGCATGGAAGGGCCATCGCTCAAAGGATAAAAGGTACGCCGGGGATAACAGGCTGATCTCCCCCAAGAGCTCATATCGACGGGGAGGTTTGGCACCTCGATGTCGGCTCGTCACGTCCTGGGGCTGGAGAAGGTCCCAAGGGTTCGGCTGTTCGCCGATTAAAGTGGCACGCGAGCTGGGTTCAGAACGTCGTGAGACAGTTCGGTCCCTATCTGTTGTGGGCGTCGGAGATTTGAGGGGTCCTGACCTTAGTACGAGAGGACCGGGTTGGACGAGCCACTGGTGGACCTGTTGTGGCGCCAGCCGCAGCGCAGGGTAGCTACGCTCGGACGGGATAAGCGCTGAAAGCATCTAAGCGCGAAACCCGCCCCAAGATGAGATCTCCCTTAAGGGCCGTCAGAGACGATGACGTCGATAGGCCGCAGGTGTAAAGGCAGAAATGTCACAGCCGAGCGGTACTAATTGCCCGAGCGCGTTCTCCAAGGCGAGAGCCAAAGCCGCAAAAGCGGCCCGCTCCTTTCTACTCCCTCTCTTTCCCAACTAGTCAAAACAACTATAAAAACATCATTGCGGCCTGCAATCGCAACAAAGGCAATGGTGGCTATGGCTCCGGTGAGCACCTCTTCCCATCCCGAACAGAGAAGTTAAGCCCGGACGCGCCGATGGTACTG
>NZ_JBHUOX010000062.1:0-5987 GCF_042686245.1 Pontibacter toksunensis | reverse complement strand
AGCGGAGAGGATTACGCCGAAGGCCACCCCAAGTCTTTGTAATGATGAATGGCGTGGTGCGTCCAGAGCACCTTAAGGATGCTGGCCGGAAGGCATGCACCGCGTAGTGCACAAGCAGGTAGGCAGAATAGGCCATCAAAAGGCTTGGGACAAAGGCATACACATACTCATACTCCCCCAGCAGAAGCCTGATGACCATGAAAATGAGCGCCACATACAAGAGCCCCAGGATGGGCGGCATGGCGAGCCTGTCCCTGTCATAAAATACTCATGGAGAACACCGTGGACAGTCTACTGGACTTTCTCCCTCCACCTACTGGTCGGCGGCATGTGGAAGAAGATGCGGTGCGCCACATACTCCAGGAGGGTAAAAGACAGGATTCCCAGCACAAGCACAAGAGCGACTGTCTCTGCCTCAACCCTGTTTCCGTAGCGCCATAAAGTGCATGCCACCAGAGACGGCAGCATAGAGGGTAAGGGGGACGGCTATCCTCATTACATACTCACCCCTAAGCAGAGAGAGGTGCTGTAAAACAGGAGAACCTGCTAAAGCCTTTCCGGCTTGTCTTTACCCTGCTTGAAAACCTTGAAGAGGAAGAAGAAGGCCGGAAGGACGAGCACAAGCCCGACGAGCAAGGCAATCACCAGTTGAAATAGCGTCTCGTGGGGTGCCTGTGTGTTATAGAAAGTAAGGTGCTGGCCATTCCTTTCATACACTAGGATGGGGAACTGGATGGCAAACCACCCCAGCATAATCAGGGTGACCTGCACACTGACTGCCGCCCTCAATAAGAAAATGCTGGGGTGATGAAACAGGTAAAAGATAACGGGAGTGAAGAGCACCACCGTACCAAAGGCGGAGACGCTCATGGAAGAGGCATAAAAAGCTTCGAACAGGTGATGGTTCTCCACCTCGGCTGCGACGAACACAGAGGCGCCCAGGATATAGGTCAGGCTCAGAAACACTTTTGCCAGGCGCACGTATCTTTTCTGCTCATCTGGATATGCGGCCTCGCCTATCAGGAAGACAGCCGCTATATAGCCAAAAAGGGAGGCCGAGAACAGGCCCATCACCAGGCAGAAGACATTGAACCAGGGCGTAATGTACTGCTGGTAAAAGCTGCCGGTAAGCTCCAGGCTAATCCTCCCCAGTATCATGGCACCAAGCGTAATACCCAGAAAGATGGGCGTCACAAAGCTGGACACGCGAAAAAACAGCGTGTAATACTTGTGGGTCACGTCATGGACCACATCGTAGTGCCGGAAAGTGAAAGAGGAGCCGCGGAGAACGATACCTAGCAGCACGATCATAAGCGGAATGTGCAGCGCCACACTGATGGTCGCGTACACTAACGGAAAGGCTGTAAACAGGATGACAATCGCCAGTATCAGCCACACGTGGTTTGCTTCCCATACCGGTGCCATTGCCTTTGACACCGTTTTTTCTCCTCTCCTGCCTGCAAACGCTTCCACTATGCCGGCCCCAAAATCAGCGCCACCCAAGAGTGTGTACAGGATGAAGGATATCCCCAGTATAATGATGATGACCTGAAGCATAGGCTACTCGTTGATGTTTCTTGCCGAAGGATAGTACGTTTCGATGGTGGCTATCTGCCTGCGCATCAACCATACCAGGATAATGGTGAGCAGCAGGTAAACAACCAGTATGGTATAAAACGAATACTGCAGCCCCGGCATCGGGGAAACGGCGTCCTTGGTTTTCATCACGCCGTAGATAATCCAGGGCTGCCGGCCTACCTCGGTCACAGTCCAGCCTGCTTCCACGGCAATGAAACCCAGCGGGGTGAGGCAGGCCACGAACTTTAGCCACCACCTCTTCAGCAAAAGATGCTTCCACCAGACGCTGAAGAGAATATGAAGCAAACCCGCAAAAGCGAGAAGGAACCCGCAGCCTACCATCACCTGAAAGGCAAGGTGCGTAATGAGCACAGGCGGCCGCTCCTCCTCAGGGAACTTATCGAGCCCAGTCACCTCCGCGTCGAAATCGCCATGGGCCAGGAAGCTCAGAAGCCCCGGAAGGTGAATGGCATAGTTTACCCGCTCTTCTTCATCGTTAGGGATGCCTCCGATGACCAAGTCGGCTGGTTTGCTGGTTTTGTACAGTGCCTCTAAAGCGGCCAGCTTTGCCGGTTGCCTTTCGGCTACATCCTTTGCAGACAGGTCGCCGCTGATGGGTTGCAGGAACGCTGTGACCGCGCCAAAGGATAAGGCTATTTGCACGGCTTTTCTATGGAATACATTTTGCCTGTTCCTCAGCAGCAGGATGGCGTGCACACCGGCAACCGCGAAAGAGGTGGCAACAAAGGCAGCGAGGGTCATGTGCAGCGCCTGCGTGAACCAGGCATCGTTGAACATGGCCGCTACCGGATCAATGTCGGTGACAACGCCATTATTCCACTTAAAGCCGGCTGGGCTGTTCATCCATGCGTTGGCAGCCACCACGAAGATGCCCGACAACACACCGGAAATACCCACCACCACGCCCGAGAGCCAGTGCACCCACTTGTTGAGCCTGTCCCAGCCATAGAGGAAAACGCCTAAAGCAATGGCTTCCACAAAAAAAGCTGTTCCCTCCCAGGAGAAGGGCATACCGATGATCGGACCGGCATACCTCATAAACTCAGGGAAGAGGAGGCCCAGCTCAAAAGACAACACTGTGCCGGAGACTGCACCCACAGCAAAGAAAATGGCGACACCCTTCGACCAGGCTTTGGCAAGGTCGATGTAGACCTGTTTCCCTGTCCGCAGCCATTTCCACTCGCTGTAAGCCATCAGTACAGGCATGGTCATGCCGATGCAGGCAAACACAATGTGCCAGCCCAGGGATACCGCCATTTGCAGGCGAGCTGCTAAAAGATCCTCCATAGCAATGGTTATGTGCAAGCGCGCCCGCATAGCAGGCATGCAGTTCCTGTTAATGAAAGCTAATCAAACAACCTGTCAGCTTTTATCAAGCCGCCTTAAAACAAGAGCCTTTTCTACTATGAGAAAGGCGGGAGTTGGCATATCCTGTGGCAAGGTGGTGCGGGTGCCGCACCCTTTCACATGTTCTATCTTTAAACTTTACTGCTGCCAGAATGGTTTGTTGTAGTTTAACAAGAAAAGATGCTGTCTAGCTCTGAAACTGTTAGTGTCTTTTGAACCTTCGGCTCTTCCTGTACCTATGCTCCCAATAGCTCATCCCACTGAAAAGGGGTGACAGCCTATACCATCACCCCTTTTCTGGTTAAACACACCCGCCGTACATGGGAAGTTGACTTTGGTTTTACTCCTTCCCCTCAGCCGGGTTTCCTTTTTAACAAGTAGCCTATCCCAGCCCTGCAGTTTTCCCTCTGGGAATCCTCTTTTTGCTTGTTTCCCCCTTGGCTCACTCAGTGCAATCAAACAAGTCCCTGCAGCCTCTTGTTGCACAAAAGCCTTAGCATCGTGTTTTAAGACTAATACACATGTATCTTATTTACAGATACTTAATCATGTTTTAACTGAATGATGTGCAGCAGCAGCCGTAACATATACTCAGTATATATACGGGTGCTTGGGGCCGTAGCCTGCGACGATAAGGACAGCGACTAGGTTGCCGTGTTTGAAAACGACATGCTTGAGGACAGCGAGGTCAGTGAGGCCACTGCCGACTTCTGCCTGACCACGACCGACTGGGACACCGGTGACGGCATGCTGGACATGAACGAGTTATGGTCGGTGTAGAAGACAACGACTACCTCACCGACTGGTATGAGGACAGGGACGGGGCGACAACATGCTGACAGAGGATAAGTACGCTGACTTCTTCGGCACCTACTACGGTGGCAAAAAAATGATTGAACTCTAGAGAGTATCCTGAAAAGGTGCTTTTTAAAGTTTATACATAAACCATAAACAACGGAAAAGATGAGAGAGAATAGCGTAAATTTCCTGATAGGAATTCAAAAGTGGGCTTAGTATTCTGCTCATGGCAGGCATGGTGGCCTGCGGAGGAGAATAAGTACTAAACCGGTAGGCACGACTGCAAAAGGAATGCACTAATTTATGCAACCTTCTGTCAGCGAATGAAGTACAACAAATGCGAACTTTTTCATTGGGGAGACCCGAATCCATCACATGGTTCGGGTCTCCCTTTTTTAGCTGCTGGCTGACTCCATTGACGCCTCAACAAACACGCGGGAGTTAGAAAGGAGGCCTTACTGTTCCTTCCCCCTTCGTGCCTCCAGGCTTATCAGCTACAGGCAACTCCCCTCTCCCTATGCCATACTTGCCTTGCAGCGACAAGGCCAGCAGAAAGCGTGGGTCCTTTGAAGCCTGTAGGTTTTTGCCTCTCTGGTTGTACATAGCCTCACGACTACTCCTTTCGCATGCATGTACAATAAATACTGCTGTGGTAACAAGCCGTAAAGCAGTAGTGAAGCAAACATAAATAAGCAACTTAACGCCCATTCAGATTGAATCTATGAACATACTTCTCCTCTTACTTGGCATAGCGGTTGTTATTTGGAGCATCGTGGAAGCCTTCTGGACCATAATCTGGGTCGTAGGGGACTCGGCTCCCATCACCTCCCGCTTTACCACTTATACCTGGCGCCTGTTCCGCACAGTTGTAGGTAACAAAAAGCACAGGCTCTTGAGTCTCACTGGCCCCCTGGTTCTTTTCTTCAGCATCCTGCTCTGGCTCCTGTTTCTTTGGTTAGGATGGACGCTGGTCTTCTATGCTGACGTTTCCTCCATTGCCCCTACTAGGTCTGGTATAACGCCTGATTTTACAGATGTCCTGTGGTACGTAGCCTATTGCCTGTTTACCATTGGCAACGGCGACTTCACGCCCAACGGAGATGCCTGGCAGGTGCTAAGCTCACTGGTAGGCCTAAACGGCATGCTGATGATAACCCTCTCAGTCACGTACTTTCTCCAGGTAGTATCGGCAGTGGTGAACAAGAGGTCGTTTGCCAGCCAGGTAACGGGTATAGGCAGCTCTTCGGAAGAGTTTGTCCTGAAGTTTTGGAATGGCAGGGATTTCAAGGCCATTGAGCTTCAGCTAAGTTCACTGTCTCAACAGCTTTCCACGCTGAATGAGCAGCACCTGGCTTTTCCTATCCTCCACTACTACCACACCACAAGCGAACAGAAGTCTCAGGGGAGGGCGATTGCTATTCTCTACGATGCCGTTTTGCTTCTGGAGCATGGCGTGGCAGAAGACATCAGACCCACACAGGCATACCTGGACACTACACACGAATCAGCGAAAAACTTTCTGAACACTCTAAAGTCTGCCTTCATAAATAAAGCAGAGGAGGTGCCCCCACTTCCCTCTTTACTTAAGCTAAACTGGAAAGGAGTGCCCACCGTCCCCGAGGAGGAGTTTTATCGGAAGCTGGAAGATAAAAAGGAAACAAGACAGCTTGTTTTAGGATTGATAAAGAACAACAATCGGCAGTGGCCTTCTTAGATATTTTTAAATCACAGTAGAACTTCGTCCTCTTTCAT
Source organism: Pontibacter toksunensis (assembly GCF_042686245.1). Taxonomy (NCBI): domain Bacteria; kingdom Pseudomonadati; phylum Bacteroidota; class Cytophagia; order Cytophagales; family Hymenobacteraceae; genus Pontibacter; species Pontibacter toksunensis. The sequence goes on along the minus strand of NZ_JBHUOX010000062.1, from coordinate 491 downwards.
ATTCACAAGCACCTGCTTTCCCTCATCCTTGCATGCCCATGGTATGGCGCTCCGCTTTTGGGAGGGCTTCATCTTTAGCAGGGACTCTAGATCTCGCTCACTGTAAGTATTGCTCAAACCTAGGAAATCCAGCACATAAGGGTCTTTGAACACCAAATCAGGGGTCTCGGCTCCGGATGACTGCAAGGTGCTGAGTTCATGCCGGAGGAGTTCCTCTGGTTTTTTTGATAAAGCCGAGCGCTCAAACAGCATGCTGTCCATCCGCTCCTGTAACACACGGGTACTCCACTGTTCCTGCATGCTGAGTTCAGTATAAAACATCCGCTTTAGCTCATCCTCAATCGCAGCTAACAGGCGCAGGTGAGTCCAGCTCAATTGTGTACTCAGTGCGTTCACAATTAAGTCTTCCGGAAAAGTGTCCGCAACGCGTACACAATGCCACAAGTGGCGCTTGCTCCAGCCTCTGCCGTAAGTATTCGTCAGCTCAGTGG
>NZ_JBHUOX010000061.1:0-6067 GCF_042686245.1 Pontibacter toksunensis | reverse complement strand
TTGATGGCGAAGATGATCTGCGCCTCGGTGAATTTTGATTTCTTCATGGCAATTCGCTTTTAAGACTATACGATTATTGCCCGCTTTCTCTACTTTACAACGGTCCGGTTTTTCGGGGGGAGGTCACCTGTAAGGTCTTGCAAATTAAGTCTTGTCTTATGTCTTAAATTCTGAGTTTTCCGGGACAGCGGCTCAATCACATTCAACCGATTCCGTACTGGTATAGATGGAGGCGCACCTTGCTCCTCAAAGTCTGAAAATTACCGAGGAAAGTGGAAAGCCCCCTCTGCGGGCTGCACCAAGGCGGTGGTTTCAAAGGAAATGCAGCCACGGTAAAGCTTATAGAGCAGCATGAGGATATTTTGCGTCTGCAACAGCCTGGTGATGAAGAGCGGCTCCAGATAAGGGAGGGCTTTCTAAACTGACATATAGGGTGCGAGCCAGCCCACAAGGGAAACTGCTTGGGCTGACAAGGCATCTGTACTAAGGAGGTTGTGTTTTTTGTGCCAAAGCTTTTCCCATCCCTGCATGCTCGACGCATACCTTTCGGTTTCCTGCTACGCAATCACATAGCCATTCACAGGGCTGTTTATGCCCTTCAGGGTAAGCGTTCTCTTTTGCGCATCTGGGTATTGGTCTTTTACATGGTTGAACACCTCTTCCGTCACCATGATTTCACCGATGCCAGCGGCTCCCTGGAGCCGTGACGTTAGGTTAACCACCGGACCTATGGCGGTAAAATCTTTGTAGGTGGTTCCCACTTCCCCTATGTAGCTTTCACCTGTATGTATCCCTATGCCCACACCAAGGGTGTGGACGTCACTCAGGCCGATTTCCTCTTTCATGTGTCGGCAGTCTTTTTGCAGTTGAACGGCCGCGCTCACCGCATTCTGCACATGCTCCTCCCTGATTAGGGGAAAATTAAAGATGGCAAGGACGGCATCGCCGATGAACTTGTTGACAATCCCATCCCTTTCCCATACTGCCGCCGAACATCGGTCGTAAAAATGGTGTAGCAGTTCATTCAGTTTTACGGCTTCTATTTGCTGCGACAAATCCGTGTACCCCCGGATATCGGCAAAGAGGATGGTAGTGGAAACCGGGATTTGCTTTTGCTTCATTATCTTGGCAAAATTGCTTTCGCAATAAGTGCAAAGATTGGGGTGCATCTTGCTTTTCTTGATGCCAATCATGTTGAAAAAGACCGAGAAGGGACCGCGTATGGTCGTCGGCATATGCATATGCTCCCAGCAGCCTTGGCAAATCACCGTTTTTTTCATCTTCTCCTTCCCTCCTTTGTATATACGTGTTACATGAATTTATTCATATCCTATCGTGAAATAAGTTTGAAAGCCCTCTTTTTATCTCTGCGGCTTTAAACCCTTTGCCCGCTGTCGAGCAGACAAATAAGTATATACAGGTTCAAATCCCGTATAACCGGGGAATCTTGGGACTGCGGGACAAGGATCAACACTTTTCAGGACGGGTCGCCCCTAAGCCGTATCAAAAATTCCCACGTTTTGCGGGACATGCTACCTCAGTACAAGACACCCGCTCTATGTAAGCTTAATCATACCTCCTTACTTATCTCATTATTCCGAGGTTTCGCGGGACAAGCCTGTAAGGGGCATTCGCCGTGCCTGCCATGCATATATAAGCCTGCTTTGGACGGTTACTGCCCATAACAGGCACGGAGTGATCATGAAGTATCTTATTGCTGCACTACCTTAAGCACCGCCTGCAGACCCTGCCCCTCCAGGCGCAGGTAGTGCAACCCACTGGAGCGCATTTGGCGAGATAAATTGAGCTCGACCTCTTTTGTCGGGCCAGGCAGGCTTAATTTTTCTCCAGCCACCTCCTTACCCGTCGGTAAGAGTAGCGTATAGGCAAGCTCCCTTCCCTGAAAAAAATAATCATTGCAAGTACTTTTTCTCCTGTGAAGCGGTGAAACTTTTACCGGCCGAAACAGTTATAGGAAAACTTTTCTTCCGTTTAACTTAAATTTGGTGGTTTCCCGTTGCAGAAACCCGCACTCCATGTCAAGTACAGACCCATCGCCAGAATTCTTGTGCAAACCTAATGTCGCAGCCATCTTTAACACTGCTCAACGACAAGCACGAGAAAAATTAATGCGCGGGACATCCCTGGAAGAGGTAATGGACACGCTTATTCTTTCCCTGGAGAAAGCCTATCCATCTATTTTTTCATCAGTGTTGCTCTTGAACAAGGATACGCTATATCATCTAAGCGCCCCAAGTTTGCCAGAAGCGTATTCCAAAGCAATAGACGGAACCCGAATTGGGCCTTCCGCTGGCTCTTGTGGTACTGCAGCGTTTACCGGAGAGCGGGTAATAGTAAAGAGCATCGCCACGGATCCTAAGTGGGCAAATTTTCAGGTAGCCCTGAAGCACGGTTTGATGGCTTGTTGGTCGCAACCTATTCTATCTTCAACAGATGAACGGGTGTTGGGGACTTTTGCTGTTTATTATAAAACCGAAAAAGCTCCCTCAGAGGAAGAAATCCTTTTACTGGAACTGGCCGCTAATCTGGCAGGCACAGCCATTGAATGGGGCATGGTTCTGAAAGATCGCCACGATCTGGAAGAAGAGCTAAAAGAATCAAACGCAGCCCTCCAGGCCCTGAACAGTGATCTGGAAAATAGAATTCAGGCCCGCACCCAGGAACTGGAAGATCAGAATTACCTTACCAAAACTATCACCGACAATGCCACGGGGGCGCTCTTTATGATGGATGCCACCGGCTATTGTACGTTCATGAACCCTGCGGCGGTGGAGATGGCGGGCTACACGTTTGAAGAAATACGGGCAAAGCAGCTGCATTACTTGATTCACCACCATCGGCCAGATGGTTCCCACTACCCACTGGAAGAATGCCCGTTGGACAGGGCTCTGCCCCAGAATTTTGAAGTACGGGCCCATGAAGATTTGTTTTTCCGGAAAGACGGTACTTCTTTCCCGGTTTCTTGTGCGGCCAGCCCAATTTTTGATGAGAACAGAGTGCCTATTTCTACCGTGATCGAGGTACGCGATATTACAGAAGAGAAAAAGAACCGCCAGGAACTAGTGGAAACGGTAGCGCAAATGCAAACCCTGCTGGCGGCAATGCCCCAGATAGCCTTTACCGCCACCGTAGAGGGTGAACTGGACTATGTGAACGGGCATTGGCGGGAATATACCGGACTGCCTAAAGCAGCTGTCTTGGGGGAACAATGGATAGGAGCCTTGCACCCTGAGGATAAAAACCGTTCTGCCGCAACCTGGGCGAATTCTATCCAGACAGGGCAGGATTACCAAATTGAGATTAGGGTAAGACAATGGACGGGCGAGTACCGCTGGTATCTGACCAGAGCTATTCCATTGCGCAATGAGAATGGCGAAATCCTCAAGTGGTTCGGGACCGCTACCGATATCCATGAGCAAAAGCTGCTGATTGACCGCTTAGCTGCTACCCAGCAGGAGTTGCAAAGCATGAATGATGAACTTACCCAGAAAAACACAGATCTGGAGCGCACCAACGCCGATCTGGACAACTTTGTCTATACGGCCTCACATGACTTGAAAGCCCCAATTGCCAATTTGCAGGGTCTGGTAAAAGCCCTTCAGGAGGAGTTGCATGATTTGGGCACCCAAACCGAACCGGTAGAACCTTTGCTGCTCATGATTGACAAAGCAATTGTGCGGTTTAAGAACACTATTGATGAGTTAACGGAAATCTCCAAGATTCAAAAGCAGGTGGAAATAGGCCAGGAAATGGTAAACCTGGAGGATTTGATTGAAGAGTTTAGAGTGGTGAATACCGAGCTGATCTGTTCCAGCAAAGCCACTATTACCATTCAGGTGGCTGCGGCCCCAACCATTTGTTTCTCCAAGAAGAACCTCCGCAGCGTATTGTACAACCTTTTAAGCAACAGCATTAAATACCGTCATCCGAACCGTGAACCAGTAATAAATGTCTCTACTGACACCTTCGGGAATAACGGTATTGTGATTACCATTGAAGACAACGGTTTGGGAATAGAAGAAAAGCACTTAAGCCAGATTTTTGGCATGTTTAAACGGGTGCACCAGCATGTGGAGGGATCTGGGGTGGGCTTATACATTGTAAAGCGCATTGTAGAGAATGCGGGCGGAGAAATTACAGTTGAAAGCAAGGTAGAGGAGGGAACAAGGTTTGAAATCCGGCTGCATAATGTCGCCCTTTGTGAGATTACCCGTTAAGGAAAAGTAAAGGTTTCCTTCCCCCTCCTGATAAGGAGGAGGCCCCAAAAACTGACCCTGCTGGAGGCAGGAAAGAGGCACTTTCAGGGCACATTGGACAAAGGCGGGTGCCTTGGCATTAGCAACCCTTACCGGATGGGCTTAGGAAAGGAGAGAATAAGCTTCATTGGGTATGACGATGATAACTGCGCTGTCGACTACGACATCCCGATAGATGGTAAATGGACAGATTTGACAGCACAGTTCACATTCAAAAGACATCCCTCCGGACTGTATGTAGCCTTGTTAGAAGGTTTGTCTGTACTAAAGTAGGGGCAGAAGCCACGTCTCACTGATGCTCTTCGATTTTCCTCGTGCTGCATATCTCCTGCACTGCACGCATCAATGCTACCTGTTTCAAAACAGCTTTAAGCCGATGTCAGGATGGCGGGACAGTAAGGCTTGTGTGCCAGCACGTTTGAAGACAGGGATTCCGGTGTTATGAATTTTGAAAGCAGCGGATGCGTTGTTTGTTCCACAGGAGAATTCTACGGCAGGAAGTTCACCCTTATCTGGACTCTTTCCTCTCCCACCGGCGTCAGCAGTGTGACGGCCACCTTGTCGCTTTCGTCATAGTGCTTGGTAATGCCCTTGATGATACCAACGGCAACAGGCGCCATCCTGCGCCTGGAGTAGTAGTCGACAATCAACTGCTTGCTGCCCTTCTTTGTCACCAGCAGCAGGGGCGGGGTTGCCCGGCTGTCCTCTTTCCTGACGGCAGCGTGCATGGAGCACAATAGAGGTGTCAGGCTATGCTATCGTTTGAGGAGTGGTTCAGGAATAAAAAGCTATTCCATCAGTTCTTCCAGGTTAATCCTGTCCAGGTACGGTTCTAAGAGCTTCTTGCTTTCGAACCCATGCACCAGGGCAGTCTGGTTATCTTCCGGTGAGTACCAGACCTCGGCAAAGAAACCGGACATGTGGTAGAGCACCCCGCTACATCCCATCTCTGTGCGTATGGCCAGGAACCTTCCCTGCTGCCAGACAAGGTTTGCCCTTGTGTCGCGGGGGCAGGGATTAAACTGATAAAAATCCGTCCTCATCCGCTGTTGCCTGTTCTTTATGTACGGTTTTGTGAAAAAAGCTATAGCACCAGGGGAAATAATAATCACCTGTGCAAAGGGTAGGTAGGATGAACACATCGGCACCAGGTGAAGCAAAGGATTCAGTGATTGTATTCTTTCAAGCCCTTTTATAGTTAGCAGCAAGTAGCTTCCCTTCGTAAGTGCAATTCCAGCGGGTGGTAGTGTTGCCAAAGGCATTATGGTAAATAATGAGCTTTGTCAGCATCCTTTTTACCTGTGTCAACTATCTTCAATATTATCGCATGACAATTAAGTGTTTTAAACTGAGTGGTCAGTACCTGTTCACAGAAGCCTAGTCCTACGTGGCCTTTTGCCCTTATCTGTCCACGACGAGCTTCACGGTCTGCACGTTTTCCCCGGTGACGAGGCGGGCCAGGTAAAGGCCCCTGCTCATGCCTTCTACAGAGAGGGTGTGCTCATAGCGCCTGCCGCCTTCGGCCGCCCCGGCGGCTATCCGCTTCACGAGGGCACCCCTCATGTCATACACCTCCAAGGCGTAGTCACCGGCTTCCTCAAGGGTGAAACTGACAGTGGCCCTGCCAGAGACGGAGGTGGGGTAGACGGCCAGCCCATGTCCATCAGGAGCCGCTCCTGCAGCGACAGCGTCCTTCCTGGCAAAGCTCCTGTTGCTGGGCTTGTGGATGGTGATGTTGCCCCCGCCGATGGCGGTGCAGGCTTCGGCATTGTCGTCCAGGCTTGCTGACA
>NZ_JBHUOX010000060.1:0-6161 GCF_042686245.1 Pontibacter toksunensis | reverse complement strand
ATATTGGGACTATGGCAGTGAGGGCAGGTGGTCATATGAAGTAAAGGTTTGGCGATCTCTATTTCATAACACCTGCTTCTCATTGCTAATTCCTCAATATGACCATCCTTACTTTTAGTACACTACCCAAAATTGTGTTGCCTTACCGTTTTGCAAAACATGGAGGCGGTCTTTTGTACCTGTCATCCTGGAAGGATCTTGTGGGTTGCCTACAAGTAACCCACAAGATCCTTCCAGGATGACAGAATAGAATAGCCTATCACAGCTTTGTATCTAGCATTAAAGAATACCCTTTAATCCAGTATCCTTCGCCCATCCCTCTCCTAAAACTCCTGCTTCAGCCACAGCTTAAAATTCTGCTTCTGCTCTTCTGTGGCGTCTTTGCGCTTTTCAATCGTGAATTTGCTGTAGTAGCTTTTCCCATCTAATTTCAACTGCACTACCCGCAGCTGCTTTTCCCGAAACAGCGTTAGCTCTACCACCTCAGGCTGCAGCGAAAGCAGTTGCTGGAGGTTGTTCTCTAATTTTCGGCCGTTGAGGGCTACCAGTTCATCCTCTATACTCAGCACATGGCTGGCAGGAGCGTCTGGGGCGACGGCGGTTACTTTCACTGTTTGGTCCGATGATATCTTAAAACCATATCTGCCCTCGTGCAGCAGCGGGTTTTCCTGCTCATTCAGTGTGCAGCCAACAAACTTTAAAGCTTCATCTAAGCCAGGTTCAAGCGGTGCGGTGCCATTTATGTACTTCTCGAAATAAGACTGGAATGACTGCCCCGCTACTTCATCCACCAGTTGCGCATAATCCTGCTCGGTATAGCCCTTGTCCTTTTTCCCAAAGTTCTCCCACATTTTGCGCATTACCGTGTCCAGTGAAGCCGTGTTATGAGTCGCCTGCCGTAGTTGCAGGTCCAGGAGCAGTGCGGTGAGCGCACCTTTTATATAGATGGACACCTTGCGGTCAGGGATATTAGGTTTATAGCCATCCAGCCAGAGGTCAAAAGAGGAGTCTGCTACGGAGAGGTTGTGGCGGCCATAGTCGGCGAAGTAGCGCTGTAGCGTGGTGTTCAGCTCCTCAAAATACTGCGCTGCCGTGAACACCCCCGAACGCGCCAGCATATAGTCGCCGTAGTATGTGGTGATGCCTTCTGCCACATAACCCGTTCTGAAGTAATTCTCCTGTGCAAAATTGTATGGCAGCATTTCCTTTGGCCTTATTTTTTTGATGTTCCAGGTATGGAACAGCTCATGCGAACTCACCCCGATAAATTCTTTATACAGGCTCGGCTGCATCAGCAGTTCTCCCGGCCCGAGTGTGATAACAGTAGAGAGGCTGTGCTCAACACCGTGGTAGAAACGGTAGGGCAGTATTTCGTTCAGGTAATGGTACTCCGGCACCGGGAAATCTCCAAACACCTCTAGCTGCTCTTTTGTGAAAGCGGCAAAATCCTTCTTTATCTTCTCCCAATCCGGCTGGCAGTCGCCTTGTATCCAGATGTGGAACGGGATTTTGTTTACCTCAAATGTTTCCTTCTTCAGGTTGCTACTGGCAATGAGAGGGCTGTCCACTAGCGCATCAAAGTTTGCGGCTTCTAAAACATGCTTCTCCTTCTCAGGTAAGCCGCAGGCAATCTCCCATTCCTCAGGTATACTTAGCTGCAGCTCACAAATCTCCTGCTCTCGCTCCTCCACCGCCATCAAGCAGTTGATGGGGTTCAGGTAAAGCTGCTCCTCATCCAGCCAGGAGCCGCCGGCATCCATCTGGCGTGCAAAGAAGCTGTAGCTTATCTCCACCGTTTCAGCTCCCGTAGCTTTTACCAGCCACCGGTCTTTTGTTACTTTATTTATCTGAATGAACTCTCCATTGGCGCTGGCGGTAATGTTCCGGAGCTTTTGCGCGAAATGCTGTAGCTCATACCGGCCGGGGCGCCAAGCAGGCAGTTGCAGGTACAACTCTTCCTGCTTGTTTTGAGGTATGGTAAGGGTGATATCAACAAAATGTGTGAGCGGATTGGTGTATGAGATGTGGTAGTTTAGCATGCTGGAAGGTAGTCTTACATTAAAAGTTTGCTCTTTATTGCTGCTTTAACGCCTGTAAAGCGCCTTTTGATAGAGTTTTTTGAAGAATATTGGTGCCTGACATTGCTAATTTACAAAAGGTTGCCTAATTTTGCAGGCCATAATAAAACCATTGGCATACGATGAAAAGAACATTCCAGCCTTCTCAGAGAAAAAGAAGAAACAAGCACGGTTTCAGATCAAGAATGGAAACCGCTAACGGCAGAAGAGTATTGGCCAGCAGAAGAGCCAAGGGCAGAAAGAGACTAACTGTTTCTGACGAAAAAAGACATAAGGCGGCTTAATTCCTGAACGGGAATAGCTTCGCTTCGTAGTTTCCGCTGATGCACACAGAGCCAGCAGGCGAACATAAAGCAGAGCAGTCACCTCGCTATACATTTTCAAAAGAAGAACGCTTGTGCAGTAAGCGCCTTATCGCGCTGCTGTTTAGCAAGGGTTCTTCTTTTAATGTATACCCGCTGCGGTTTGTGTACCACACGCCGCAAGATGCGCAGCCCGGGCAGCCCCAGGTGCTCATTTCAGTATCAAAACGCTACTTTAAGCGTGCCACCGACCGCAACCGCCTGAAGCGGCAGATACGGGAGGCATACCGCCTGAACAAGCACATCCTTTACCAGAACCCACAGCAGGCTCCGCAGTTGCTGGGTGTCCTCTATATCGGTAAAGAAAAAAAGTCCTTTGATTCTATCCAGAAAAAACTAATTTCAGGTTTGGAACGTTGTTTGATTAAGTAGTCTCTCCACGTCCTTAACCAAGAAATTATGTATAAAAAGTATATAACTGGCCTCCTCATCGGTACGCTGGGTATCGGTCTGTTCTCCTTTAAGTCCGAATCAGACAAATATTTCGAGATCGCCAAAAATCTTGATGTTTTTGCTACCTTGTTTAAGGAGGTGAATACCTACTACGTAGACGATGTGCCCCCCGCACATATGATGCGTGTCGGCATCGATGCTATGCTGAAGTCGCTGGACCCCTACACTAATTATATTCCCGAAGACGATATTGAAGATTTCCGTACTATGACCACGGGTCAGTACGGCGGAATCGGTGCTATTATTGGCAGCCGCGATGGAAAAGTGGTGGTACAGATGCCTTACGAAAACTCTCCCGCTCATAAAGCAGGACTGGTTATCGGCGATGAAATCCTGAAAATTGATGGCGTAACCGTTACGGGTAAGTCTACCGGGGACGTGAGTAAGATGCTGAAGGGGCAGGCAAACACCACTATAAAATTAGAGGTGCGAAGCTATGGCCAGACCAAAGGCAGAACAGTGGAGCTTACCCGCTCTAATATTATGGTGGAGAATGTGCCATACTATGGTATGATTGACAAAGAAATAGGCTACTTCCAATTGTCAGGCTTTACCGTAGATGCTTCGAAAGAAGTAAGAATGGCGGTACAGAAGCTAAAAGAGCAGGGCGCCAAAAAAATAATCTTTGACTTACGTGACAATCCGGGAGGCTTATTGCATGAGGCGGTTAACATCTCGAACGTATTCGTAGACAGAGGCAAGGACATTGTAAGTACGAAAGGTAAAGTAACAGACTGGAATAAAACCTACAAGTCTTTGGATGAGCCACTGGATAAGGAAGTGCCGCTTGTTATCTTAACTTCTTCCAGAAGTGCCTCGGCTTCCGAGATTGTGGCAGGTGTAATGCAGGACTATGACCGTGCTGTGCTGGTGGGAGAGCGAACTTTTGGTAAAGGCTTGGTGCAGGCTACACGACCTCTTTCTTACAACTCTCAGTTGAAGGTAACAACAGCTAAATATTACATACCAAGCGGACGTTGCATTCAGGCGATTGACTATGCGCACCGCAACGAAGACGGTAGCGTAGGCAAAATTGCAGATTCACTGCGTGTTGCTTTCAAAACAGCGAACGGGAGAGTGGTGTATGATGGAGGAGGAGTAAGCCCAGATGTAGAGGTTGAGCAGGCAGAGTTTTCTGATATCACCAAAGCCATCGCTTCCAAAGGCCATTACTTTGAATACGCCAACAAGTATAAAGCAGAGAATCCGTCTATCGCGTCAGCCAAAGAGTTTAAGCTAACCGACAAGGAATACCAGGACTTTGTAGCCTATCTAGGTAATAAAGATGTGTCTTATCGCACAGGTATAGAAAGCGAACTGGAGGATGTTGCGAAGAAAGCAAAAGAAGGCAAGCATTACGATGACATAAAAGCTGAGTTGGATGCCATCAAAAAGAAGGTGTCTCATAACAAAGCCAATGACCTGATGCGCTTTAAGGCAGAAATCAAGGAAGTGCTGGAGGCGGAGATAGCTTCGCGTTACTACCTGCAAAAAGGCTACATCGAGTCAACGTTCGATGATGACCCAAATATCATCATGGCCAGACAAGTACTGAATGATCAGCAAAAATATAACTCCTACTTAAAAGGAAACTAAGCAAATGATATAAAGGAGAGGGTGGCGCAGTAATGTGCCACCCTCTTTTGCTTTCTGCTGATGATAAGCAGAGCTTTTGTTTCCTTGCTGTAGTTCCGCTAATTTTGCTGTGAATTTATTTATAAACCATGCCACTACTACTCGCACTCGAAACTTCTACCACTGTCTGTTCCATAGCCTTGTTTAAGGATCAGCAGCTGTTAGGCGCTTCGGAATTGCAGATAGAGAAATCACACTCTTCGCATATCACAGTCATGGTATCGCAGCTGGTGGAAAACTGTGGCGCGACGCTGAAAGAGCTAAGCGCAGTAGCTGTATCAGGAGGGCCGGGGTCTTATACAGGACTTCGGATTGGCTCTTCCACGGCAAAAGGATTATGCTATTCGCTGGATATTCCGCTCCTGGAGGTGTCAACGCTGTATGGGTTAGCAGCGCAGGTAGTGGCGGCCACTCCTAACCCGGAGCGCTACTTGTTCTGCCCGATGCTGGATGCCCGCCGTATGGAAGTATATACCTGCCTTCTAGACAGTGAACTACAGGAAGTGAGTCCGATAGAGCCGGTTGTGCTGGATGAGCAATTTTGTAAAGATAAGCTGAAGGCGCACCCCATTATCTTTTTTGGAAGTGGAGCTCAGAAGTTCAAGAATTTGTTAACAGATGCAGCGCATGCGTTGTTTATAGATGGGGTATTGCCATCCGCTAAAATAATAGGGCAGTTGGCGCTAAAGAAGTATGAGCAGGAAGCATTCGAAGATGTGGCGTACTATGAACCCTTCTACTTAAAGGATGTTTATATAACAAGTGCAGGTAAAAGCACAAAATAATACAGAACTATGTCAGAGATAATAAATTATGTCAGAGATAATAAATAAGGTAGCGCAAAGTGCGCTGGTAACACTGAACCTGGAACTGCTGCTGCATCCGGGAGAACGCGTAGTGTACGACATAAAAGACAACCTTTTCCACGGCCTTATTCTGAAGGAAAAAGATTTCCGGGCTTTTGTAAAGGAAATCGATTGGTCGCATTATGATGGAAAGAACGTAGCAATTATTTGTAGTGCAGATGCCATTGTTCCGACCTGGGCTTATATGCTGCTGGCGTCGAAGCTGCAGAACCACGCCAACTACTATATATTCGGAGATTTGGAAGCTCTCGAGCAGGCAATGATGCAGGAGGCTATAGCCAAAATTGATCCGGAGGAATACAGAGATGCAAAGGTGGTTATAAAAGGCTGCGGAAGTATACCGGTGCCCACTTATGCCTATGTAGAGGTAATGCGGAAGCTGCTGCCAGTTACGAGTAGCCTCATGTATGGAGAGCCATGCAGTACAGTGCCGCTGTATAAAAAGCCGAAGAACGCATAAGCAAAATTTCAGAAAGCTGAGAAGGGCAGGGAGATTGCTTCCTGCCTTTTTTGTTTATGCACAACATTATTAAAGAAGCAGGGGAAAAGCATGCATGAGGAAACTCATAAAATCTTCCGCTGCACCGGAACTCCCACGGCTCTCCTGCATGTTATTCTCCAGCGCCCGGGAAGCAGGCAATCAAAGTAAGAAAGCCCTAAAAGTTTATCAATCATCTGGAACTTTGGGCTCCCCGGCTACTGTTATTTCCCAGCGTCCGGTGTTGAAAAGCGAACCGGAGGGCATAAAGCAGCGCAGTTCAACTTAG
>NZ_JBHUOX010000059.1:0-6309 GCF_042686245.1 Pontibacter toksunensis | reverse complement strand
CGGCCTATAATGGCGCTGGGCCCCTGCTCACAAATCCTGATTTCCTGGTAGTGGCCGGTAAAATCGTTTCAGTGGAGGCGCGGCATGCAGAGGCCATCTATGACCTTATAGCTCCTAATGATGCTTTCGTGGACTTCATCGATGATGGTCTGGATGAGGCGCTGCCACCGATGCAGGTGCTGCAGATGGCAGCCCCTTTCATCGTGACGGAGATTGACGCGAGTAACTTACCTAAAGCTTAAGAGGAGGACACTACCATGGATTTTAATAAACTCTTTGAATCTTTCAGCCTAGACAACAAGTCGGAAGAAGAAGTGGACATTTACATGTCCAGGAAAGAGGCTTTCAAGAAGCTCGGAAGCCTGACTAAAAAAGTGGCCGTTGCCTCTCTGCCAGTGGCAGCTTTCACGATGATGCCAAAGATGGCCTTCGCCAGGGCGCATGACGTGATTGCGGTGCTCAAGTTTGCCCTGGCCCTTGAGCGGCTCGAGTACCAGTTCTACCAGATGGCAGTAGACGCTGGAGTCGTGAAGAACAAGCATGAGAATGTGTTCATGGCCATCCGTGACCACGAGCGCATTCACGTGGAGCTGCTGGAGGCAACGATACAGAGCTTGGGGGGAGACCTTACTGGTGTGCCGAGCATGTTCGATTATACCGCAGGAGGGGTTTTCCCGAGTCCTTTCAGCAACTACCAGCTCTTCCTGGCCCTGGCGCAGGCATTTGAGGATACGGGCGTCCGGGCCTATAAAGGGCAGGCACCGAACCTGATGGAAAATGACGCTCTGCTCAAAGTGGCGCTGCAGATTCATGCGGTGGAGGCACGGCATGCCTCGCAGGTGAGGCGCATCCGCGGCAGGAAAGGCTGGATCACGGAAGAGGACTACGACGGCATCGACGGCTTCGGGGGAACCTTCATGGCGGCCAGCAGCGCTGTGTACGCCGGTGAGAAAAACACCACTCATGTGGGTGTGGAAGTCACACAAGTGACAACGGTGCCGGTGATGGCGGTGAGGGAGGCATGGGATGAGCCACTGTCTATGGAGATGGTGCTGGACATCGTCAAGCCGTTCATCGTGTCATAGCGAATTTTAAGGATTATCAATTTTTAACTTTTTTAAAACAAGGATTTATGAAGACAAACATGATACTGAACAAAGCGGCGGCCCTGACCAGGGGCTTTGCTGCCGCGCTGCTGGGCACTTTCTTCCTGGCAGGCTGTGACCAGCTGGGGGACCTGGATGGCGTGATGCCTGGAGGAGGCAACATGCCAGGCAACAACAGCAAGATGAAGATGTACAAGGTGCAGTTGAACCCGTTGAACAACTCCGGCGTGACGGGTACGGCGACGGTGATGATGACGGAGAACGGCCATTTCGAGGTGATTACGGATGTAGAGGGGCTGGCGCCCCACATGGAGCACCCGCAGTACATCTTCGGTGCCGTGTCGGAGGGCATGGACATGAAAAGCATGTGCCCGGAGCCGAGCGCTGCGGGCGCCGACGGGCTCCTGACGCTGGAGGAAGGACTGCCTTTCTTCGGCCCAATCCTCATATCGCTGGATGACAAGCTGGTGCCCCTGACATATGAGAACTTCCCTGTTGCCACCTCCGCCGGCACTGTGAGCTATGGCGCGAAGACGATGACGAGCTCACTTGTTTCTGCTTTCGATGCCATGCATAACGGAACCCAGACCATGAAAGACCTGGAACTGGACAAGCGTGTGATTGTGATTCATGGTGCTCATGTCATAAATAATGCAATTGTGCCAGCCAATAGCAATCGTGTACAGTACGCAAAGTATATGGCAACGCTTCCGGTAGCCTGTGGAGAGCTGGTGGAGATGAAGTAAGAAACTGCTGTTTACGCTATAAGGGGGAAGCGTCCATCGTGGTGCTTCCCCCTTTCTGGCTGTAACTCAATTCAGGTGTGGTGAGATAGTATCCGCAGGGTATGACAGCAGCCTGGCACATTCGCCTGGTCATGAAGGAGGAACCGCTGCAGGTTTCTTCTCCGCCGCCGCTTTCAGGGGTGTTTATAACGGCCTTGGCCATAATACAATTATACATAACATCGATTCATGATTCTATTTTTACTTCTTAACCAATGATTATGAGACAAATAGGGAATAAAGAGTCCGGTTTTCTGCCGGAGCGCCTCAGCTACAGTGTCCTCCGCAGGTGCCTTCAGCTTCTGATGGCGTTCACGATGCCGGTGATACTATCCGGCTGCCACCTCTTCGAGGATGATGACAACATAGAGCTGCCTGTGCTGCAGGTGCCGGCGGAATTCAAAGTGGAGAAAGTAGTCGGGGGGCTCCAGCTTCCTACAAGCGTGACCTGGGACGATGCGGGCAACATGTTCGTAGTGGAGGCAGGTGGCGGTCTTGAGCCTGAGAAGCTGGCGCCCCTGCGCATCATGCAGATAGAGGACGGAAAGGCAACCGTGGCGGTGGACCTCTCAGGCAAGGGCATCAACCCGGCCATCGTGGGTATTGTGTGGCACGATGGCGCCTTCTACATCACCCACCGGGGCGAAGACCTGACCGGCTCGGTCTCTCGGGTAACTAAAAGCGGACAGGTGGAGACTATCCTGTCGGGCATCATCGACAGCCAGGCAGAGCACCAGATAAACGATATCCGCATGGGGCCTGACGGGCGCATGTATGTGGCGGTGGGGCTTGCGGGCAATGCCGGCGTAATGGGACCTTCGGTGGCACCCTGGATTATGCGAAGCCCTAATGTGCATTCTACCCCCTGCCAGGATATTGTGCTCAGGGGCAGGAACTTCAAGAGCGTGAATTTCCTCACCGCCGAACCAAATGACTCGGTGCTGACAGGTGCCTTTGTGCCCTTCGGCGTGGCCACTGAGCCGGGCGAGGTGATAAAAGGCGTGAAGCTTTGCGGCGGCTCCATTCTCTCCTTTAACCCAACTGACCCGATGGGCACAGTGGAGACGCACTCCTGGGGCTACCGCAACCTCATCGGTCTTGCCTGGGACAAAACAACAGGCGCGATGTACGCGGCAGAGAACGGCTACGACATACGCGGCTCGAGGCCGGTGAAGGATTACCTGGACGCCAGCCTGCGCGTGCAGAAGGGGATGTGGTACGGCGTGCCTGACTTCTCGGCAGGACGCGAGCCGCTCACGCTCGAGAAGTTCGAGGTGCCCGACAGCCTGCAGGCTATGGTCTTTGTGAGCGGACAGCCGGTGGGCAAGAACCTGGAGTTCGTCATCGACCACGAGGCAAGCGGCCTGACGCCGCCGGACCCTTCGGTGGTGCTGGGAAGGCATGAGTTCAACTCCTCCCCAAGCATGATGGACGTGGCACCAGCCTCCTGGGGGGCACTGGCAGGGCATGTGTTCATAGCCGAGTGGGGGGATTTGGCTCCACCCACTAACCCGCTGAGAGGAAAAGACCCTGCCGGCTATCAGATAGTGATGGTAGACCCGGCCACAGGGCACCTGAAGCCTTTTGCACGCAATATGTTGCCAGGACCCGCCTCCGGACAGGGAAACACAGGAAAAGGCCTGGACCGACCATTTGATGTGCAGTTCGGGCCGGACGATGCCATGTACATTGTAGACTACGGTGTGGTGAAAATAGACATGAGCAAGGCGCCCCCTTATGCCTATGAGCCTGGCACAGGCGCTATCTGGAGAGTAAGCAAGAAGTGATAGTTTAGTTGACAGAAAAAACCCCCTCAGGATTTAGTACCTGAAGGGGTTTTTTCTATGCCTTATTTTTTTGGCAGGTTCAGCTTAATGCTTCCGGGCACTGCTATTTCTGTCTGCCGCCCCCGCAGAAGCCACAGCCTTACAAAACATCATGTTAGCTCTAGTTCAGTGCTTGCATTCATATGCTTGGGAGGTCAAACAAAAGATGCGCGGAAAGTAACAAGTCTCATGGAGGAGATACTGCTCAACCAAAGAACATTGCCGAAAGGCCTTTACAGTACCTGAATAATGGATTAGTCTATCTTATACACCTTGCCGGTTTTCCCAAACGGGCCCTGTGTGTCAGAGGTAAGCACGTAGACTTCGCCCTCTGAGTCCTGGCCGAAGCCCAGCAGGAAAGAGTTCAGCTGCCCGTTGGGTGTGTTGGCAAACTTCACCTCATCAAAGTCCTCCAGAACCTCCCCAAGACGTGGCTCTGCGATGAACACCTTGCCGTTTGGCACCTCATGGGAAGTGCTCCAGGTGCCGAAGATGTAGCGGCCGTCCCACATGGGCAGTTCGTTTCCGCGGTACACGTAGCCTCCTACTATCACCAGGCCCACTCCTTCACCGCCACCATGATGGCCACTCCCATCGCCACCGCCACCGTCACCATGGCCATCGCCATGGCCGTGCTGGATGGTCTTGAACTGAATCACCGGCAAAGTGAGCGGAATGCCGCGCACGTCAACGTCAGGGCAGCTCTCGAAGGGGTGCAGGGGGTCCTCTGCGTTAAAGCACAGCGTTCCCTCCATCACGTTCCAGCCGTAGTTGCCTCCCTTTGAAACCAGGTTTATCTCCTCCCGCATTCCCTGTCCGGCGTCCTGGGAGTAGAGGGCGTGGCTGCCTCCCTTGTCGAAGGAGAAGCGGTAAGGGTTGCGGAAGCCGAAGGCATAGGTCTCATCCATCCCGTCCTTGCCTACAAAGGGATTGTCGGCCGGAATGCCGTAGGGGCTGCCCCCGTCCACGTCTATGCGCAGGATGTCTCCCATGAAGTTCTGGTAGATGTCCTGCCCGTTACCGCCAGGGTTCCGCTCGTACCAGTCATCCACGTGGCCCATTCCCTGGTCATCGCGGTTGCCGCCATCGCCTATGGAGATGTAGAGGTAGTTGTCCACCGGGCCAAAGGCAATGGTGCCCCCGTTGTGGTTCGAGTAAGGGTGGTTCTGGTGCAGGATTATTCTCTCTGATGCTTTGTCTGCCTTCATCGGGTCACCCGACACCCGGTACTCGGCCACCACGTTGGTGTGGTCCCAGTCATCAGGCGCCTCTGGCCACAGCGGCACGCTGTAGTAAAGGAAGAAGCGCCCGTTGCTGGCGTACTGGGGGTGGAAGGCAATGCCCAGCAGCCCCCTCTCATCGTATTCCTGCCGGAGGTCTATCACTTTGTCTGTTATGTCCAGGAAAGGCTCTGCCTGTAGCTCCCCGTCCTTGATGATTCTGATGACCCCTGGCTGCTCCAGGACGAAGAGCATGCCGCTGCCGTCTGGTGCCTCCGTCAGCATCACCGGTGAGGTGAGGCCTTCGGCCATCAGCTTCAGGCTGGCCTTTTTATCACCTTGTTTGTCCTTGTCTCCGAAAAAGTCATCGAACTCCTCACAGCCAGTGGCAAACGCCAGGATGGCAAGGAACAGGAACAGCCTGGTGCCCAGGCGCTGGGCATGGCGCAGCGCCGTGTTTTCATTTTTTAAATTTAGAGATGTAAAGTTCTTCATAGCTTGTGATTAAGTTTATTGTGAAAAATGGAATGTTAGTTTCAACAGAAAGGCCCGGCACCCAGCATTGACCACAGCTGGCAAGAACGGGACAGAACAAGTACAGACCCTGGTTTTGAAGGCGACACTTCCCCTTAAAGTTACTGCACCTGCTGCTTCACAAATATTTACGGCATGTATCCTGCGTTGTACTTTCGGGGCAGTGAGTTATGTGTAGATACATAGCTGAAGTAAGTGGACACTCACTTATATTAAGGGAAGAAGAATGTGTTCAGAGTAGGATGTTAATATAGTTTCACTGCCTGTCATAACACAGATTTCTGTCCCAGAGAATGTGGGAATTATGAGTCAAAGGCAGCGTGTGCACTAATTTTTTCTCTTCTCTCTGCTACCATGTCTGCCTATGAACCCTGTAAAGGAAATAAGCCACTGCCCAGCAAGCCAAATAACGTCTAGCACTATCCAGGTGCGGCAGAGTATCTTTAGCAGCAGTATGCGTAAGTTCATAGCCTTTTAACGAGAAGTTAGCTTAAGAGAACACCTTAGTCATTCACGTACATAAAATTAAGCTGCTTCCTTCAGTAAGGTTTAGTCCTGGAAGACGTGGGAATTTTGAGATGAAAGATAGCTTTGGAAGAGGTCCTACTGAAAATAGCTTATCGGTTATCTCATAACGCCTTTTATGATAATCTGGGGAAGTATATAGAAGCCAAGGCTTATTAGTGCCTCATCGGTATACCTGGCTTTTCTTTGCCCAGCACGTTGAGTGCTGCCCGAAAGCCCTTAGCTAAATCTGTCGCTTGCCCGTTTCCATAGTAGTGCAGGAAGATCATGCGCGGATCGTCCCCCAGCATGTGATTGTGCAGGGCCACCACCT
>NZ_JBHUOX010000058.1:0-7189 GCF_042686245.1 Pontibacter toksunensis | reverse complement strand
CGGCCTATAATGGCGCTGGGCCCCTGCTCACAAATCCTGATTTCCTGGTAGTGGCCGGTAAAATCGTTTCAGTGGAGGCGCGGCATGCAGAGGCCATCTATGACCTTATAGCTCCTAATGATGCTTTTGTGGACTTTATCAGCGACGGCTTGGATGAGGCTTTACCACCGATGCAGGTGCTGCAGATGGCAGCCCCTTTCATCGTGACGGAGATTGACGCGAGTAACTTACCTAAAGCTTAACCGGAGGACACTACCATGGATTTTAATAAACTCTTTGAATCTTTCAGCCTAGACAACAAGTCGGAAGAAGAAGTGGACATCTACATGTCCAGGAAAGAGGCTTTCAAGAAGCTCGGAAGCCTGACTAAAAAAGTGGCCGTTGCCTCCCTGCCGGTGGCAGCTTTCACGATGATGCCGAAGATGGCCTTCGCCCGGGCGCATGACGTGATTGCGGTGCTCAAATTTGCCCTGGCCCTTGAGCGGCTCGAGTACCAGTTCTACCAGATGGCAGTAGACGCTGGAGTCGTGAAGAACAAGCATGAGAATGTGTTCATGGCCATCCGTGACCACGAGCGCATACACGTGGAGCTGCTGGAGGCAACGATACAGTCGTTGGGCGGAGACCTGACGGGCGTGCCAAGCAAGTTTGATTATACCGCAGGAGGGGTTTTCCCGAGTCCTTTCAGCAACCACCAGCTCTTCCTGGCCCTGGCGCAGGCTTTTGAGGATACGGGCGTCCGGGCCTATAAAGGGCAGGCACCGAACCTGATGGAAAATGACGCTCTGCTCAAGGTGGCGCTTCAGATTCATGCGGTGGAGGCACGGCATGCCTCGCAGGTGAGGCGCATCCGCGGCAGGAAAGGCTGGATCACGGAAGAGGACTACGACGGCATCGACGGCTTCGGGGGAACCTTCATGATGGCCAGCAGCGCTGTGTACGCCGGTGAGAAAAACACCACACATGTGGGTGTGGAAGTCACACAAGTGACAACGGTGCCGGTGATGGCCGTGCGGGAGGCATGGGATGAGCCACTGTCTATGGAGATGGTGCTGGACATCGTCAAGCCATTTATCGTAAGCTAAATATTACCATTCATTCACTTTTAATTATTAATAATTTTAAACACAAATATTTATGAAAAACAATACTAAAACGATTTCAACGACGATGATGCGAAAAGCTGTGTCTTCTGCCAAGATGCTTGCAGCTGCCGTGATGGGCACTTTCTTCTTAGCCAGCTGCGACCAGTTGGGTGACCTGGATGGTGTTATACCTGGAGGAGGAAACATGCCTGGTAAGGAGATGAAGATGTATAAAGTGCAGTTGAACCCGCTGAACAACTCTGGTGTGACTGGCACTGCGACGGTGATGATGAAAGAAAACGGTGAGTTCGAGGTAATCACAGATATAGAAGGGCTTGTTCCAAACATGGTGCACCCGCAGCACATCCACGGCTTCGTGATGGAGAACATGGCCGATAAGGATGCCATGTGTCCGCCGCCAAGCGCAGGAGGCGCCGACGGGCTCCTGACACTGGAGGAGGGGCAGCCTTTCTACGGTCCAATCCTCATTCCGCTGGATGACAAACTGGTTCCATTGACTGCGGAGAACTTCCCTGTTGCCACCTCAGCTGGTACCATCAGTTATGGTGGAAAGGTGATGACAAGCTCACTTGTTTCTGCTTTCGATGCCATGCATAACGGCACCCAGACCATGAAAGATCTGGAACTGGACAAGCGTGTGATTGTGATTCATGGTGCGTATGTCATAAACAATGCAATTGTGCCAGCCAATAGCAATCGTGTACAGTACGCAAAGTATATGGCAACGCTTCCGGTAGCCTGTGGTGAACTGGTAGAGATGAAGTAAAATTTGGTTTCTTAGATATCATCCGAAACAAAAGAAGCGCCTATACATTGTATGGGCGCTTCTTTTTTATTCTTAAAATAATTTATCTACTTTTTTGATTGCGGCTCTGGAACCGGGAAACCACGGTCACGCATCAGGGCATCTATCTTTGCATCCCTGCCACGGAATAACCGGTAAGCTTCTGCCGGATCCATCGAGTTTCTAGGGGCAAACAGGTACTTCACCAACCTGGCAGCCACCTCTTTGTCATAAAACCCGCCTGGTGCCTCTTCAAAGGCCTCTGCTGCATCAGAAGTCAATACATCAGCCCACAGGTAGCCATAGTAACCGGTAGCATATCCCTCACCGGAGAAAACGTGCCCAAAGTGCGGCGAGCGGTGACGCATCACAATCTCCTTAGGCATTTTCATGGCAGTAAGGGTTTCCCTTTCAAACTTGTCAGCATCTATCTCCGCAGGGTCAGCCAGATGGAATTTCATATCCATCAGGGCAGAGGCTAAAAACTCTGTTGTGCCAAATCCCTGGTTGAAGGTAGAGGCCTTCTTTATTTTAGCCACTAAGTCAGCCGGCATGGGCTCATTTGTTTTATGATGCCTCAGGAACTGGTTGATCACTTTATCAGTAGACAACCAGCGCTCCAGCAACTGCGACTGGAATTCAGTGTAGTCTCTCACGCCACTGTTCAGTGTCGGGTACTTCACATTCGAAGCCAGAAAGTGCAGCGCATGGCCAAACTCATGGAAAAAAGTAGTCGCATCGTCCCACGATACTAATACCGGCTCACCCGGAGCTGGCTTAATAAAGTTGGAATTGTTGGATGCCAGTACTGTCTTCTTGCCATCAAATGTGGTATGGCTACGGTACGGAGAAGCCCAGGCACCGGAACGCTTGCCCTGGCGCGCGAATGGGTCAAGGTACCACAGGCCAATGTGCTCGCCAGTCGTCTTGTCAGTTACTTCCCACACTTTCACATCTTCATGATACACCGGTACAGAGCCTTCAAGAACTGGTTTAAAGTCATAGTTAAACAACTCACCCGCCGTAAAGAACAAAGCTTGTGTCAGGTTATCCAGCTGCAGATACTGTTTCACCTCATCCGAATCCAGGTCATACTTTTGCTTGCGCACCTTTTCAGCATAGTAGCGGTAATCCCAAGGCTCGATGGTTATCTTTTTGCCACTGGCATCTGCCACCGCCTGCATATCAGCCACTTCTTCTGTTACCCTGGCAAGCGCAGCCGGCCATACAGCGTTCATGAGTTCCATGGCATTCTCCGGGTTTTTCGCCATGCGGTTCTGCAGGCGCCATTCTGCAAAGTTGTCATAGCCCATCAGCTTAACACGCTCATTTCTTAGCTTTAAGATTTTAGCGATGTTCTCGTTGTTATCATTCTCATCCGCATTATCGGCGCGGGAATAGTAATTTTTCCAAACCTTCTCCCTCAGCGCCCTTTCATCAGAGTATGTCAGGAACTGATCCATAGACGATCGGGTGTTGGTAACGGCATACTTTCCTTCCTGTCCGCGGTCAGCTGCTGCTTTGGCCGAAGCCTTTACGAAAGACTCTGGTAAGCCGCTGAGCTGGTCTTTTGTCAGGTAAACAACATACTTCTCCTCATCTGCCAGGATGTTATTTGAGAACTCGGTGTAGAGAGAAGATAGCTCTTTGTTGATAGCGGCATAGCGCTCTTTGGCGGCGGCATCCAAATCAGCACCTTCCATGGCAAAGCCTTCGTACACCAGTTGTGCCACACGCTGCTGATCAGCTGGCAATGGGTTCTTCTTAGAGTTTTCGTATACCGTTTTAATGCGCTGGAAGAGCTTCTCGTTCTGCGAAATTTTGGAGGAGAACTCAGATATCTTAGGAGCCAGTTCAGCCTGGATTTCCCTGAACTCCGGCGACGATAGATTGCTGCTCCAGATGCCATAGTACGTAAAGGCCCTGTTCAGTTCTTCGCCCGCTCTTTCCATGGCTTCGATGGTATTCTCGAAAGTGGGAGGCGAAGGATTGTTGGCAATGGCATCTATTTCAGCTAACTGTAATTCCATGCCTTTTTCAATGGCAGGCTTCAGGTCAGCCAGTTTCATCTTATCAAAAGCAGGAACTCCACCGTAAGGGCCAGTCCACTCAGCCAGTAAAGCATTATCAAAGTTTTGCTTTTGCTCCATTGTAGTTTGTGTTTGTTGCGACGGTACCTGCGTTTGAGTAGAAGTACAGCCAACGAAAGCCAGCATCACAAGCAAGCTTGATTTTTTGCCGGTATACAGAATTCTATTTCCCATTGATGATTATTGAAGTGAATAATAAAAGGGCATGTTCAGACCCCTAGTGTGTTTATGAATGACAAAGATATCTAAAAGTAAGCAGCAGTATGAAGGCTCTTATGAGAGTACTTTACAGCTTAAGCTTATAACATGCTCGCTGTACTTACCTTCTTTTGCTGTTATATGATTACGAACATTATCATGAGCCTGAGTAGTACAAAATCCAATTTCTTATAATCATAGATAGCCATAACAGTGCAAAAAGCTTACCAAAGACCATTCCAAAGGGACAGGCTCTCCACCAGTGGCGAGACGCAACTAAAAACAGAAGATGCCTAATAAAGCTTCAACTATAGGGCATCTTTATTTCACTAATTGCGTGTACAGCCGGGTAAGTGTTTCCTGAGGATCGGCGCACAGGCCCGGATGTACGGGCGATGTTTGCACGACGGTACTACGGGCGGCAGTAAGCCAGCGGAAACGGGATGCTACCGGAAGTTGCCCAATTGCTCCGCCTTCCCGGCGACCTGCGCAAATGCGCTCGAAGGCCTGAAGCCTTTCCTGTAGTTCCTCCACATCTATAGACGGGGAGAAGGCGCACAGGCGGTCTTCATTCAACTCATACATCGTCTGCAGAAAGCCTTGTGACGCACAGTATACGATGACACCAACATTCATGAACTCTTCGCGCTCCACACAAGGCACCACGCGAATAACGGCGTACTCAAATAAGTGCTTTTCTTGCATGCTGCGCTTCTTTGATAAAATTTTCGGAATGGACAAGTCGTGTTTCAAGGAACCGAACGTATGCTGCCCGGTGCTCCTCAACCGACTCGAAAGGGGAGTCGCCGGAAAGCCAGTCATCCGGAATCAGGGCTACTATGGCATGGATACGTTCAGGGCTAAGTATGGAGCGAAAGGCTGCGTCAACGGCTTCGAGTTCACTTGCTTGGGGCAGCAGCACATGATCTTTCACCTGTACAAAAGGCCGCCGGGCCTGTTCCTCCATGTTCGGCCAGGAGTGGTGAAAGTAGAAGGACGCACCATGGTCTATCAGCCACAGTTCCTTGTGCCACATCAGCATGTTCGTGTTGCGGGGTGTGCGGTCTACATTCGTTATCAGGCAATCAAACCACACAATCCGGGAGGCAAGGATCGCATCTATCGTTGTCACCAAAGCATCGAAGGTGATGGCACCAGATAAGTAGTGAAGTCCTAAGTTGAGTCCTTCGCTGAAGCGGAGTAAATCCTGTATTTCCTCATCTGGCTCGGTACGTCCGAAGCTCTCATCGAGGGTAGCAAACACTATTTCCGGCACCCGGAAGCCAAGCGCGCGAGCAAGTTCACCGGCAATAAGTTCAGCAATGAGCGCTTTCACTCCCTGGCCTGCACCACGGAACTTGAGTACATACAAAAAATCATCGTCTGCTTCAACAATGGCAGGCAGTGAGCCGCCCTCGCGCAGAGGCGTGACGTAACGCGTCACCTCCACAGTTCGGAGTTCAGGTAAACTAAAATTCATAGTTGCTCCTATATATTTATCTCATGCAGCAAGAATGCGCGCTACAGGTAAGTCTTCGGCTAACGAAATTCCTGCTACATCTGCTTCCGCAGAGCCTTCCTGACACGCCATTTTGCATTCGTTATGGCTTTTACGGTACAAAAGGAAAGTGTTCTTTTACCTGCCGGATTATTCCTGCAATATAGGCAAATCCTGTCTCTCTTGGCTGCACTCACTGGGTGGTGCTGTTTTAGACATGTAGCTGATGCTCCTTTAATTTTGCCCGCTTTTGTTCGTTACTGCCTGTACAACCTCAACTCCTGAATGTGAAGCAGGCACAGAGGTACAGGCATATGAGTTTGGGGGTCTGTTGCAGAACATGGATACCACGTTTGCCCCCGGAATTTTACTTCCTTTGTCAATGGTGCCTGGTTAAAAATACACCTATACCTGCTGCTGAATTTTAAACCTGTTACGTACATAAAAATACTAGCTCCTGGTTTACAGATGAACAGAATACTAAACTACCATCATTAAGATTATGAAAATAGCTTCTTCCATTTCAGCCTATTGGCTGTATACTTTTCTGCTGTCGCTGTGCATGACTGCCTGCAACTCCAGCCAAGCACAGAGAGAACAGGTAACCAGCGACGGGTACTCTACAAAAGAGGCACACCCCGATGGGACAGGCAAGGTATACCTGGGGCGGGAGATAGCAGGGATTATGGGTGCCGGTGGGGGAGGGTGGCTGGAGCGGAATACACGCCAGGAAGAGGAAGACGTAGCCTTAGCCATTGAGAACATGTCGCTGAGCCCGCAAAGTGTAGTGGCCGACATAGGAGCAGGCACAGGCTACTATACCTTCCGGATTGCACCTAAAGTGCCCGAAGGAAAAGTGTATGCGATAGATGTGCAGGACGCTTTTATAACCGCTTTAAATGAAAAAAAAAGAGAATTGGGCCTGACCAACATAGAGGTTGTGAAAGGAGGGGATCAGAGTCCAAACCTTCTGGATGCCTCACTTGATTTAGCAATTATGGTTGATGTGTACCATGAACTGGAATATCCGCAAGAGATGCTACAGGCGATACATAAAGCTCTGAAACCAGATGGCAAATTACTTCTCTTGGAATACCGGGCCGAAGACGACTCGGTACCTATAAAAGAACTGCACAAGATGAGCGTAAACCAGGTAAACAAGGAACTGAGTGCCAATGGCTTTCAGCTATCTGATAAAAAGGATTTTCTGCCGATTCAGCACTTCCTGCTTTATGAGAAGGTAGAAGAATAGGAGAGGGGAGAGTCAGTTATCAAGCCTGCCCCACATTGTAGCGGTCCTATAACGCAAGAGCGCCCCCTGCCGTTTGGGACAGGGGGCGCCTTGTTGTTGGGGTTGGCGGCCACCTACTCTCCCGGGTGTGACCTCAGTACCATCGGCGCGTCCGGGCTTAACTTCTCTGTTCGGGATGGGAAGAGGTGCTCACCGGAGCCATAGCCACCATTGCCTTTGTTGCGATTGCAGGCCGCAATGATGTTTTTATAGTTGTTTTGA
>NZ_JBHUOX010000057.1:0-7612 GCF_042686245.1 Pontibacter toksunensis | reverse complement strand
ACCACGATGTGGTTGAACAGAGCTTTGCCGTTTAGGCCCTCCGGCAAATTATTCTCTTTCTGTATCATGAGAGGCTGCTATCAATGAAAGCGCAATTTACTTGGATTCCACAACTAAAGAAGGAATGAAAAATAGCAGCTCTATTTATCATAACAACTGTTATAGGTGAAAACTCCCCCAGCGCCTCCTGGAGGGGGCAGGCGTTATGGTACTTTCACAGGAGTGCCTGTTTAGTGGAATGTCCCCGTATATTAAGTAATATACTAGATGTATGACAGGAACGGAAGAATCAAAAATAAAAAAGATACTGCTGGTGGATGATGATCCTACTGTCGCTTTTTTAGCGCAGAGACTACTTAAAAAAGCGGCGGCAGAAGCAGATGTTCAGCTAGCGAAGAATGGCCGGGAAGCCCTTGATATACTCAGGGAAGTATATCCGAGAGAGCAATGTCACATGTTAATTCTGCTGGACGTCAACATGCCGGTCATGGACGGCTTTGAGTTTCTGGAGGAGTTCCAGGAGTCTGCTAACCTGAGCACTGCCGCCATCAGCATCGTTTTACTCAGCTCCTCCGCGCACCACCTGGATATGGCAAAGGCAAGGAACTACCCGGCCGTTGGTTATATCCAAAAGCCCCTAACCCTGGAGAAGCTATCAGAATTTTTGTGACACGCACGCCACCAGCTCTGTTTTAACGGTAAGGGCTGTCCTATTAAACATAACCTTGTTTATAGCCTATAAGCAAGGTTATGCTCACCAAAGCCTCATGAATTCTGCTGCAGCCATGCCTCGTAATCACTCCCGGAAAGGTGCCGCCGCATGTACTCCTTCAGCCCCTGTCCGTTTTGCTCGGCCACAAACCGGCGGAAGTCCAGTCGCCTTTGGAGGCTTTAAAGCCTTGCCTCCTGAAGTAGTTTTGCATGGGCCCATTCAGGCTCTCCAGCCAGTCGTCGAAATGGTGGGGCTGTGGCGCCGCCTCTGCCTGCTTGAAGTGGCTGGCGGCAGCCTGGGTGATGCGTAGGAGCTGGTTCTTTTTCATTTCCAAAGCTATGATTACAAAAGCACCTAAAGGCTTCCCAGGACCTTCAGCTGCTTCTCAAAGTCGCTGTGCAGCATCAGCATGGCCGACAAGCCAGCTGTCCGGGATAGCCTGAAGCGCAGGACCAGGTCCGGGTCCTGCACGCTCTGGTAGTAAAAGGAGCGCTGGCCGATGTGGGGCAGCTCCGTGGCGGCCACGCTCCGGAAGTTGCGTCTGAAGTAGTCTGCCGACATGGCCTTAGCCTCCCCGTTGTGCTGGTACCGGATGTCCTCCCCCTCCAGGAAAGGCAGCACGTGCTCATTGAACTTCTCCATATGCCTAAATTTATCAACCATCGCAAGACCAACCTGTTGGCCTCGCCCGAGAGAAAGACATCTTCATACCCGGAAAACAACCTCAGGGTTACACGCCGCCCCGGCAGGTAAGAAGAGCGGCTCTCCCTGTAGCTGTACTTCCCTGAGGCAATCATCCACAGAGTGTGGAGCCAGGCCCACAGTCACCCCATTGCTTCCACACTTCCCGTCTTTTCACTGCTTTCTTCTAAAGCGTTGAGTGCCTTACTGCAAGGGGGGGTAGCTGCTTTGGCACGGTTCTGCTACTGCATGAGGCAGAACCTAAAGAACAAGACGATGAAAAAAGTAACTTTTCTGGCAGCAGCCATCGCATTAGTGGGAATGTCCTCCTTTGAGGCAAACGCGCAAACCACAACCTCGCAGGAGCAGGCTCCGGCTGCACAGCAGGGCCAGGAAGAGCAAAAGGAGAAAGTAACACTAGAGTAACTACCGGCGCCAGTTCAGGCAGCGCTGAAGAGCGACACCTACAAAGACTGGACAATAGGGGACATCTATGCCGTAAAGCCTGCCGCAGGGGCCACTGCAGGTGTTCTGGTGTATGAGGTAATGATGGCCAACGCGCAGGGCCAGACAGGTGTTGTCAGAATGGACGAGAAAGGCGGCGATGCCTCCAAAAAATAGTGAACGAACAGGTAAAACTGTTGAAAAGGGCCTCTGCGTTGCGGGGGCTTTCTACTTGCCTCTCCTGGCTTCACGCACAAGGAAACAAAGGGGAATAGAAGGTGGGTTGCCTTCGCTCAGCAAATGAAGGCGGATAAGCTTACGAATAAATGCGTAATCTTAGAGGCTATGGCAACTTCCATTTCTTACTTTCCATATAACAGCAGGCTTATGAAGAAGGCTCCTCATCTAGAGGAGCCTTCTTGTTTTATGAAGGATAATGCAGTTATTTTAGCGCGCCCTGCTTTTTTCCAGCTGCTCCAGCTGCAGGAGCAGCCTCATGGTGTGGCAGGCACTGGAACTGCCGGTGTCATACCCTTGCACATCAAACTCTCTTTTTCCCTGTGGGGAAATCCTGTTGTACAGCACCTTGAGGTAAAGAATGTAGCGGTTTATCTGGCCGTTGAGGAACCTGTAGAACTCGGGATTCTCGGTGGCCTGGTCCAGGAAAGCCACCTTCTGGGCTTCCGCATCCCTGATTTCACCATGGATGGCCTGTTTGGCCTGCTGCCTGGTGAGCGCCTCCTCCTGCAGCCTGTCGAAAAACCTATCTAAATCAAAATGCATCTTAAATGCCCCCTCTCTGTGTAACTACTTAAAACCGTGCAAATACCTGCTATACGGTGCGGTAAGTGCTTGGTTTTATGGGGGACAGCAGAAATCCGCTTTCTCAGACTGCCAGGAAGGTTTGCTTCAGCCTGGCTATCCCGCCGGCGTCCACCACCTCGCCCTCACCCATCAGCAGGTTGAGCTCCGCCATCAGCAGCGGGTCTGCCAAAAACATCCTGTCCTGGTAGAGGCCGCCAAGGAAGAAGCGGCAATAGAGACGGTCTGTGCTGACCAGCGTCAGCACAAGCATGTCGCAGTGGGTAAGCCTGTTTAAAAACTCAGTTAATTCACTCATGCCTGGCTGCTTTGTGTTAGGGGGACACAAACTTAACTGTTTTGAAAACAATAAATTATGCAAGCCTACTATTTATTTCTCCTGCCGCTGAAGGAAGCGGATAAAGGCCGGGTGGAAGGTGACAGGTTCCTGTGGTATTGCCTGTTTGACAGTTGCTGCTTTTCTTGAATCAGCAGGCATCCGCTGCCCTCAGCTCCACCGTAAACACCGCTCCCTGCCCTTCCCCGGGGCTGTGGGCGGTAATGGAGCCGCCCTGCTTGTGGAGCATCTTGCGGCACAGGTACAGCCCTAATCCTATCGTGCCCTCGCCCCCGGTTCCCCTCTTGCGGAAAGGGGTGAACCGCTGGAACAGGGCTTCGGCCTGCTCTGGCCTGAACCCCAGCCCCTGGTCCCTGACAAAGACCTTGATGCTCCCGTTTCCCTCCTCGCTCCAGAGGCTGATTTCGCCCCCGGGCCTCGAGAACTTGATGGCGTTGAATAGCACATTGCTGAAGACTTCCGCAATCAAATCAGGCTCTGCGCAGGCGTAAATTCCCTCCGGTACCCGGCTTTGTACCACCAGCTGTTTCCGGGCAAGTGTGGCGTCGTGCTGCCGCAGCACCTCGCTTAGCACAGAAGACAGCTGCACCCGCTGGAGGTCGTAGAGCTGCACGCCCGTGCTCTCGTGCCTCCACAGGCCTGTCACCGCCTCAATCAGCGCCAGCTGTTTTTCGGCGGAGTGCTCCACGCTCCTGTACAGCTGCTCTGTTATCGCAGGGTCTGTTTCCCCCTTTGTCAGCTGCATTGCCTGCTGGATGTTGATGTTGGGGCTCCGCAGGTCGTGTGTCAGCATGGCCAGCAAGTCCCTTTTCTCCTCCAGCAGGCTGCTCACCTCCGTGATGGTGTGCTGGACGTCATGCATGAGCACGCCCACCTCGTCCTTATAGTGGGTCGGCAGAGTGGGGAGTTTCTGCATGGTCAGGTACTCATGCAGCGCCGACTTCACCAGGCGTATGGGCGAGATGAGCCGATGCAGAACATAGAGGGTAACTCCTGTGGCGGCCAGTGTCAGCAGCAGGGTGATGCCAATGACGGTGCCCGGCTCCAGCACGGCAGCGGGCCCCAGCACGATAAACAGGATGAGGCCGATGAGCGGGACATGGATGCCCAGGAAGGAGACAAAGAGGAACTTGTAGGAGTACTTGTTGAGGAGCGGAAGACCGGACAGAAACTTGTAGTACTTCATGGTGTGCTTTGCAGCTGGGGTTAAATGACAGTTCGCTTTTCTTCTCCAGGCTCAGGTGCAGGTTCGAATCCACTAACCAGGCAGTACTAAGCGCCAAGGCTGGGCAGGGGAATGGAATGATGCCGGCTGCACCTTGCTACTGGAGAGACAAATCAAATATAAGGCAATTCCCCCGACTTTACCTGCCGCACGGGCAAAGGTTGATTCAATGCTAGTGCGTTCGGGAGGCGGGTGAAGGGGACGCGGGCCTAGCAGCCTACCTGGGGATGATAAGGTAATGCTCCTCCTGGCTAACCAGCTCGTTTCCGTGCCTTACCGCCTCCACGTCCAGCGTCAGGTTGTAGTGCAGATGACGGATGACGTAAGAACTCACGCTGAGCTCATAGAGGTAGGCGCACAGCTCCTGGAGCCTCTGCAGGTAGTCCTCGTCTTTGCCGGGCTCTGGCAGGCTAATGCCCAGAAATGCTTCAATGGCTGCCAGCTGCGGGAAAGCAGCCTTGTGCCTGGCTGCGGTAGCCTGTAGTTTGGCTACGATGGCATCATACTTTGCCTTTATGCCATCGTCGGCATAAGCATGCACTTCATTGGGTGCCATAGGGAATGAACTTTTGAAAGTCAGTGGGTGAACGTGCCTCTCCTGTTGCAGCGGCTAAGGCAGCTATATGCAGCAAATGCGATAATAAGCACAAAAACCGCTGCAGAAGCGTTCCAGGAGAGCAGGATTAATGGTAGGCGTTATACTGCCTGTGGTAAAGCGCCTTCATAAAGCAGTGAGAGGAGCGCACGTATGGCTTCTAGCCATCAGCTGATTTAAAAAGAAGAAGCCAGGCAGCGCATTAGCACTACCTGACTTCCATCACATACTCAAATAAAAATCTATTTCGGCACTGTGATGTAGTCTTTGCTCTGGTTAAAAAACACGCTGTTGTTTTTAGCCGACTTCACGTCAGCGCACAGGTTGTGGTGCAGGTGACGCACGATATAGAAGACGGCGCCCAGCTCATTCAGAAAAGCACACAGTCCCTCGAGCTTTTGCCCGTAGTCTTCCTCCCCGTCAGCTTCTGCCAGCGTGGCGTCCAGGTACGTGCTGATGAGGGTGAGCTGCGGGAAAGCTTCCTTGTTCCGGGCGATGGCGGAGCGGAGCTTGGCCACGATGATATCATACTTAATTTTTAAGTCTTTGTTCTCAAGGGCGCACATCTTATTGGTATAATAATGTTGCGAAAAACCAAAGGGAGCAGATGAAACAAATGGATGTCTCCTCCCTGCCTCTATATTATATGTATCTTTGTTCATATAACTAGTTCATCACGTTATATGACCTGCATATGCGCCTATCACATGCTTTTTCTTTCATATGATAGGCGATTTATGTGACCGCAATGCGGTTAACACCGGAGCTGCAGGGGCTGTAAAAAGGGAACAGGTAGGGTTGGTGCTAGATGGCAATGAACTGCTGCAGGTGTATATAAAAAAGAAAGCCACCTCCTTAAGAGATGGCTTTTCATGAGGGACATGAAATTCTCTTCAAAACCGTTCAGGAACAGATTTGAAAGCCGATATACGGGAAAGCCCTGTGAGTGGTTTGGCCATGGGTAAACAAAAAAGGCCACCCTTTACGGAGTGGTTTTTCCTGCAGTCCATAGAAACCTTTTAGTTAGTCCGCGGAAACCACCTCCAGGGGGCTTAGCCAGCTGCTCTACCCGATGGCCCTGTCGGCGGCCACGCAAAGGATGGCGGTCGCGTAGGCAGAGAGAGACAAGTAAAGCACATGCGCGGTTGGTGGCGTTGGCTCAGCCAGGAAAAGAACTGCTGCGCTTAGCGAGAGCAAAAAGAGCGCGAACAGGTGCAGCTCCACTGCGGCTTTCACTGCTTTGTTCCTTCTCCAATGTTTTTCTTGCAAATTCAATAACATGTCTACTCCTGTTCTTTCTTCTTTCCCTTGGGTGAGCTTTTTATGGTGTTGACGGCTGCTGAAAGAAACAGCAGGCAGAAAAGCCCCGGTGCATAGGGCGTTTTTGGAGGAAACACTTCTGTACGAGTCAGTCCATCCGGGGTTCAAAGGTAGCAGCATCTTTGTAAAGACGAAACCCATAATGCAGTAAACAACACAAATGGCTTCTATGAACCTTCACGAGTTCAACTACCATGCACGGCAGGAAAGGGCGGAGCTTGTCTGGGAATACGGCCGTTTCCTCTGCATCCGCTATAAGGGGGGCTGCAGCATCGTGCTCTACCACATGGGGGAGTTCTTTGCCGAGGTGTGGTACTCGCCCACGCAAAACCGCATCAAGCTCGTGCGCGGGTTCAGCAGCCAGGCAAACCTGGAGCCTTACCTGAAGATGATAAATTTAAAGACATTGATGGGGTAGGAACAGTAAAGCCACCCGCTATGCAAAGGGGTGGCTTTACCGCTCATTAGAATTTAAAGCATCCTGGCTGTATTTATTACGCAAGCACTTTCCAAAGGTTAACCCGTACATACGCTGATAACCAACCTAGTGCCTGCGTATGACCCTCTCCCAGTTTCTCTGCAAACCCCTGGCCGACAGAACCAGGCTGGTGCTGGTCCATGGCAACATGCTGGCCGTGCGGCTTAATAAGCCATGCTGCATTTTCCTTTACCGCATGCGCGGGTTCTTTGCCGAAGTGTGGTATTCAAAGGCAGACAGCGGTGTGGTGAAGGTTAGAGGGTTTAATGGTACAAGCTCTCTGTAGCCGTACCTGGAGCAGATTGACATATCGGAGCTGGTGTAGGTGAGGTGCCGCTTTGGCGTATACTGCCCTCTTGCCAACGAAACGGTGATACTGTTCCTGTTCAGAGCCCGTCCTATGCTATCTGTCCGGCTCAGGAGCCCGTTGCAACCTTCTCCATAGTCATGTGCTGAGGCAGGTGCGTGGGGGCATTCTCCACATTACCCCCTGAGACAATGCGCATAACTGGGGCATCGGGTTTTTGTACCCAGCCGTAGCCTCTGTCAGGCTCCTCTGCATGACTCAGAAACATAACAAGGGCACTGCACAGGGTGCATACCAGTAAGATGAGGCCAGTTAAAGTCAGAGCTATCGCCATATTTGTCAGGGTAATTTTATTGTAAAATCAATATATATTTTTCTACGAATATATTCATTTATAAGTTGCACCCTGGTGCCGGTCGTGCAGGGGCGGAAGGAAGTGAGGCCGGCGTCTCTGGAGTCAATGCTACTTAACAAAAGAAGAGGGAGCGTCTGCTTCCCTCTTCTTTTGTAACAGTGAATACTGATAAAGCAAGTGTTGATGCACCTACAACTTTAACAGGCTATTTGCAATCGTAAGTGAAAGTGGTTGTTTCTAACTCACCATCATCTTCTTCCTCAGTGACCTCAGTCGGGAAGCCTTCGCCATTGTATTTGTAGGTGTAGGCCGTCATGTATGTCTCATATGGCTGAG
>NZ_JBHUOX010000056.1:0-7687 GCF_042686245.1 Pontibacter toksunensis | reverse complement strand
TTCACGACCAAAGGCATCAAAAACAAAAAAGAGACATCCAACTCCTGGAGGCCGGAGCCTCTCTTTCAGGTGTCAGCGAAGCTGACGAAAACAAAGTAGCCCCGCTGGGCAGGGCTACACAAGATGAACATCCCGCACCTATCGGCCAGGAGCTCTCTTTCAGGTAAGGTGAAGATAAGAAAAATTCAAATCAATCGCTTGCTTTTTAAGACAGTACCTTATTTCGAGTAAACCAATACTGGCTCCTCTCATACAGTTGTAATGCTTTGCCTTAAAGCAACGCCGTACCTATAAAAAGCTAGTTGCGCAGGTGCTGCAGTTTCTGTTCGTTTAAAATAAATATTTTACCTTCTATGACTTCAATCAGCCGCTCATGCTTAAAGTCACTCAGCATGCGCGTTACTGCCTCAGGAGAGGAGCCCACGATGCCTGCTATATCGTGACGGCTTATCTGGATGCACGGGTGCTTATCGGAAGGGGTCTGGTACTTGGTGTGCAGGAAAAGCAGGGAGTCTGCCGTGCGCTTGCGGAGCGAGTTATAGGCAAGCTTTGGAAGCAGCTTTTCTTTTTCAGAAACGCTGGTGGCCAGCATCCTGATCAGCCGGTTTGCTATGTCCTGGTTGTGGTAAAGCAAAGAAATGAATTCTTCTT
The DNA here is from genome assembly GCF_042686245.1 of Pontibacter toksunensis. Taxonomy (NCBI): domain Bacteria; kingdom Pseudomonadati; phylum Bacteroidota; class Cytophagia; order Cytophagales; family Hymenobacteraceae; genus Pontibacter; species Pontibacter toksunensis. Next base: position 7,036 of record NZ_JBHUOX010000056.1, on the reverse strand, counting down.
TTGGAATAACCACCACTTCTGAGTCTTCTATGGTTTCAGCAGATTCCTGGTATTCCGTCTCTTCAATCAAAGGGAGGTACCCAAAGAAGTCGCCTTCTTTGTGAATGCCGCTGATATACTCTTTCCCTTCCTTGTTAGTCGTATACACTTTTACCTTCCCTTTTTTCAGAAAATAAAGCTTAGTAGGCTCATTGCCCTCTGCATAAAGTATTTGCTTCTTTTTATACAGGTAAATCTTCTTGTCCTTTGCCAGGTGCTCCAGTACCTTGTGCTGGCCAGCCGTACGCATCATCTCCCGGATGTCCTCTGGAGGCTGTTTGGACTCTTTTTTCAGCACCTCCGCTTTGCGCAGCCGGCCCTCGATAGCTTGGAGCAGCTCGCTCTCCTGAAATGGCTTTGTGATGTAATCATCTGCCCCGCTTTCCATTCCCTTTCTGACTTCAGCCCGCTCAGCCCTGGCAGAAAGGAAAATAAAAGGAATAGCTTCCAGCATAGGATTCTTTTGAAACACGGGCAGCACACTAAATCGATCCATAGACGGCATCATACCATCGCATACTACTATATCGGGCTTATACTGGACGGCTAATTCTAAACCTCTTTTGCCATCCTCCGCTAGCAATACCTGATAGTTGGCTAGTTCCAGCATTTCAGCTATATTTTCCCTTATCTCCTCGTTATCTTCTATAACCAATACTGTTTTCATCTTCTAAGAAAGGACAGGTATGATGGGGTATGGCACCCGTTTTAAACAGTAAGTACATTCTAAACGAAGAACAGCCTTCCAACTCAACTGGTAATCCGGCTGCACCTCGAAGCTTAGTGGCAGTAACTTCTACTCCCGGAATTTGAGCAGGCGCCACTTAAAATCAGAAGTATTACAAAAGATTATCAGTGTACGCTATAGATATATAACTACTAATATAATGAAAGATATTATTCATATTACTTTACGTATCAACCAGTTACTAGTTGAGGAATGAAGGCATTTTTAGGAAGCGGCACGGCAGGAGGCCTTTGCCTGTTTCTCATAGCGGTGCCAGGTCAGGACACCTATAAAAAGCCTGCTCACTTCTATCAACTAAACTTGTATGCTCCTCGCCTCACTGCCCTTCGAATTTTCCGGAAGAGAGAGGTTGTTTTCACCTGCTAAACCCGCGCTTTGATGTAGCTACAGATTTTCTTCAGAATCAGAAAGTAGCGTTGTGCTGAAAATTAAATTCAGCCATTATGAAATCACTGTTTCTCTTTTCCTTTGTACTCCTGTTTGCTCTTCCGGTCCGGGCACAGCAAAAAGTTGAATCAACTCCCGTAGATCTGCCTGTTGCGGCCCCGCACCAGCATCCTGATTCAGCATTGCTCGAGGGAGAGGTAAAGCGAAACTTACACCCACTAGTGCGCAAGGCAATTGTACCAAGCCTGCTGATTGGCTGGGGCATCACGCACATGGACGACGAAGGACTGTTTGAGGGCAGCAGCGGGCTTCGGGACGTAGTCCGGCGCAACTATCCTAATTTCAGCACCACCATCGATGATCATACTGCTTTCGTGCCGGTACTCCTGGCCGTGGGGCTCAACCTCTCTGGAGTAGAAGGCAAGCATCACGTTGCGGAGCAGGCCGTGCTGCTCGGAATGACTTATTTCCTGAACCGCAGCCTCACAAACAACCTGAAAACCCTGACGGCGGTGAACCGGCCTGACGGTAACGGGAATGACGCTTTTCCTTCGGCTCACACCAGCACGGCGTTTGCCTACGCCACCTTCTTTCATAATGAGTATGGCAGCAAAAGCGTGTGGTACAGCGTTGCAGGGTATTCCTTTGCTACTGCTACGGGCGTACTGCGCATCCTCAACGACCGGCACTGGCTTTCGGATGTACTTGCCGGCGCGGGTATCGGGATTCTCTCGGCCGAGTTGGCACATCTGGCTTACCCCTTTATACAGCGAAAAATTGTAAACAGCTTGACAGAAAAGCAACACCTGGGGGTAACTCCGTTCTATTCCCAGGGAGCGGGTGGAGTCACAGTCGTGTACCGGCTTCAGTAGGATAAACATAAGAAAGCAGCAACGCCATTATTTGTTTCTGTATGGGTGATGCCTAGAAGGGTGACGATTGAACAATGAGACGAACTTCGCAAAATCAGCGAAACTTCAGATTGTAAACAGAATTATGCCTGACCTTCGCAGCAGTTATTTGTTAAACACAAACTCAAAATTCATGAAATTAACTAGGCATTACCTATTTGCCCTCGGGCTGCTGCTGCTCTCCTGTTCAACTGAGGACAGCGAAGTTGTTCCAAACGATGTTCCGGAACAAGTGAAAAGCACCCTCACTTCTAATTTCTCTGCAGCCATGGATGTGGAATGGGAAAAAACAGGCGGCAACTATACCGCAGAATTCGAGGTGGCTGGGGTAGACCATGACGCTTTGATTACGCCCGCTGGGGAACTGCTGCAGTACAAGCACACTATACCAGATACAGAGCTTCCGGATGCAGTCACAGCAGCCATCCTGCAGCAGCACAGCGACAAGCATCTGGACGAGGCGGAGAAGCTGTACAGGGGGAATGAAGTGTTCTATCAGGTGGAAATGGAGAACACCGGTACAGATCTGTATCTAGTTTTCTCTCCTGATGGCCAGGAGCAGGCGGAACCAGCGTTCTGGGATTAAGCTCCTGCTGCAACTGAAAAAATAAACCAGGCACGCCCGGCAATTGAATGCTACTGGCGCGCCTGGTTTAGCTAACACCCCCTTCGCCTTTGTTTCATCCTGCTTCACTCTCAGTAATAGACTTTCAGGTTGCGCGGTTTTGCAAATCTGAGGTTACAGCAATAGGATTGCTTCAGCATGAATGAATAAATGACTGCCTCGTAAAAGGACACATGAAAGTATTAGTAGTAGAAGACGAACTTGCATTGAAGGAGTCTATCCTCACGTACCTGCGGCAGGAGGGCTACGTGTGTGAATCAGCAGGTAACTTCAGGGACGCAAGCCTGAAGGCGTCTGACTTCAGCTATGTCTGCGTGATTGTAGACCTTACGCTGCCGGGTGGAAGCGGCCTTGAGATTGTACGGCAACTGAAAGAGAACCATCCCGATACCGGCATCATCATTATCTCCGCCAGGAACGCGCTCGACGATAAAATAATAGGGCTGGAAGTGGGAGCTGACGACTACCTGACCAAGCCCTTCCATCTCTCTGAGTTGAATGCCCGCCTGAAGTCTGTTATCAGGCGTCGAAGCTTTAACGGACAGAAAATAGTGCAGGCGGGTGCCATCAAAGTCTTTCCTGACGCGGCTGAGGCCTCTGTACAAGACAGGAAGCTCAACCTCACCCGGAAAGAGTACGACCTGCTGCTATACTTTATTTCCAACAGAAAACGCGTGCTTACGAAGGAATCCATTGCAGAGCACCTGTGGGGTGACCATGTAGACGGCCTGGACTCTCTCGACTTCGTGTACACGCACATCAAAAACCTTCGCCGGAAACTGCAGGCTGCGGGTGGCGAAGACTACATTCAATCGGTTTATGGCCTGGGCTATAAGTTTAGCTGCTGATGCGAATCTTAACTAAAACCAGCCTCTATTACCTGCTGGTATCTTTTGTGGTGTTCCTGGTTGGGGGCTTCAGCTTCTACAAAATTATGCAGGCGGAGATCTACGATGAGGTGGACGATCAGCTTTTCACGGACAAGGAGAACATTATTGCCTTTATTCGCGAGCACGACCGCCTCCCGAGTGTCACCTCCGGCATTTCAGAGGCTATCATCGTGCGTGAAGCTCATGCAGTGTCTCCCACTGTAGAGGAACTGGCTGATACCCTCATCTTCAGCAACTACGACGACGAGCTTGTTCCTTTCCGGTATCTGAAGTTCACTGCCTACCAGAACGATAAGCCTTATGAGTACACCATCCTCAAGTCCCTCATTGACTTCCAGGACCTGTTCGAGAGCACGATGCTGGCGATGGGGTGGATCTTTCTCCTGCTACTGCTGGGCTTGGGGGCAGTAAACTACCTTATAAACAAATACATATGGCGGCATTTTTACCAGACGCTTCATAAAGTGAAGCGTTATACCTTGTCGCAGTACAAGCCGCTGCAGCTGAAAAAAAGCACCACCAAGGAGTTCCAGGAATTGAACGAGGTATTGCTGGCCATGACAGACAAGATACAGAGCGACTACTATAACCTGAAAGAATTCACCGAGAACGCTTCTCACGAGATACAGACGCCGCTGGCTATTGTCAACAGCAAGCTGGAGCTTTTCATGCAATCCGAAAACCTGACAGAGCAGCAAGCCCTGCTGGTGGAGGAAATGTATGCTTCTACGAACAGGCTCTCGCGCCTGAACAAGTCGCTGATCCTGCTTACCCGCATCAGTAACCGTGAGTTCAGGGAGCACGAGGAAGTGCCGCTGCATGCGCTTGTTGCCGAGCAGTTGGAGCAGTTGGAGGAAATGGCTGTGATGCGGGGTCTTCGCCTTCTGCCCCCGGAACTGGAGCCTGCCAGCGTTAACATGAACCGTGGCCTGGCAGAGGTACTGGTCTCGAACCTACTGGTAAATGCCATCCGCCACAACCACGACGGCGGCAGTATCCGGGTATCACTGCGCAAGGGCGAGCTTTGCGTACGCAACACTGGTCAGGTGCTACAGGGGCCGGCTGAACAGCTGTTTGGCAGGTTTATGAGTGCGAGCGACACAAGCGGATCGCTGGGTATCGGGCTGGCGCTTGTCAAGAAAATCTGCGACCTCTACGACATGAAACCCACTTACAGCTTTGCAGACGGAATGCACAGGCTGTGCATCCGGTTCTCCCCTCCCTCCTAGCACAGCACCTTCAGATTCTCTACAGAATGAGGTAGTACCTTGGCTGCTGAAGACAACAATTTGAAGACCATGAAAGACAAAATTCATACGTTATTGCTTGCCGGAATAATAGGAACAAGCGCATGCAGCGGTTCCTGGAGAGAGAAAGAAATTCCCGAGGCTGTTGAAGCCCGCATTGCACAGCTATACCCCACAGCAAAGCAAGTAAACTGGGAGAGCGGGCAGGAAAACTACGAAGCCAGATTCCAGGTGCGGGGACGGGAGCGCAGTGTCTTGTTTGCAGCAGAAGGCAGGCTACTGCAATACTCAGAAGAAATTCAGGAGCAGTACCTGCCGCGTCTAGCCCTGGAGAATCTCCGGGACCAGTACGGCAACTTTGAGATAGAAGAGGCACACAGAGTACAGCACCAAAACAGCACCTACTACAAAGTAGAGCTGGAGCAGGGCAAGCAAGAACTTCTGCTGCTTGTTGGCAGTCACGGAAAAATCCTTTCGCAACAGCCTGCTGTCCCGGCGCAGTCAACGCGTGGAGGAGATTACTTCATCGATGCCACCGGCCAGCGTGAGGAGAATGAAAGACCAGCCGGACTGGCTAAAAGCAGCTGGGAACTTCCGTCAGAACTGCGGGAAGTATCAGGTATATCCTTTGTGCGGGAGAACCTGCTGGCTTGTGTGCAGGACGAGAAAGGGATTATCTTTCTTTATGATTTGGCAAAGGAAACAGTCACCCGGAGAATTAGCTTTGCAGGTCCTGGTGATTACGAAGGCATCGCCGTGGTAGGCCACACGGCCTATTTGCTGCGCAGCGACGGTGCCATCTACGAGGTCACGGATTTTATGGGCAGCAAGTCTCAGACTACAATGCATCCCTCTGTACTAGTGTCCACGCAGAACACAGAAGGGCTGGCATACGACAGGAAACAAAACCGGCTGCTGGTGGCCGCCAAAGGCTACGATGAAAGCCTGGGCAACTACAAAGGCATTTATGCCATTCCGCTGAATACTAAAAAAATGCAGGCTGAACCAGTTATGACGATCTCTCTTGCCCAGCAGCAGCTAAAAGGCAGGAGCAAAAAGCAAAAGAAGGCATATGATATACTTCAGCCTTCCTCGCTGGAAATGAACGATGACACAGGAGAAATGTACGTGCTGGACGCGGTGAACCACCGCCTGTATACCTTGGATCAGCAGGGCCGGATACAGAAAGCAAAGCTCCTGGATAAAAAGCAGCTTCGCCAGCCAGAAGGACTGGCCTTCAGCGACACAGGCGATATGTACGTCTCCAGCGAAGGCGGTAAAACAGGTAAAGCGCTCATCCTAAAGCTCCCGGAAAGCATGTAAATTAAAGGCAGTTCCACCACCCTTGATAGAAAGGCTTTATTGATGGGCAGATGCAGGCGGTGTTCGTATACACCGCCTGCTTGCTTTGGTTTCCGCCGTCCTGTTCCCGACAACCAGGTAATACCCAGCATAGTACATTTGCTGCCTGCTTTTACCAAGCGCACTTTTGTTACTCCGGTTTAATCTCCACCAGTTTCAGGAGCACCTGATAATCAATAAAAACTGGAAAGATCGGATGATTCAGTGTCAGCTGATTCTGAGCCTGGTGTCTCTCCATTATAGCGGAACCGGGTATCCACGAGGTAAATAGCTAGCAGTACCAGAAGGATACCAATACAAATCATTATTCCTTTTTTCATCTTACCAGAGTTCTTTAAAAATGTAATATGTTCAGCTGATCCTGTTAGCTGCCGTGCATGGATGTTGCTCCATGCACAAAACTGGGGGATCTCCGATGAGGTACAAGCGCTAAATGTTTACTTGCTGTTTGGCCACCACAACAGTTACTGGTTACTTATGTTACCGCTAGGTAAGCATAGAAAAGCCTGTCCTCTCTGTGGCAAGTAAGGTACAACATGATTCTGAAGGGAATTTGTAGCGCCTGATTTCTTCTGGTTACAGGGCCACTAATTAAGAAAATTACGGTTTAGGATGAATGCCTTTTATAGCTTCACAGTACTCCGGTAAAACCGGGTGATGCTGCTTGGGACAGGAATGTTTCATCACTTTTAAACTGTACCTCATATCTTTGAAGTGTTAGCCAAGAGTACAATTCTTTCTATTTGTACCTTCGCTTTTATACAATATAGGAGGAAAGGATTAAGTGACAGTACTAGACACAATTGATGTCGCCCTTAAGAAACCCC
>NZ_JBHUOX010000055.1:0-7867 GCF_042686245.1 Pontibacter toksunensis | reverse complement strand
GAGGACCAGGAACAGGAGGATAGTCAGAAAAACAGCCTGCTTCTCGAAAAAAGAGCAGAATCATGACAATGCAATGAAGCTAATTTTCTATTACCGAAACCATCATACATTCTAGACCACAACCGAAAAAAGAAATGAAACGATACCTGAACATACTCCTACTGCTGCTCTTTGTGCTGACGGGGGTGGCCTGCCAAAGCGACGAAGCGCACGAGCACGCGGAGGGGACAACCTACACCTGCCCCATGCACCCGCAGATTGTAGAGGACGAGCCCGGCACCTGCCCCATCTGCGGCATGGACCTCGTGCCGCAGTCGGTTGAGGGGGAGGCAGTGGTGATGACAGATGACCTAGCTTTTTTGATACAGCCAACAAACGAAACGGTTATCTCTGATGTGGCTACTGTCACTCCCGAACAAAAGACAGTGGAGGCAGCCGTGAAGATGGAAGGCATTATCACCTACGATGAACGCCGTGTTTATTCTATTCCTGCGCGCGTAGGAGGCCGCATCGAAAAACTGTATGTGAAGTATAACTTCCAGCCTGTTCAAAAAGGGCAGAAGTTAATGGAGGTGTATAGCCCGGATTTGATAACAGCACAGAAAGAACTGCTTTATCTTGTAAATTCTGCTCCTGAAGACAAGGCACTGATAGCAGCAGCCAAACAGCGGCTACAGCTCCTGGGTGCCACCGATGCACAGATTAACCATCTGCTTCGCACCGGCGAAGCCAGTTACACCTTTGCCATCTACAGCCCCTACGACGGCTATGCAATTGGTTTGAATACCACTGCACCGTCTGCCATACCAAGTGAAATACCTGTTGCGGCAGCCAATACTGGTGGCGGCATGAACGGCATGGGCGGCGGTGATGCCGGTTCAGCCTCTAAAAGAAGAATGCCAGCTGCCGGCGATGAGATACAGCTGCGCGAGGGAATATATGTGAGTACCGGTCAGCCGTTGCTCCGAGTGGTAAACCCGAACCAGTTGTGGGCTGAGTTTAATATTCCAGCCGGTGAGATAAGCTCCATAGCCAAAGGTGCTCCTATACAAATTACTTTCCCGCAGCTGCCCGGTGAGAAGCTGGAGGCGCAGGTTGATTTTCTGCAACCGTTCTATGAAGCTGGTGAGAATTTTGCCAAGGTAAGAGTGTATTTGCCGGGAGAACAAAAGCTGGCCCGTGTAGGGCAGTTAGTGTCAGCGGAGGCTTCTTACACCACTGCCCCTGCCCTTTGGGTGCCGCGTACCGCAGTGCTGGATATTGGGACCAAGTCTGTTGCTTTTAAGCAGTTAAACGGTGTTTATAAACCAGTAGCCGTTACAGTAGGAACCATAGAGGGAAATCAGGTACAGGTAGTGGAAGGGCTTGACCAGACGGACAAAATCGCCTCTAATGCCCAGTTCCTGGTAGACAGTGAAAGCTTTGTCAAGTTAAATGACTGAATAAGCCAATAACTGGATTTGAAATTTGGTATAACACATTCCGTCATTCAGAATTCAGTTATTTAAAATTAGAAATGTATGAAACGATACCTGAACATATTCCTTCTGCTGCTTTTCGTGCTGACGGCGGCGGCTTGCCAGAGCGATGAAGCGCACGAGCATGCGGAGGGGACAACCTACACCTGCCCCATGCACCCGCAGATTGTGCAGAACGAACCCGGCACCTGCCCCATCTGCCACATGGACCTCGTGCCTGTATCACAGTCTGGCAAAGATAGTGGTGAGCTGATGCTGAGCGAGAACCAGATAGCACTCGGGAACATCAAAACAAGACGGATTAAATACGGCGATGTGTCCAGCAATTCTATCCTGACGGGGCGACTGGTAATAGACGAAACACAGACGGATGTTATCAGCAGCAGGGTGACTGGCCGCATTGAGCGCCTTTACATCAAAGAAACCGGCCAAAAGGTACAGAAAGGCCAGCCTTTGTATGAGATATACTCAGAGGAACTACTGACATTACAACGGGAGTACCTCTTGGCATTAAGACAAAACCAGGAACTCGGCGCCGAAAATCCTCGTTTCGCCTCTATTCTGGAATCGGCAAGGAAAAAGCTTTTGCTGTATGGGTTGACGGAAGCACAAATCAGGAACCTGGGCAAGAGCGAAAATTTAGATGCCCGTGTTACCTTTGTGGCACCAACCGCGGGTGTGGTAACAGACGTATCCGCTGCAGAAGGACAGTATATTTCAGAAGGAGCTGTACTGTACAGGCTGGGTAAGCTGGATAAAATATGGGTAGAAGCTGAGCTGTACCCACAAGAGCTAGCGAATGTGCAGGCGGGCGATGTCGTGCAGGTAGCAGTGCAGGGCTTTGCAGCGGAAGCTGTTCCGGCTAAAGTCACCTTTATCAGCCCTGAGTTGAGGCAAGGCAGCCAAGTAACAGTGCTTCGTGCAGAACTACCTAATGTGGATGACCAGTACTTGCCTGGGATGCAGGCTAGTGTTGTGCTTCCCGGCAAAAACGGCTCTACACTGGCAGTACCGGCTGATGCCGTCATTCGGGACGAAAGCGGCAGCCATGTGTGGGTACAGACGGGCAAAAACACCTTTCAGGCCCGCATGGTGACCCTGGGAGAAGAAAGCGCCGATAACGTTGCTATTTTGAACGGTGTGAAGGATAACGAAAAGATTGTTACCTCCGGTGCTTATTTACTTTACAGTGAGTTCGTGCTAAAGAAAGGAGCTAATCCTATGGCAGGACATAACCACTAGTTCATTTTGAATAACTGAATTTTGAGTAACTAATCAAAGAAGCCATTATAGCTTTAGATAGAGACATGGTGCTTTGTTGCTTTATATTCAGATGTTCATAAAAATTTAATCAATTAAAAACTAATAACTCTATTATCATCATAAAACAACGATCATGAAAAAAACATTTTTCGCCGCAGCCGTTGTAGCTGCATTTACCTTCTCGGCCTGTTCTGAAAACAAAACAGAAAATACTGAGGCCGTCATGGAGAGCACAGAGGCTGTAGAAACCGAAGCTACTCTGACTACAAACGTTGTAGTTGAGACGCCTGACTATACTTCCGGGTCGGAGGTAGTAGAAACGCAGATTGAGCAGGTAGTGGATGCGTACCTGAAAGTAAAAGAAGCCCTGGTAGCCTCTGACGCCGAAGCTGCAAAAGCAGCCGCCAGTAATGTTGCTTCACTAGCTGAGGCCATGCCAGTTGCCACCCTCACAGGCGAGCAGAAAGCTTATGCCGAGGAAAAGAGAGCAGAGATACAGCAAAGTGCTTCTGCTATTGCGCAGGCAAGTGATGTAGACGCGCAGCGCGAGCACCTGGAACTGCTGTCAGAGTCTGTGTTCTCCATGGCAAAGGCCTTTGGGGCAGCAACCCAGCAGTTATATTACCAGCACTGCCCGATGGCTAACAATAACCAGGGAGCTTACTGGCTTAGCGCGAACGAAGACATCCGCAACCCTTACTTTGGTGAATCAATGCTAAAGTGCGGCAGTACAGAAGAAGTGTATAAAAATTAACGCAAGCAAGAGCTCTAAAGCAAAAGGCCTCCTCCCGATTTCTGGGAGGAGGCCTTTTGCTTTAGAGCTCTATGTTAGCTTAGTTGAATGCCGCTCTGTTTTGCAGCGCCTCTACAGCACCCGCCAGGTAAACAAATGGAGCATTCCAGTTGATGGCAATTTCGTTTGAGGCATAGGAGCAGTCATCGTCCGTAAACATTTCATCTGCGAAGGTAGACTGATACGTCGTGCACTTGTCCTGCTTGTCTGCTCTGGCATTTGGCCCGCCGGAAAGTAAGCCCGGAATTGGCTCTTTGATGCCATCTGCTATAGAAGGGCGGTGATGCGGGTTCATGATGGGTTTGTCACCAAAGCCAGTCAGGAAAGAATAGCCGGTGGCATTCCGGCCCAGCAGGTAATCCAGGTTAGAGAGTGCGGCATTCAGATACTTTTTGTCATCTGTGAGCTGGTATGCCTGAATAAGCGCGATTCCCTGGTTGGCAGCTACGGAGCTGCTTCCCCAGATATAATCTCCTGCCGTTTTACCCATTACAGTTCTGTAAGAACGGGTAGAGGCTCCATCTATCAGTTCATCAGCAAAAGAGACGAGGCGTTTCTTAATCTCAGTCAGGTCTTTCTGTGCAATGGGTGTGAGTTCATTGCTGAAGCGGTTGAGGGTGTAATAGCCCAGCAAGCGCACCTGTGGCCACGAAGGCAGCGGCATTTTATCGTCCGGGAGCATATTTACCTCTTTGTAGTACAGGTCCTGCTTAGTGGTAGCGTATAATTCCGCAGCAGCCCAAATAAACTCATCGCTGTAGTCTTTGTCACCATACCCACCAGTAGATACCTCCGGCTTAAACTGTTTGTTCATGGCGTCCTGGTCGTAGTCCACGTTCGGGTTCCGCTGTGCCCAGTTCCATGCCTTTACCGCAGCCAGCAGCGCTGAGTCTGCTAATCCTGGATATTCATTTTCATACTTACTGAACACGCGGCTTGCCTGAGCCATTACAGCGGCAAAATCCAATGTAGCGGCAGTACCTTTCTGTACCACATAACGCGGGTTAGTTGCTTCAGCAGGCATTATCATGCCATCGAAAGACGCGTTTGTTAGCTTGTTGTATACACCGCCGTCTTCCGGGTCCTGCATGGCCATCATCCAGCGCAGGTTCCAGAGCGCCTCATCCAGTATATCAGGTACATTGTTACCACTCTCCGGTATGTTGAGCTCCAGGTTTCTGTAAAATGCAGGAAAGTCTTCGTAGGCAGATAGTAGCGTGCCCATGCTGATACCAGAATTCACGACATACTTGTTATAATCACCGGCATCATACCAGCCACGCGGAGCAGAAATCGTGGAACCAGCCGGACGCTTTGCCGAAGCGGCAGAAGGATGTATCAGCACCTCGTTATCCGGGTGGCCTGCCGGACGGGCCCATTTGCCGGCATACTGCTCCGGTAGGTCTGTAGACAATCGCTGGTAGTAGAACCCCTTAATGGAAGCAGCGGCCACATCTTTGTGAATATCTTTTGCAATCTCAAATTCATAAGAACGTCCAACTCCCGGTATAACCAGTACATAACTTCCCGTCTCCTTAAAATCAGAGAAGTCAGCTACACGCGTCGGCCTGTTGGAGAATTCACCTGCTTTCGTGGCAGAGAGGTGACCTGTATAAATAGTTTCCTGAAGGTCTGGCGTTTTTACATAGAAGGCGCCATCCTCCACCTCCCCTACCACTACAGCCATTTTAGGAGCGTTCGGGTAAAAGCCAACCTGGTTCAGGCGTATGTTTTCAGAGAGTTGCTCCTGCAGTTCTGCCGTTCCTGCTTCCTGCTGCGGACCTGCGCAGGAAAAAAGGAACGCAGCAGATACGCCACATATAACTTTTGTAAAAGTTGATGATTTCATATTCTATCTGATTGTTCGTGTGATTGCTTACGCGTTATTCTGCTAAGGTAAGAATAGTATGCGGTTCAGAAGGGCATGAAATGTTTCAGATGCAGACCTTTAGTGTTAAGGGGGTGCATCTGCTGCAGAAAAAATGAAGGATTGATACCAAATGGCTTAAAGGCTGTTCCATAAAGCTATAGCATTTTCTATTAGCCAGCACGGAGTGATAAAGTTTCCAATCTTTGGGTTGAGCGCCTTGTAGTTGTTGCGGTGCTGAGCTAGAGCGAAGCAGCCGGAGCAGCGCGGAGGCAGCTTCAAATACACAGCGCGATGCCCTTAAGAGGGCCCCTACCCCCAAGACGTGGCCCCTCGGCCTAGAGAGCACAGACAGTAGTATTGAAACTATAGGTGAATTGGCACTGCTAAAGCTTCGGCCACGGCAGATTAGACAGCATAAAGTATCTCCAGGGCTACTAACCTAGAAATGCTAGATGATGCTATGGCACTCAGTTTATGAGAAGCGGTATAAGAAGGGAAAGAGTATGAAGCAAATTGCAGTTCAAATGAATAGCTACTTCTGCACAATGGCACCTTTGTCTACAGCGGCTGCTTTACCTGTTTTGCGCAGCACCCACTCCCCTACCTGAAGCCCTTGGGTACGGCCGTTGTCGATGGCATCCATAAAGTGGATGCCGCCATAGAACCGTGAAATGCCTGCTTCGATGGCTGCCTGCTGGAAAGATTCAAACTCCCGCGCTGGTAAGCCGTAGCGCACTTCCACTGTATCGGCATACTTAAAGTTATCACCAAAGTAGTGTGTCAGCACCACAGCAGAAGCCGAAGAGATAGTAGAATGGCCGCTCAGGTACTCCGGGAAAGGCGGTGTCTGCAGGAAAGGCTTCCAGGAAGTATCCATAAATTTGCGGATAGCGGTTTCAGGGCGTATGCGGTTGCTTCTGAACTTTTCGTCCCAGCAGGAAATAAAGCCATCCATGAGAGAGACAGACACCATAGTGTTGATTTCCATTGCCTCAGAAAAACATTTATTTGCCTGCTGGCAGGCAATGCCTGTAATACCAAGCCAGTGTGCACCGGGCGATATCTTTTTCATACCTACCATCAAATGCCCATTGTCCTGCAAGGCAAAGGGATTGCAGTCCCAGAAAGCGGCTATTGTCCGTTCTTCTTCTGTCAGGTCTTCCGCCCCTTTCTGCTGGCACTGCTGCAACATCGTGTAAAATTCAGAGCCTTTGTCCTTGGAAAAAGCAACAGGAGGTATTGGCTGGAACTGGCTGCAGGTATCGAGGGTGAAGGAACGTACCGTATTGAAATAAGGCTCCACTGGCGCAAAAAAGCCGGGGGGTGTTGGATGCCAGGTCCCCTCTTCCTCAGATGGAGTATACCGGGCATAATTACTGATACGGTTATACTTATCGGCCTTGGCATAGGCCAGTATTTCTTTACTCACACCCTCCGCATAAGAGAGTGAATTGGTGATTACTGTTTCAGAAACGCCTGCGTTACGCAATGAATCAAGAAACTTCTGCTCGTAGGCATCTAAAAGTGCTCCGGATGGCTGCATTTTTTTGGCTGTTTCCATCATCGCCAACAATGCGCTTAGCTCAGGTGAGTAGTCGCTAAGCCCGGCAGGCTTCTCAATTTTTGGATAATCGTTCAGGACACCATACATGCTCTGGCGGCTGCTGTCGTTCTGCGACATAACCTCGTAGCCTGCCAGCGTGGCATAAGAGAAAAAGCGTGCCGCCAGTGGAGGGTTGGTGACATCGTTTACCATGATATCTGTCATTTCAGAAATAACCTGACTGATGTGCTGGCTCTTGAACTGTAGGTTTTGCTCCTCCCGCTCTTTGCAACCAAACACCAGCATCAGAATAAAAATGAAAGATAATATTCTTCTCATGGGCTACTTGATTTTATATGCTTTTATCTCCTGCTGGTTCACGCCAAACAACAGCGTGTTATTCATGGTCAGTATACTCCTCACATCCCCCTTTACCTGCAGGCCTGATTTAATTTGTGGAATATAAGAAAAATTTCCTTTTCCATCACCCTGCAGCAGCACACCATAGCTGGCATCGTACTTCCCGAAGCGCAGCCGGGCCTGGTTCATATTTCCGGCCATGAGCACATCCAGTTTTCCGTCTTTGTTATAATCCACAGGACTGATGGCGTAAACCGGGGCAAATTGTGCTTCTATCGGTAGCTGCTTTTGTACCAGCTTACCACTCGCACTGCTCTCGAAATAAGCAGTTTGTAAGTAATTAGCAGACAACGCCTTTACCCCATTAAGTTCCGCAGGCGTAAAGATCTCCCGCAGCGTTGCATTCGCATAACTCTCGTAACTCGCGAAACGCGTGCGCATCATACTTACCTGCTCCTGCAGTTCATCCCGTGTTACGTAGGGATAGCTTTTGCCCTGTATGTAGAATGTCAGGATGGGGTCTACTGAGCCATTGTCATCAAAATCTTTATAATACAGTT
>NZ_JBHUOX010000054.1:0-8802 GCF_042686245.1 Pontibacter toksunensis | reverse complement strand
AGGTTTAGCAATCCTAACTTGTTTTTGATAATTTTGTCTTGAGTAGTCATGATATAATCGGGTTTAATTAATGAAATGCGTCACATTCAATTTAATTAAACTGTCAGATTATATCTTGACTATCTCATATGATTTGGTAAATCTCATTAGCTCGTAAGCACGGAACTGCATCAGCAATAATAGGCTATTCGCTACAGGCCATTTCTATCATCAAGAGTAGTTCTCTTAGGGCACTGCCCTCAGGAGATAGAATATGCCCTGCTTTCTTGAAGCGCAAATTGCCTGCTGCATCGATGATAAGCTTTGTAGGCAAACCGTTAACTTTATAAAGCTCCTCTGCTACTTTATTATTCTCATCCATTAGCATCTGGAAAGGGATTTTGTGCTTCTTTTTATAATCGCGCACTGCCTTCTTTTTGTCCTTTACCTTTTCACCGGTGTTCACGAATAAAAAGACCACATCATCCCCTTTGTGCCGTTGCATCGCCTCACCCATCGTTTCAAAAGCATCTAAACACGGGAAGCACCAGGTTGCCCAGAAGTCAATCACTACTGTTTTGCCTTTTAGCGATGATAGCTTAACGGTCTTACCATTCAGGTCTTTAAGCTCAAAATCTGCAGCAGCTTCATAGAGCATTTCTTTTTGAAGGCTTTCTCTTGTTTTTTCGATGGCAGATGCCTCTATGCCGGCTGTCCAGTAAGTTTCAAATCCAATATCGCTCTTTCTGTCGTGCACATACAATTGCTTGTAAAAATCTTTGTAGGTATCGCTTTTTGTGCCTTCCGCTATTTTTGCCTCCACTAAAGTACGGGCAGTGGCATAGTCTCCCGTTTTTAGCAGCACCTCCACATACGGCTCCACTATCTTCTGATGCATGCTTTTCTGAGTTAGCTTATATGCTTCTGTTAAGTAAGGCAGTGCGCTGGCGTGGTCTCCCTTTTTGAGGTATAGCTGTCCGTAGCTTGCAGCACATAAACCCAGCGTGTTTTCCCGTTGTATGAGCCAGGCTTTCTCTGAAAGAACAGCAGGCTTCTGCGAAGTAGGGTTCTTAAGTTCTGCCATAGCATTTTGGTAAGCATAAGTTATCAGTTCCTCTGCTGCCTGCATGTGCTCATTTTGCTCAATAAGAATGTTACAGAAGCTTCTGTATACATCGCCGTTCTTAGACTTTGGGAATACGGAGAGCATCGATTTGAAGTCAGCAACATTGCCTGCTCTGGCGTACTCTTCCGCCATATGCACATACTCTTCCTGCCAGTCATGTTCCGGGAAGTCATAAATGAGCTTGTGCAGCAGCTCCACCCTTTTTGCTGCATCGCGTTCCTTTCGGAAGCTTTCCATTCGCTCATCTCTAACCACCTGGCCTTTGGGCCAGTGCTTGCGGAGCAGGAAGTTGTAGGCATCCGCTTTATCGGGTTTCCCGTAGTCGCGGTACATCTTATGCAGCACCAGCATCTCTTCCTCTGTCAGGTTTGGCTGCAGAGCAAGCCAGTCTAAAGCGCCTAATACCACTGCGTTTTCTTTTCCGCGTGCTTCCAGCAGCGCTTTGATATAGGCCATTATGTAAGGCCGCTTCAGTTCTGGTTCTCTCTCAAATTCCTGTTCAAAAAGTATGAGGGCCAGCTTTGGATCGTACTTTATTTTCAGATGATATTGTGCCTCCTGCAGCATAGCTGCCGTAACCAGCGTCGCCCCCGGAACAAGGTGGTTCCTTTTGTTGTGCAGCAGTATAGGGTAGCCCTTGCCCTTGTTCCTGTCAACTTTATAGTTGCTGTCTTCTCTGTAGCTGTTCTGAAATTTCAGGTATAACCCCTTTGCTGTTTTAGAGGGCTTCAGCGTTCCCTTCCAGTTAGTCTTGCTCTTCTTAAGCAGAACATCATACGCATGCATTTTGCCCTGGTCAAACTCGTAAGCAACGGCTGTTATTTCCTTTTCGCCTTCCAGTTCTGTGCCTGTGGGTTGGTAGGTGAACATCATGGTTTCTCCCTGCCTGGGCTGGTCACGGTCCAGCACTAAGTTGCCCGCAGTTTCCTGGCTCCAGGCAACTGCAGACCATAAAAATATAGTAAGAAGAAGTATAAGTCTCTTTGTCATAGCATCATGTTAAGTAGCATTGCTATGGCAGGTCCTGACCTGCAAGTGCTCGTAACAACAGGTAAAAGTATTTTGTAAATGAATAGTACGATTACCGGAAAATTGCGGCTATAAAAATCAGATTATACTATAGTTTCCACCTTGCCAGGTATGGCTGAAACAGTGGGTAATCCTGTTGACCGGGTCCTTAAGTCAGCTTTGATCGGTGTCTAAAACAGTTCTCCCTGCACCGGTTGCACATACTTTCTGGGAGGTTTTAGTTCGAAGCCGCAAACCTTATTCAGCTGCAGGATGAGGTAAGTGGCCAGGTCAGGAGCCAAAACATTGTCTGGTTCATGCACAAAGAAATAGAGATGGCGTAGCCCGTTATCGAACCACTGCTTCAGGCGCACTACCCAGTCGTCAATGCGGGTGTAGTCTGTGGGGTGCATGCCATTGCCCACAAACCGGACCATGGCCGAAGGTGTCGTAAGGCGCATGTGCAGCACATCGCGGCGGCCAGCTACATCTGTCAGTACGGTACCTGCCTTGTGCTTCTCCAGCACCTCGAACACTTCCAAAGAGGCTCCTTTGTCTGCAAACCAGCCGGGGTGGCGCAATTCTACCGTTATCGGGATACTCTCCGGTATAAACTGGAGGAATGCCTCCAGGTCAGGCAACTGGCGCGGACTGAAGGAAGGCGGCAATTGCAGAAAGGCATCACCCAACTTATCCTCCAAGCCGGCAATAGCGTCGCAAAAGGCAGCCGTAATACCGTGGGTGCTGCGCAGGGCGGCTTCGTGGCTAATAAGCTGCGGGAACTTAGGGCAAAAGGTAAAGCCCTGCGGGACACTCTGCCGCCAGCGGTCGATGGTGTCGGGACTCGGGATGTGGTAGTGCGTGCTGTTGAGTTCTATCGTGCTGAACTGCTTCCCATACCACAGCAAAGCGTCTTTATCAGGCATGCTGCTGGGATAGATGTCACCTTTCCATGCTTTGTTCACCCACACGGGCAGGCCGATGTGCACAACAGGCTTCAGGTATGAGCCGGAACGCTGTAGCAAAGGCAGCGTATCTGGGTGATTAGGAGGCAGTGTAAAGTCTACGCTGCTGATATCTTGGAGCTTCCCAAAGTCCATAAATTCAGGTTTATCTTTTCTATACGTCTGAGGCTGATGGAATACACAAAGTACAGGCTTAAGATTATATTCTTTTACCTGGAAAGTGGTTAAAAAGTATCATGAATTCTGTTGCTTCAGATTTTTTTGCAAACTTTTTTTCGCTATTTTTTATAGGCTATATTCTATGCTTTTGACACATGAAAATGTTGCCATACGTGCTGCAAATGCACATTTTGCCAAATCATGACCTACAGCATCTGCAGCCGGTCAGACTGTATCCCTCCACATCCTTAGCCGAAGTGCGCCGTATAAGGCTCAATTTGAGAAATTTTGTCTAACTTTGCGGCTTCACCAACTTTAAAGCGATATGATATTTAATAGAAAGTGCTACCTTTTTTCAGTAATCATTTTTCTATTCATCGGCATCAGTCAGCCCATCCTCGCACAAACGAACGATACCCAAAAGGGCCAGGCTTCATGGTACGGAAGCAAATACCACGGCAAGCCAACCAGCAGCGGCGAACTCTACAACAAAAACAAGATGACCGCCGCGCATAAAACACTTCCTTTCGGCACAAAGGTAAAAGTGACAAACCTTGAGAACAACGAATCTGTGATTGTTCGCATCAACGACAGGGGACCATTTGTAGGAGACCGCATCATTGATGTATCAGAAGTGGCAGCCCGCGAGCTTGAGTTCCACAAAGCCGGCATCGGAAACGTGAAAGTGGAAGTGCTGGAGCTACCAATGGACTATAACCCTGCCAATGCCGGAATTTTCACTATTCAGACAGGTACGTATACCAGCATCAGGAATGCTGAGCAACTGAGCCAGAAATTAAAAGCTTTTGACAAGCACCTGGTTGTGGAGCTGACGAACGAGGATTTCCGAGGCAAGAAAATACACCGCATCAAAGCTGGCCGTTTCGAGAGCCGGCAGCAGGCAGATGCTTTCAACGAGTTATTAAAAGAAGAGGGTCTTTCAGGGCTTGTAAAAGAAGCATAAGCAACACATCATTTTCTCTTAAAAGGCAGAAAGCGCAGGAAAATCAATCCTGCGCTTTCTGCTTTTCTGTGCTTAACGCTACGCTCCTATTAATAGAGGTGAGTACTACATTCATCTATCAAATAAGGCCTTCTGGCATATAACTGGTCGCGTAACTTTGAAATGCAAGGCCATTTAATTATAATTAGCTACCGAAACAAATGCACTAACCCTTTACTAACAAACATTACCTTGAAAAGAAGAAATTTCCTTGAACTATCGGCACTGGGTTTTGGTGGCTTAATGCTGCCTTCAATCCCCGTGTTCGGCGATATTGTTTCGCCGGAGCGCATGCTGGAGCAGGTAGACCCTGCCCTGAAAAAGCGCCTGGCCGATGTGGCTCTGAACACTGCTAAATCAAAAGGTGCCAATTATGCAGATGTACGCATTGGCCGCTACCTACAGCAGTATATTTTTACCCGCGAAAAGCAGGTACAGAACATCGTAAACGCAGAGTCTTTCGGCGTGGGTGTGCGTGTGCTGGCGAATGGCACTTGGGGCTTTGCTGCCACATCTGATGTATCGGATAAAGGCGTAGCCAAAGCCGCTGAGCAGGCCGTGGCCATTGCTAAAGCCAATGCGAAACTGCAGAAAAAGCCTGTAAAACTGGCCCCGGTACCAGGCTATGGCGAGGTAAGCTGGAAAACACCCATCGAGAAAAATGCCTTTGAAGTACCTGTAGGCGAGAAAGCAGATTTATTGTTAGCTGCCAATGCAGCAGCTATGGATAATGGTGCCAACTTCGTTAACTCTGCCCTGTTCCAGGTGAACGAGCAGAAGTACTTTGCCTCTACCGAAGGTTCTTATATTGACCAGGATATCCACCGCATCTGGCCAAACTTTACCGTAACGGCTGTAGACAAGGCTTCCGGCAAGTTTAAAACCCGCGAGGCGCTGAGCGCGCCAATGGGCATGGGCTACGAATACATGAACCCAAAAGCGTCGGAGAAAATCAAAGGTCCGGCAGGCACCGGCCTGGTAGGCTACCGCTATGCCTACGATATGCTGGAGGATGCCGCGCTGGCTGCCATACAGGCAAAAGAGAAACTGACGGCTAAATCGGTGATGGCAGGCAAGTATGACCTCGTGCTCGATCCGAATCATTTGGGGCTCACCATTCACGAATCAGTAGGCCACCCGCTGGAGCTGGACCGTGTATTAGGCTACGAGGCAAACTATGCCGGTACCTCTTTTGCCACCCTGGATAAATGGAAGGGCAAAGACTTCAAGTATGGCTCTGACAAGGTGAACATCTTTGCAGATAAAATACAGCCGGGCTCACTGGGCTATGTAGGTTGGGATGATGAAGGCGTGAAGACGAAGAAGTGGGATTTGATAAAGAATGGTGTGCTCGTGAATTACCAGGCCATCCGTGACCAGGCGCACATCATTAACGAAAATGAATCGCACGGTTGCTGCTACGCCGATAGCTGGAGTTCTGTGCAGTTCCAGCGTATGCCGAATGTGTCGCTGGCGCCGGGTAAGGAGAAGAAGAACGTAGATCAGCTGATAGCAGGTGTTGACAAAGGTATTTACATCGCCGGCCGTGGTTCTTACTCTATCGACCAGCAGCGCTACAACTTCCAGTTTGGAGGCACCACCTTCCATGAAATCAAAGGTGGTAAAATTGTAGGTCCGCTGGAGGATGTGGCGTATCAGAGCAATACCCAGGAATTCTGGAACTCCTGCGCCGACATGTGTGACGAGAGTGACTATCGCCTGTTCGGCTCCTTCTTCGATGGAAAAGGCCAGCCAAGCCAAATCAGCGCAGTATCACACGGCTCTGCCCACACCCGCTTCAATGGGGTGAATGTGATTAATACGGCGCGTAAGATTTAGTCTTTTCACCTTCTAAATTAGCATCAACAAAAATGGCAATATTAACACAAGCAGAAGCACAGGCTATACTGAAAAAGGCCTTGGCTTACTCAAAGGCTGATGAATGTGAGATAACACTCAACGGCAACGTAGGTGGCAACATCCGCTATGCCAGAAACGAGGTATCAACGAGCGGCGCAGAAGAGAACGTTTCTATGTCGGTGGAGTCACGTTTCGGGAAGCGTTCGGGTGTAGCCACCATCAATGAATTCGACGATAAATCGCTGGAGAAGGTCATCAGGCGCTCAGAGGAAACAGCGCGACTAGCCCCTGAAAGTCCGGAGTATATTGAGTTTCTGGGCCCACAGAAGTATACGATTACAAAAGAGTTTTTCGAAAGCACTAATAAAGTAGACCCGGCTTACCGTGCCGATGCCGCTGCCAAAAGCATTGCTGCCGCTGCGGCCAAAGGCTTAACAGCTGCCGGCTTCCTGGAACATTACAGCAACTTCACTGCTAAGATGAACTCGAAGGGGCTGTTCGCATATCATCCGTCTACGATGGTGGATTTCTCGGTGACCATGCGCACAGAAGATGGTACCGGCTCCGGCTACGTAACGCAGGACTATAGCGACATCAGCAAACTTGACACAGGCAAAGCCTCTCAGATAGCTGCCGAAAAGGCTGCTAACTCCCGAAACGCCAAGGCACTGGAGCCGGGTAAATATACTGTTATCTTAGAGCCTGCTGCCTCTATCGACCTGCTCCGCAACATGTTCAGCAACATGGACCAGCGCGCTGCCGAAGAAGGTCGAAGCTTCCTGAGCAAAACAGGGGGACAGACAAAAAAGGGCGAGAAACTGGTAGATGAGCGCATCACAGTGTATTCAGACCCGTCTAATTTAGAGGTGCCTTCTGCTCCTTTTGCAGGTGATGGGCGACCGCAGCAGAAAGTTACCTGGATAGACAAGGGCGTGGTGAAGAACCTGTACAACAGCCGCTACTGGGCTTCAAACAAAGGTGCTGTTTCTATTCCGTCGCCAGGCAATGTGATTATGGAGGGTGGCAACCAATCTATTGAAGACATGATTAAGAACACCAAGCGCGGTATTCTGGTAACACGCCTGTGGTACATACGTGCGGTAGACCCGCAGACACTGCTCTATACCGGCCTTACCCGCGATGGTACGTTCTACATTGAGAACGGCAAAATCATGTATCCGGTGAAGAATTTCCGTTTCAACGAAAGCCCCGTTATTATGCTGAACAACCTGGAGGCCTTAGGCAAACCACAGCGCATCAACGGTAGCCTTATTCCACCGATGAAGATTCGTGACTTTACCTTCACCAGCTTGTCAGATGCGGTATAAGAACTGCTAAATATACGAATGCCGCATGCAGAATATCTGTGTGCGGCATTCGTTTTTAAATAGGAGAACAAACAATGCCAACTATACTCAGAATGTTTGGCTATCGCTTTTTTTTTTTCAGTAATGAAGGGAGTGAGCCTCCGCACATACATATAGAGAAAGCAGAAGCATACGCTAAGTATTGGCTAGAGCCAGTAGAGCTTGCCAGTTCTTATGCTTTTAATGCAAAGGAACTAAACGAACTTCGTAAATTGGTGTTAGAAAACAAATCACTCTTTGAGCAAAAATGGCATGAGTATTTTAGCTAAGAAATCTACACCACAGGCACAAAAAGTGTGGTTTATAGATGCCAAAATGTATGTCCTGCTAGCAGATGGCCGGGAGTTAGGCGTGCCGCTGGAATGGTTCTCGAAACTTCGCGATGCAACAGAAGCACAGCGCATGAACTGGCGCTTGATTGGCGGAGGCGTTGGTATCCATTGGGAAGAATTAGACGAAGATTTATCTGTAGCAGGTTTGCTATAGCCTCATCATATACTACTAAACAACCTGTGCAACCCTTTACTTTCGTGCGTTTGCAATACCGCTCCGGCAACTGGGATACGGACCCGCGTATGCCGAGTAACCTGCTGCACTCGCTCATACAGTACACAACGGTGCAGGTAGAAGAGCAGGAAAAGGTGGTGTCGTTGGAAAGTGCGGAGTTATTCAACTACCCGTTCAGCTATCTGAGCGGCCATAAGCTGGTGCAGTTCAACCAGAAGGAGCGACAAAACTTCGAGACCTACGTGCGCAACGGCGGCTTTGTGTTTGTAGACGACTGCAACCACGACATCGACGGCCTTTTCGCACGCTCTTTTGAGGAGCAGGTGCGGCAGATATTTGGGCAGAACGCGCTGAAGAAAATTCCGAACAACCATAAACTCTACCGCAGCTTCTTCACTTTTGAGGAAGGTCCTCCCACGACATCGTTCGAGCTCAATGGCTGGGGCGATGACCTCGTGCACGACTACCTCAAGGCTATTGAAGTGGACGGACGAATTGCTGTACTTTACAGTAACAAAGACTATGGCTGCGAATGGGACTACGACTTCCGGAACAAGCGCTGGCTTGCTGAAGATAACACCAAGTTTGGCGTCAACATCATCATGTATGCTTTAATAAGTTAAAGCGCAGTAGCAAATGCTTTGACCTCGCAGCGTGCGCAGCTCCTGCAAGTGTCTGAACCAAGCAAACACAAAATGACCGGTAGTGTACTAAAAGTAAGGATGGTCATATTGAGGAATTAGCAATGAGAAGCAGGTGTTATGAAATAGAGATCGCCAAACCTTTACTTCATATGACCACCTGCCCTCACTGCCATAGTCCCAATAT
>NZ_JBHUOX010000053.1:0-8979 GCF_042686245.1 Pontibacter toksunensis | reverse complement strand
AGCTACTGAACACAAACATGCTATAGCTATTTCACATGCTGTCCCACTGTCCCATAAGAGGGGTAAATGATGAGAGATAAGTGTGACAGTAGTCATCTAGAACAGGTTCTGAGCATGGCCAATAACGCTGATTATGTAAATGAGGAGATAAAACAGACAGGTGATTCTTACCCTGATACTCACTTCGTGCTATACATATAGAATAGAAGTTTCCTAAACCACCGTATTAGACACATCTGAATAATAATATAAAAAACCTCAGAATAACCCCTGAGGCTTTTTTGTGCCCAATATAACGCAATTCATGCTTCGACATCTACCCGTAAGTGTAAAATACCTGTGTAAAATATTTTATTAACCAACAACCTTTACCAGCATAACCCCTGTAATGGCGTGGCTGACACCGGTAAATCAACTCAGCACCCATGCCCTTGCCTAATTGTGGTAATCAAATTTCTGACATGAGACAGGCTTTGCCATCACCGACATTTTTCCACATGTCATCAGTATTTCACCCGCCATGCACGACTTTGGTAAGGATTTAAGGTGGAGAAGGTGACATAATTGGACTGCTTCTCCCCTTTTGCCTCTACAGTAAAATAAAGCGCAGATAAACAAAACATAGTTAGCCTTGTTTCTGTACTTTCACTCACATTCAACATTTGCCTGATTTACACTCTCCGGGTTGTAGAACAGGTATATGTTTCTTTACCCCTCAGCATGGACAATACCTTCGGAATACCCATCATACCAGACAATGAGGACGAGCGGCTGGCGAAACTACGCAGTCTGAACCTCCTGAACACATACGAAGAGGAAGGACCCTTTAAACATATCGTATCCATCGCTTCCCGCATGTTCGATGTGCCCATAGCACTCGTTAACTTCGTGGACATGGATTATGTGGTAACACGGGCTGGTGTCGGTGTGGATGGGGAAAACAGGATAAGCAGGGGCACCAGCCTGTGCTCTCTTTCCATACTGCGACAGGAGACCACTGTGTTTGAAGATGCTTGTGAAGACCCCTGCCTGCTGGCAAACCCACTGGTAGTGGGTGAATTCGGGCTGCGCTTCTACGCAGGCGCCCCCCTGGTAACATCCGATGGCTACAGCATAGGTGCCTTGTGTATCGTTGACAAAGAGCCAAGAGAGTTCTCCGAGTCTGACCGGAAGATGCTGGAAAGCCTTGCCTCTGCCGTCATGGACGAGATTGAGAAAAAGTAAAAAAGTCACCATAGATTCACCAATATCTTTGAATTCAAGAATTCTGATATCGGAGCCGCACATCACCTTATCATACGACATAGTGGAAGACATCCTGTACTCAGACTGGACAGGTGACCAAACGAAGCAGAGCGTGATGGACGGGTGCGAGAAGATGCTCCACTGCCTCAAACTGTACCATGGCAGGATGGTGCTCAACGACAACACGCACGTCACCAGCATCTGGGATGACGCCTCCGAGTGGGTGGCGGTGGATTGGTTTCCCCGGATGCACAAGGCAGGGTGCAGGTTATTTGCGTGGGTGTACTCACCCAATATGTACAGCAAGCTGTCAGCAGACAAAACCCTTGGCTATAACATCCGGGGTGTTCTTACCACCACCTTCGACAACAAGGACACCGCTCTGGCTTGGCTGAGGGCGATGAGGTAACCTTCTACTCCATACCAGCTCTATCACTGACTGAACACAGGCGTGGCTGTTGCCTCAAAACGTCCATGGTCGCTGGTTCCCCTCTGCATTGTCACTGATTTCATGAAAATCATTATTCTGGCTTCCAATGCTTTGCGACAAACAACATCCTAAACCAACATAAATAGCAGGGAGAGTAGCACTATTATGCAGCAACAGATGTTACTGTTACTCACCTAAAAAGTGCAGTGCCTGCAATAGGCACACCCCTTTACAGAGATGGTTCTTTTTGACAACAGCATTATACGACTGGATTACGCCCCGGCATCCGATATCCTGGCGGCAGAATACCCCGACCTGCACGACTTTCTGCTTCCTGACATCAAACGCAGCCTGGACACGCTGGTGGACACTGTTACCCACTACGATGTGAAGCGGCTCCTGCTGGACTCCACCAGAACCGTCACCACAGTATGTGAAGAAGCAGGCAAAGACATAGCGGCCCACCTGGCGGCAGGCCTGATGAAGACCCGGGTCGAGAAAGTAGCACGGGTGCAGTCGGTGTCGCCCACCGTGGAAAGCACTGCACAGAAAAACATCGAGCATGTCAGACAGTCTGTATCGCTCCCGTTCGAGTTGCGGAACTTCACCAGTAGAACAGAGGCTGTGGAGTGGCTCTTAGGCAGGTTATATTAGACCTGCTCCTGTATTTACAGTACTATCCTTACCTTGCTCAAAATTAGACCCTGAGCAACAGAAAGCGCAACCAATGGAGAAAACACCCATCACCGAAGACAGCATGCACGGCTCTATTTTCGTGCTGCTCAAGCGCTTCGTGGAAAGCCTGTATGGCTATAGCACGTGGGTAAACCTGCTGGAGTCGGCAGGCATCAGGCATGCTCCCTACCAGATGGACGAGATGTACCCCACCAGCGAAATCGCCGCCATTGTAGGCAAAGCCTCCGAGCTGATGGGGGTTCCGCCGCATCAGCTGATGGAGAAGTACGGGGAGTCGCTGGTGCCGGACCTGCTGCTGATATACAAGAAATACATGCACCCGGAGTGGCGCACCTACGACATGCTGCTCAACACGGAGGCTGCCATGCATGCTGCCGTCAGGAAGGAGGACAGCCGGGCAACCCCGCCCCTGCTGCTGGTGACAAAGAAGGGCAGCAGGCAGCTGATGGTCGACTACTACTCCAGGCGCAGGATGGCGGCTGTTGCCGTAGGCATCATCAAGGGCATCGCCAAATACGAAAGCGAAAAGGTGGAGGTCACGCTCCTGACGCCGGTGGGGGAGGAGAGAGTACAGATAAGGGTCGACTTCTTGCCGTAACAAACGGTGGAGCGGTAGAAAGCAAAATTCAGCCCAAGCAACCATGATATGAGTGTATTTTGAGTTAAAGGCGCAGAGAATGCTCTAATTTTTCCTCTTCTTTCTGCGGCCATGTCTGAATAAGAACCCTAAAGAGGAAACAACCCATTGCCAGCAAGCCAAACAACGTCTAGTACTATCCATGGGCGGCAGAGTAGCTTTAGTAGCATGTGTGAATTCATAGCCTTTTAACGAGCAGTTAACTTAAGAGATAACCTTGGTAATTACGTTTATAAATCAAGTTGCCTTTAGTAGTACTTCGAGGCAGCTTCAGGATGCTCGTGTGCAGCAGGAACGTGCCAGTACTTGGGTTAAAATGCCATCCAGGAGAAGGTGGGGCCACTTGTAACAGCTGCTGCACGTCCGCTTGTTCGTTCTGTGCGTACAGAGTAATCTTTATAGGACAACCATGTAATAAAACCTCAACAGAGATACTTTGTGCCATACTAAAAGAATAGAGGAGCAGGAGCTGGTCAGGCGGCTGCAGTTGAGAGACCAGGCGGCGGCCTCGGTTCTGTACGAGTACTACGCGCCTGCCCTGCTGGGTGTAATAACGCGTATCGTCAGGAGCGAGCAAACCGCTGAAGACGTGATGCAGGAGTGCTTCATAAAAGTATGGGCCTCGGTGGGAAGCTATGACAGCATGAAGGGCAGGCTCTTCACCTGGCTCATAAACATAGCCCGCCATGCGGCAGTTGACGCTGTGCGCTCGCCCCACTACAGAAACAGCCAACATGCACTCGAAGTCAAGGAAGAGATGTCCTCTTGCCCCCCATGCAGCACAGACGGCATGGATGCAGAGCTACTCGCCCGAACCCTGAGGCCCGAGTACAGGGAGGTGATTGACCTGCTTTACTTCGGCGGGTACTCCCACAAAGAGGCAGCCGAGAAACTGAGCCTCCCACTGGGAACAGTGAAGACAAGGGCACGAAAGGCGATACTGCAGCTCAGAATCCTCTTCAATCCCGTTCCGTCCACATTTCCTTTCCAGCCTGCTTCCGGGAAGGAGGACTGTAAGGCTGGCCTCTTAAACAGCAGGAGCTGCTTTACCAGAAAATAGCTCCTGCTGTTTAAGAGGGAGATAGATGTACTGTCTTCTCCATTCCTAAAGCCTCCAGTCAAATGTAGCAACTCCATACACCAGATGGCAGGCTGACGAAGAACTACTGGGCAGCGCCCGGTGACTGCAGGCAGTGCTCCTCCAAACCCAGCTGTGCCCCCAAGACCCGGTGCAGGAAAATTACCCGCACAGCTTACGACGAGCAGTACTTGAGAGCATATGGTCGGCAGCACAGCAGGCAGGGCAAGCGCATGAAAAAGCTTCGCCAGAGCACGGTGGAGCCGGTCTTCGGGAGCCTGGTGCACCACTATGGCCTGAGCAAAGTTGGCGTGTTGGGGAAATCGGGTGCTCATAAGGTCATGCTCATGGCTGCCGCTGCCTTCAACATAAGAAAGTACATGAGGAACAGACCAAAGAAGTCTGTCAGCATGGCAACAGCAATGGAAAGGGAGCAGCCCCATGCCCCTGTCTTTAGCTTTACTCCTGCAGCTTACCCACAGAGCATTGTATGCTCTCAGAATAAAAGCTGCAAGGAAGACAGGCTCAGCTTAGTTGTGCAACAGCCACCCACGTTTTCCGGGAAAGCCTACAAGCTGACCCGTTCAGGAAATACCGCAGAGAATCTGTTCATCCTCAAAAGAAAAGCTTTTATCCTGTGATCCCAACTCACCCTCTGGTATGTTGGTAAAGCATTTAAGGGCGCCTACAGAGGGTCATAAGCTTTAATTGCCTACTAAGCTAAGGCTAGCTTTGAAGACACCATGTGTTTCAAAAACATACTGGCTGAATCGACCTGAAAAAAGTTGACAGTTTTCGATGGTCAACTATATCAGGACAAGATACCCAAGTATCTCAGGCAGGCACCTACTTCCGGATGAGGTTATAAGCTGGCCTAAGCGAAGCGAAATTGATGGCGGCTCCTGCCACACAATAAACGCATATTCTCTTCTGCACGAAAGCCATCTTGTAGAGGTACTGCGCCGCACCGGCCGCCTGGCCCAGCACCACAGCACCCAAAGCCATGTCCAGGAAACGGGACTGCTTCTTAAACCGGGAACCTGCTACGGCAAGCAGCATGGTGAGCGCATAGCCTCCCAGGCTGATAACACCGTCGGGTATTCCCATCATCACTGCATCTTTCGAGGTGTTCACCTTCACTGTGTTGAATACCTTCCCCGGAAAGTCAGGAAGCTTTTTGAAATAACCCATTTGCAGCAAGGATATGAGACTGAAGTCTGCCAGCCCTACCGCTGCCGAAGCCGCTATACTTCTTCGAAGCGCTGCTTCTGTACTTTTGTCTTTTCTTATCTTGTCAATTACTGGTTTCTTTTTTCCCATAGCTTTATTAGTGGTTTTATCTTTCAGGTACGCTCTTTCGTCCTTTGTGTCCTGTTTCTGGTTGCAATGTTGACCAACTTTGATAGGTCAGCTGAATTAAAGCAGGACTTATCCATAAACATGTTCGTTGTTATGCAATGTGGTTTTTGACTTGAAAGGACCTGAGAGTGATTCAGAAAGGCCTTCAAAAAGGGTTAGCAGAAAAGCCACGTGTTGCAACAGAGCACCTTTAAGGCAGCCGCAAAACCATTGCCTTACTGCTTCACGGAATAGGCGTAGACGCCGTTCTCGCCCTTGTCAGCCCACTTGAACATACCCGGAACGCCTCCTCCAAAGTAGAGGGTGTTCCCCTCTACCCACAGCCAGGAGATGATAGGGGCAGGAGCCTTCATGCTCATGAGCTGCTTCCCATCCGCATTGTAGGCCTGCAGTGTTCCATCGAGTGAGCCTATAAAGTAGACATCGTTGGCCAGGTAGCCGGGCACGATGGCGGCAGGCTGCGCGTGGTTGATGACCCACTGGTGCTCTCCGGTGGCTGCGTTCAGCTTCTTTACCGAAATCTTGACCTTGTCAGGGGGCATGGTGTGCACGTAGCTGTTGTTGCTCCAGGTAAGAACCGAGCCATCACCTACGGAGGCCTCCCCGTGCATGCCCCCGTCAATGCCCCCGTACCCGATATTCGTGTTCCATACCCTCTCCCCTGTCTGGGCGTCGAAGGAGTGGAAGATTCCGCTCTTCTGCCCGGCCCCCACCAACTTGCGCGGTTGCCCGTTCACATCGGCGACATAGAGCTGGGGCCCGCCCGCAAAGTCATAGTCGGGGCCTTTCTGGTCTGCCTTTGTCCACACGTCGTGCTGGGTTACCTGGTTGTGCCACCTTACCTCGCCTGTCCTGGCGTCCACTGCTATTATAGCGTCTGACATCTCGGTTGCCTCCCCTGTGTAGTTGTTCCCGGTTGTGAAGTAGAGCATGTTCAGGTCCGGGTCCAGGGCAAAGGAGCTCCACACGGCACAGCCGTTCTGCGGAGGGGCCACCAGCACCCTCTCCCAGGCCATGGTACCGTCACTGGCTCTTAGCGCCACCACTTTCCCCTGGAAGTCAGGAATGAAGCCTTTCTTCATGCCTGTCATTGGCTCCTCCACGGAGGACACGCCAATGTAGACCAGCCCGTCGTGGTAGAGGAGCGTGCTGAGGTTACCTGCTTCCGTGTCATCGGTGAACCTTGTTTTCCACAGCACGTCACCCGTTGCGGGATTCAGGGCAAAGGCAGTTCCCTCCACGCTGGCCTCAAAGAGCTTTCCGTCACCCAAGGTGCCCGTGCCGGCGAAGCCATGCCATGGCCACATCGTCTTTGGCTTCTCTATTTCTTTTTTCCAGATGAGCTTGCCTGTGCCTGCGTCTACTTTATACACCGTGCCTCCCCAGTCACCAAAATATACGCCTGAAGCATCAACAAGCGGTGTGTGGGAAACGGGTGTGGGGGTGGCATACTTCCAGCTCATCTGCATGCTGTTCACGTTGCCGCTGTTGATGGGGCTCTTCATGGTGGCGTGCTGGTTCCAGAGCGTCTCCTCCACCTCCGGGTTCCTCTCTATCATGGCTGCCACAGGTTCCGCGGCCGCCGTTGCCGTAGCCGTTTCCACGGCTACTACTTCAGCGTCAGCTGCGACTGTATCCGCTTGCGTGGCAGTGGTGCTGCAGGAAGTAAGGAAGCTGGCTGAGAGCAATGTCGGGAGGGAGAGGTTCCAAATGAGGGATTTGAAAGTAGAAGTATCCATAGCGAATGATAAAGATGTGGTAAGACAATAACCTGTAGAGGGCAACCAAAGCATCTTGTTTGCCTGTACCTACATAATACCTGACGGCATGGCTAATAGTTACATGTAGCTGAAAACCAACATGGAACCGGCGGAAACGAGGGTTTCCTGTCGAAGGACTGGCAGAAGATGGGCAGGCATGTTCTGATAGAGCGCTTTTCAAGGCCTGGGCTTTAGGAAAAAGGGGTGACCTGTTAAACAGTCACCCCTTTTTCATTTGAACACACCTGCCGTACATGGGAAGACGGCCCTTGGGTTTACTCCTTCCCCTCAACCGGGTTGCCTTTTCGACAAACTTCAGGTCTCAGCCCTGCAGTTTTCCCACTGAAATCCTTTTTTTGCCGGTTTTCTCCTTGGCGCAGTTATCAGCTGATAGTGCAATCCAACAAGCCTTTAAAGTCTCCTATTGTACTTGTGCCTTCGCATAATTTTATCATTTTAATTTTTATATACTTAATTATCAATTACTTAATTATAAATTTATTGAACGTTGTGCAGCAGCAGCCGTTAATATATAGTAAGCATATATAATATAAGTTCAATAAAACAACGATTACCGATGATGAAAACGACAAAATCAAACAAGTGGAGAAAGATGGGGATGGGGCTTTGCCTGTTCCTGATGCTGGGGGCCGTGGCTTGCGACGATGAGGAGGAGGACGAGGTTGCCGTGTTCGACAACGACAGTTTCTTTGAGGACTTTTCCTCCAGTAACCTTTTCGGCGGCTGGGACACCAACAGCGATGACATGTTCAGTGACGATGAGTTCACGACCAGCTTCTTTGAGACCTGGGACACCAACGACAACGACATGCTCGAGGACAGCGAGCTCAGTGAGGCCACGGCTGACTTCGGCCTGACCACGACTGACTGGGACACCTGGGACACGACCGGCGACAACATGCTGGACATGAACGAGTTCATGGTCGGAGTGGACACCAACGACTACTTCACCGACTGGTATGAGGACTGGGACATGGACGGCGACAACATGCTGGAGGAAAGGGAATACACCGACGGCATCTTCGGCCTGTGGGACGATGACGGCGACAACATGCTGACAGAGGAAGAGTACGATGACTTCTACGGCACCTATTTCGGCGTGTAAACCGCCAAGGCTGCGCAAGTAAGAGGCAGCTACGCCAGACAAGGCAATGGCTAACGCTGAAAGATAGGAAGCGGGGCGTTTTCAGGCCTTCCTGCAGGAATGCCTCCCTTGTCTTTTTGCTGACACATATAAAAGAAACAGATGTTAAACTAACCTAAAACAAAATGCTATGAAAGAAAAAAGAACAAACATGAGGAAGTGGTCCATCAACGGGCTCAGTCTATTGATTGCAGCGGGTATGGCTGCCTGCGCAACAGGGGCGGACGCTGACCTGGGCACCGGCCCGTGGGACAGCAACGAGTTCAACTCCACCTTCGCCTCCACCAACTACTATGAGGACTGGGACCTGAACGACGACAACCTGCTGGACCAGAACGAGTACAACGCCGGCCTTTATGACACCTGGGACATCAACAATGACAACCGCCTGGATGAGACCGAGTGGGCAACAGCATCCAATGACTGGGGGCTGGAGAACGAGACCTGGTCAGACTGGGACATGAACACCGACGGTTTCCTGGATACCAGCGAGTTTGGAACTGGCTTTGCCGACAGCGGCTGGTTTGGCAACTGGGATACGGACCGAAACAGCATGCTGGGGGAAAGGGAATACACCGATGGGGTGTTCGGCCTGTGGGACAACAACGC
>NZ_JBHUOX010000052.1:0-9503 GCF_042686245.1 Pontibacter toksunensis | reverse complement strand
TTCACGAAGGAGGGTTTCGAAGCCTCCAAGGGTGTGGTGGATTTCCGTCGCTTCGTTGCAGAGGAAAACGTACAAGGGCTGAAAGAGTACATGCGGCAGCACCTTTCCGGGAGTGATTACGAGGCATGGCTGCAGCAGAATTCATGAGGTTTTAGTGAACATAACCTTCGTTACGAAAAGCTATGGAAGGAAGTCTACCCTTATCTGGACCCTTTCCTCCCCCACCGGCGTCAGGAGCGTAACCTCCACCTTGTCGCTTTCGTCATAGTGCCTGGCGATGCCCTTGATGATGCCAACGGCAACAGCCGCCATCCTGCGCCTGGAGTAGTAGTCGACCATCAGCTGCCTGCTGCCCTTCTTTGTCACCAACAGCAGGGGCGGATTCGCCCGGCTGTCCTCTTTCCTTACGGCAGCATGCATGGCCGCTTCTGTGTTGAGCAGCATGTCGTAGGTGCGCCACTCCGGGTGCATGTATTTCTTGTATATCAGCAGCAGGTCCGGCACCAGCGACTCCCCGTACTTCTCCATCAGCTGGTGCGGCGGGACACCCATCAGCTCGGAGGCTTTCCCTACAATGGCAGCGATTTCGCTGGTGGGGTACGTCCCGTCCATCTGGTAGGGAGCATGCCTGATGCCTGCCGACTCCAGCAGGTTTACCCACGTGCTGTAGCCATACAGGCTTTCCACGAAGCGTTTGAGCAGCACGAAGATAGAGCCGTGCATCCTGTCTTCATGGGTAATCTTATCCTCCATACACTTATCCTTTGTTGCTACACTAAAAGCAGTAGGACGAAGTTAACAACCACACAGGCTAAAAAAAAGCATGATTAAAAATTACTCGCCAGCCATTCCATAGCCAGTGTCTTACTGCTAAAGTTCTGCAGCTGGAACGGCAGCGCCTGCGCCTCCTGAATGTGCCTGATGCTATGCTGCGCTGTGGTCTCCACTGTGGTGCTTGGCGACTGCACCCGTGCCACTTTCTGTACCCTTGTCCTGGCCAGGCCCGCAGCAAGATAGGTGGCAATCTCCCGACTCTCCTCATCGCCTACAGAGATGATGGTTCTGGTCGAGTCGAGCAGGAGCCGCTTCACGTAATAGCTTCTAACAGTATCCAGCAGCGTGTCAATGCTGCGCTTTATCTCCGAGAGCAGGTAGTCATGCAGGTCAGGGTACTCCACCTCCAGGATGTCGGTAGCCGGGTTGTAGTCCAACCGAATTATACTGTTGTCGAAAAGAACCATCTGTGTACGGGGTAAGTTTGTCTCCAAATATATAGGTTGTGCGCCTCGGTTATACTTCAAAACATATGCCACAGTACTTTCGTGCTGCTGGTTTGATATTTTGCTGGTATCAGGGGCCGTGCTTATTGCAGCTTATACTCCACTCCTGAACTGCGTCCGAATACCAGCCACTGTTGCCTATTCCTCCATCACCCTCAGGCCAAGGCGGCGTCCCTGCTCTCGAAGGGAGCCATAAGGATGCGCTTGATGCCATAGCTCAGGGTCTTGTCTGTAGAAAGCCTGCCGTACACGCAAGGGAAGCACATACAGGCAAACAGCTGGCCTTGTGCACTGTCTACTCCTATCGATAACTAGGTTTAATCTGCCTTACCATGTTTGATACGAGTGCACGGGAACCTCCTCACTAAGAAGGTAGAGGCAGCGTAAATGAGCCTTCGTAGCCGCCACCCCACCACAAATTTTGCAATTCCACGTTCAAGCAAATACCACACCCTCTCTACCCAATGGCAAACTTAGGAAAAGTACTACTTGTGGATGACGACGAGGCCAGCAGCTTCCTTGGCGTGAGGCTGTTGCGCAGGATGAAAGCTGCGGAGGAGATAGCCTTGGCAGGAAACGGGCATGACGCGCTGATACTACTTAAAAAAACGGCTTATAATCTTGTCCTGCTGGACCTGAACATGCCTGTGATGAACGGGCTTGAGCTTTTGGAGGCCCTCAAGCAGCTGCAGGAAAGCAAGGGCATCGCCATCCCTATCATTGTGGTGCTCACCTCGTCGGCAAGCGCAGAGGACAGAGAAACAGCAGAAAGCTATAGCACAGTGAAGGGCTACCTGAGCAGGCCCATCACCGAAGACAAGGTAAACTACCTCATCCGTTTAGTCACAGAAGGTGCTAAGTAAGCTACCTACAGCTATTGTTTCGAACCTGGTGAAGCAGAAGCCAAGGCTTTTAACTTTTTAGCCTGGAGGGGAGTAAAATAAAGAAGCTACTATCAGTAAATACGGGA
Source organism: Pontibacter toksunensis (assembly GCF_042686245.1). Lineage (NCBI taxonomy): Bacteria > Pseudomonadati > Bacteroidota > Cytophagia > Cytophagales > Hymenobacteraceae > Pontibacter > Pontibacter toksunensis. The sequence continues at coordinate 7,253 of NZ_JBHUOX010000052.1, read as the reverse complement.
GAGCCTTCAACAGGCTTTCTCGGAGGAAAAGGCCCCTGCAGGGGCCTCTTCTGTTTCTACCTCCACCGAAGATGAGAAAGTCGCCCAGCGGCTACACCAGCGAGGCAATGCTTATCTGCTCCAGGTACGGCTAAGAATTCATTCGGCTCCTGAACCCATGGTTTACCTCCAGAGCCACCTGGTTATGTGTGGCTTTTTGCTTTATTTCTGTTAAAACAACAGGCAAGGCTTTGCCGTATATCGGCTTTCAAATCTGTTTTCAACGGCTTTGTAAAGAATTTCATGACCTTGAGAAAAGCCATCTCTTGAAGAGGTGGCTTTCCTGCTTTGTGTGTCTGAGGCAGCCCCTGTCCTATGTTAGCCGCTTTGTCATCACATTAACCATTTATCCTCTTGAGTGGTAGGTAGTTTACCAGCACCCCTAGCTCCACGGGTGTAATCAGGAACGACCATTCCAAGTCCTCCTTGATTTCACCAAAAGGGGCTAAAAAAAACATTCACCAGTACAAAAGTCGGTATAGGTGTACAAAACAGGGCAAGCAGCCAGTTGATCCAGTACTGAAAGGCGGCCGCATTCTTTAACCCAACCATAATAAGCCCTAAAGCACCTACCGACCAGAAAATGGGAAAAACTATCAGCTCTTTTCCTCCCGTCACCCCGGCAACTTTCGTTGGCACATATAAGAACAATAGGCCATAGATTACATTGTAGATGACCGTGTACAGCAGAAGGCTTCTGTTGATTTTCATGGCTTCTTCGTACGTAGTTTATTTGTTTTTGCCTTACGTATAGAAAACCGTTGAAGACAACGCTGTCGGTTCAGCAGAGTTGAGACAGGTACAAACCCGACAATGCCTATATGACTGAATTCTGGCAAATAACTGGACCAGCAAAATTCTGTGAAGCAGCTGCTCACCCAGGGCTTCATCAAGAAGTTGGATGAAAGGCGCAACATCGGCCCGCATCGCTCTCCATTCCTCTAGTAATGAGAAGGGGAAATTATGAGGAGGCCCTAAAGGAGGGAGTTTCTGTACATATTGATGCTCATTACAACTAGCCGATGTCAGTATTGGTGGTACAGTTTTACAAATACAAAAACTCATCAGGCCTTCTTACAGACATTATGTTGAATGCTGTAGATCATAATGGAAGATCGTCACATTATCTCCCTATTTCCTGGGGAAGGGCAATCGGGAGGCAGGAGGAGTATGTGTGTGTCCAGATGGGGGAGGAGTACCAGGGGAATAAGATATTTCTTTCTTTTCCCTTTTGTAGTGATGGTAGCTTACTTAGTAATAGCGTATTATTATGTTTACTGTACTTATTTTGTTTATCTGATAATATGCGGGTGGCGCATGCTTGGCGCGGGTAAGGAAGCCACTGTTCCGGCAGCGGAAGAATGGAGTGTAGCGAAGTGAGGAGGCTGACTGAACGGCGGCCAGCGTCCCTCTCTCCGGCGAATGAGCAGCATTTGGTGGAGTGCTGGATGGTGGGAGCAAAGCTTGCTGGGGAGTGCTTACTATTGTGTTGCAATATTCAGGGAAGAGCAAACAATAAATTCTTCTGGGCGCTGGTCACCAATAGAGTTTTCCCTGGTGGTTGCTGTCTTCGAACACTGAAGGCATGTAGATAGACTTCATAAAGTTTTGTTCACGTAAAATAGTCCTTGTACTTACTTTCTGATGCAGCTGCTAGTGTGACGCAACAAAAACTTAAAAAGCGCTGTATACCAATGCCTCAGCACATTCAGATGTTCTTAAAGTAGGAGCTATAACAGTCATGTTCCCGCCTATAATTGTCATTATTCTCTTTACAAGCGCAATTTTGTTGCTCGGCCAAATTTGCGTAACGGTTGCGCTGGTACTGCAACAGGAGAAGGAACCAGTTATCATGAGGCGTGCCCTATCCTCTGAGCCTGAACAAGGCAGGCCTCCGGTTATGTTCGTCGTACGGGGAAATCTGGGAGAGGCAGAGCCAGCAGCACCCCCCTGTCTGAGGGCTGTAAAGTACTCTCCACAATCAAAAGCTGAAGCCGTCATGAAAGTCGTACGTTAGAGGTAGCAGGATAGAGGATAAATGCTTTTCTTTACTACCTGTTCGGTAAGTTTGTCCACCCTTAAACCACGCATCATGACCTGTGCCTCTACCAATACATATTACCTTCGTTGGTACAGGTAGTAAAGGAATTAAATACTTCATCAGGACTGAATGAAGCTTGCTCTTTGTAACCTTTCCTATGCGTAAAGCTTCCATATCAACCTACCTTCTACTAGTCGGCAACAACATCAACCAGCTTACCAAGTATGTGCACTACCTGGAAGAGAACAACATGGTGGAGGGGAAAGGTGATTGGCCAATACAACCAGCACTTTCAGGAGTTCCTGCAGGTGGAGAAAGAGTATGTGAAAGCGATACGAACCTAGCTGCGCACCCTACGCTGAAAGCATGTTATGCGCAATTCGTATTACGCATTGCATATAAATAAAGGCGCTTTTGCATTGATGATGAGACCTATACCTATGCCAAGAAAGGGGCAGAGGCAAACGAGATCCTTGCCTCTATAGCCAATCAACAGCAGCCAAAGCTGTTCCTGAGGGTTACATAGCTTAGTGCACTGTTTGATCATGGGCTATCAATATTCCTGAATCAAATTGGCAATGTTACTAATGAAACAAACGATGTAAGCTTTTTTAGCTAAAATATGTGATATAACTATATTATAAGCCTTTTTGAGAGGAGTAGTGGTCAGATTTGTATGTTATAAACTAACCTACAAATACCTTGTGTTATCAAGGATATTAGTGCATTTTTGTGTCATTCGCGTACACTTTCCAAGCTATCAAACTTATTCTGCTACTAACCAACTCATCATTATTGGCTAATCACTAGGGAAGAGGATCTACAAATGATATAAGGGCCTTACAGAAAGCCCCTCCCTATAATACCATTGCTAAAAGAAAAGCCGGGACTAACCTCCCGGCTTTTCTTCATTTCTTCTCCATGAGTTCTGAGATATCAATCTTGTCGAGGTAAGGATCCAGGTAACCTAGCCGTCAAAACCATGAACGACCAGAATGACATTATTTCCCGGATGGCACCATAGCACGAAGTAAAGCCCAAAATGCGAGAGAGATACATATGGCCACACGCGTTATTGCGCATCGTCAGTAATTTTGAATCAGGACCTGGAGGGTGCTGTCACCATTTGATTTGATGTAGAATTGTATAAAGCCATGTTCGTCATCTGTTATGCTGAGCGTTTTGAAGGAAGATATAGTTCAAACTAAATTACTTAATTAAATGTATGCACTTCTATAATTGTTTGAAGAAACGGGGGTATAAAGGAATTGGTAGTGTTTGTCGACAAACTTGATGTTCATCTTTATGCCAGCGCATGGTTATTCTCCGGAAAGCCCATGTCTGAAGAAAGCAAAGTAGGTGTGGCCTTATACCCTTCCAAAAGCGTGGATGTTTTAGCTAATGACAAAGAATCAGTTTATCGTCTTCAAATCGGTGCTGGCCAACGGCACCATCACCAAAAAGGAAGCTATCGAACTAATAAAAGGCGACTATAACAAAGCCAGTGCGGATAGCGTAGGTCATCTGCTCTCGCGCATGGTAAGCAGGCGGCTATTGATAAGGATAGAACACGGCACTTATAAAGTAGGCGACTCCCTTGAAGCCAGATTGCTTGCCCAGGCACCCACTCCGGAGAAAAAGTGAAAACCAACAAACTAAACCGTTTTACAGCTGTGACTTACGCTAGCCCTTGCATCCGACTGGAAGAGGAAAAGAAGAAAACCGAAAAGCTGCAGGCCGAGTGCGACCATTTGCTCAGCACCGTCAATAGCCTTGAGCAGCAAGTGAAGAACCTGCAGGCAGAGAAAGAAACACTGCTCGAGGACAATGCAGCGCACCTGGCAAGGTTCAAAAGGCTGTACAAAGAAAGACTGCAGACGTAGCTAAAATCATTTTCGGTGAAAAGTTGTATATAATTCACCTCCAAAGGTTGTATATTTTTTATAGCGTAAAGTTGTAGGAATAACTACACCACCTTCACCCGCGCCACATGCCAGTCCTAAGCACTGCCGACTTGAACCGAGCCAACTAAACAATTTCTCACCTGCACCCGTATTATTGGCCTAACCTGGTTGGGCGTGCTCTCCGTGTGCCTGTACGCCTGCTGACAATTACATATATCCTGTTTAACTAATGAATTAAGAGGCCTATGAGTTGTATAATGTACTGTAAGTGCTGCGAGCACAGAACCCACCACACTCACATTTTTGGCAGTTGGCTGTGTGATGCCTGCGATAAAGAAAACTAACCAAACGAAAAAAGCCCATTCTCCGGAGAATGGGCTTTCGTTCTAACTAAACCAAACTTTATACTAAGTAATTTTTACACAGTCCTTATACGTACCGCCAGTATTTTGAAGGCAACAAACGGCACGAAAAAATACCAATGGCGACCAGTGCCAAGAAGCGCTTCTTCGCCTCCTCCTTCCACTCATACCGGACTTTCTCTCCTTGCTCCTTATCCTGCTTTGTAAGCTAGCGCGTTCTTCTGTTTCTTCAGCTCGCGTAGCAGAGCGCCTGCTCAATGCTTGGGAGAAAACAGAAATGGAATCTAAACAGTAAAGCCACCTGCTACCAGGTGGCTTTACCTTTTAGATGGATTATGAAAAGTTTACTCTTATCTGCACCCGCTCAGCATGCGGCTCCGTGGCGGAGGCTACCTTTATACGGTCACTCTCATCAAAGTAGCTGGCCAGCCCTTTGATGATGCCGATGGCAAAGCCGGCCATCCTGCGCCTGGAGTGGTAATCAATGATGAGGACGTTCTTTCTGACCGTAGTCACGTGCAGCAGCGGCGGGTTGGCCTTGTCGTTCTCCTTCCTGATGCCCCCGTGCATGTGCGAGCCAATGTGCTGCAGCATCTGGTATGTTCTCCAGGAGGGGTTCACAAAGCGCTTGAAGACCAGCAGCAGGTCGGGCACCAGGAACCGCCCGAACCTTTCCTGAAACACATCATACGGAATGCCCTGCTTTTGGGAGGCAGCCAGCATGATGGTAAGCAGCTCGGAGATAGGGTAGGCTTCGTTCTTCTGATAAGGTGAGGCTGTACGGTGCTGCAGTCCTTCCCTCTCCAGGATATCCACCCAGGTGTTGTAGTTGTGCCTGTGCTCCACGAATCGCTTCAGAAAAACGAAGATAGCCCCCTTCATGGTGTCATTGGTAGCGTATGCATGTAATGTTATGCTAATCAACAGACCTTGTATAGCTTAGGGTAAAGGTAGCTATGAAAGCGGTTCATCCCAAGCCTGATACAATGGAATAATCGGTTTTCTTGGCGTTTGTTCTACAGACTCTGTGCCGGTCCCTTTAGTTAAATCGCACTGCTGCCTCCCAGCGCCCTGAAACCGGGCTCTGCAAAATACTTTTAGCAGCAGGAGGAGCAGCCCTTTTCTCCTGCCCTCTAGCGCCAGAGGCACTTAACCTTAAACAGCACAAAATGCAGGAAGCAGAACGGGTGGACATCAGCGAGTCAACCGCCAGTTTGGTGGATGTCGTGAACGAGTACTGGGAGGGATTCCTCTTCCTGCTGCCCAACCTCCTGCTGGCCCTGCTGATATTCTTTGCCGCCCTGTGGGTGGCGGGCAAGGTGAAGGCGCTGCTGGACGCCCGGCTCTCGCAGAAGGCCCACGACCGCATCACGGGCGAGTACATCGCCCTGGTCTCCAAGTGGGCCATCATCATCGTGGGGCTGCTGCTGGTGCTGCAGACGCTGGGCCTGAGCGGGGTGGCCGGCGGGCTGCTCGCCGGTGCCGGCCTGTCGGCGGTGGTGATAGGCTTTGCCTTCAAGGACATCGCCGAGAACTTCCTGGCCGGCTTTATCCTGGCCTTCAACCGCCCCTTTGAGATAAACGACACCATCGAGGTAGAAGATGTGACGGGGAAGGTGAAGGCGCTGCACCTGCGGGTCACGCACGTGCTCACCTTCGACAGCATGGACGTCTACATTCCCAACAGCACCATCCTCAAGTCTAAAGTGACCAACCTGACACAGAACGGCCTCATCCGGATGGATTTTGTTGTCGGAATCGACTACAACGACAGCATCCAGGACGCCCTTGACCTGATAGCGGAAACAGCCAGGGGGGTGGAGGGGGTCCTGCAGCGGGACCCGCCTTACGCCACGGTGGACGAGCTGGGCACCAGCACGGTGAACATCAGGGTCTTTTTCTGGGCGGAGACAGAGGACTACAAAAAGGGGGTAGTGCTGCTGCGGGGGAGCATCATGCAGGCGGTGACGAAGGCGCTGCTGGACAGCGGCTTCGGCCTGCCAGCCAATATCCAGGAGCTCAAGCTCTACGATTACCAGAAGGACATTCCCCTCCGGCTGGTGGAAAGGGAGAACCAGGGAGAGTAGCTACTCCCTTTGCTTCCTGGCTGGTCCTTTTAGTGGAACAGCCAGGAAGGGTACGTTTCCGTCTCCAAAGAAAACATCTGCTGACAGAGGGAAGTTTTATTTTTAGCCAGGTTCAGGCGTTTCCATAAAACGTAAATGGAAGAATCGCTTCAGCAGAACCTTTGCCTGTCCCGCTGTGCCCGAAGCAGGGACGCTGCTGGCGGTCTGACAAACAAGAGAAAGTAACTATAAATTCTTTACGGAAATGAAACACAGCATCAAACCGAAGGCCAGGGGCAGCAAACAGCTCTTCAGCAGCCCCCTGCTGGAGCGCCTCAGCAGGACCCATATAGCCGTTCCCCTTGCCCTCTACGCTGCCGTCTCTGGTGGATTGCTCTACTACGGAGTTACGGAAACAGGTATGAAGGCAGGGACAGTGGCGCTGGTGCTTGTGCTGGGCTTCCTGTCCTTTACCCTCCTGGAGTATGTGGCGCACCGCATCTTCTTCCACATGCCGCCGACCAGTAGGTGGAGGGAGAAAGTCCAGTAGACCGTCCACGGTGTTCACCATGAGTATTCTATGACAGGGACAGGCTCGCCATGCCGCCCATCCTGGGGCTCTTGTATGTGGCGTTCATTTTCATGGTCTTCAGGCTTCTGCTGGGGGAGTATGAGTATGTGTATGCCTTTGTCCCAAGCCTTTTGATGGCCTACTCTGCCTACCTGCTTGTGCACTACGCGGTGCATGCCTTCCGGCCAGCATCCTTAAGGTGCTCTGGACGCACCACGCCATTCATCATTACAAAGACTTGGGGTGGCCTTCGGCGTAATCCTCTCCGCT
>NZ_JBHUOX010000051.1:0-9623 GCF_042686245.1 Pontibacter toksunensis | reverse complement strand
TTCTGTCTCAACCAATCTCTCAAAGAACGTGTCGAGGAGCTACTCTCCTCGCCTGCGGCACAGCCTGTGCCGGTGTTTTCAATCTCTTAGAACCTTTTGTTCTGGAAGCGGATGCAAAGGTAAGAAGACTTTCTCTTTTTGCAAGCAACCAGACAAAGTTTTTTCTTTCTTTTTCTCTGTCTCTTTCAAGGCATAGAAAGCTGCATTCGAAACCCTGTTATTGCCGCCTCCTTCCGAAACGGGATGCAAAGGTAAGAAACTTTACTGTCTTTGCAATGCTATAGTAGATTTTTTTCAGAACCTTTTTCACAAATGTATTTCGCGCGATTTGAACAGCGCCGTTTTCTGCGTCCAGTGTTTGGTTCAGTAAAAATAGTATGCATTTTTGCGCCTTCCCGAGGCTCGCGAGAGGTATAACACCCCTATCTGTGACCGAAGTTCCTTTATGCAGGAATTTTTTCGGCTCCAATTTTTAGCGCAAGAAGACTAAACTGAAGTTCGTCTGTGGATGTTCCCGCGCCTTTTTATAGTTTCAGCTTCCCTTTTGGCTGCTGCACTTGAAGATAACATCAAGAGCGTTCCCGGAAGTTCCTGAGCGGTAAAAGTATTTCTTAGTTAGTTACTTTCTAAAACCTTCCTTATCATGCACTAACTTTCAACTATGGTTGCGCCCCTGAAAGTTCCAGACCATAAGCTTTGTTCATTCGTCGCTCCGCCTCAGAAATTATAAATGTTAGCATTGACATCCAGCAGCAAGATGTCTTGCTGTGTTGCTTCAAACACGATAACATTTCTCAGGGTAGGTGCACCTGGCGCATCAGGCAAAGTTTGAAGAACAAAGAGAGAAGTTTATTATCATATGAATAGCAGCAGTACCTTCATCTATAGTCTTTTTACTCCACTTTGCTTTTCTTAGAATCATTTACCTCTAACATTAAGAGAGACATATTACTTGTGTTTTCATATTTTGCAGTTCAATTTCCCCTTATGAATTGCCTTAAGCTCTCAAGATGAACATTATAGATAATTTAAAGATCAGGAGTAAGTTGTTGTTGCTCCTGTCTCTGCTGTTGATCCCGCTTATTTACTTTGTGACTGTTACGATTCAGCGAGAATTGGAAGAGAGTAACATGCTGGAAGAGGAAATAATACAGCTAGAGGAATCAGAGAAAATTTCTAACCTGTTGCATGCCTTCCAGAGGGAGCGTGCGCGTATTCTGGCAGCTACAGGAGGAGAGGCTACTTTCTTGCTGGAAGCAAAAGCTCACAGAGGCACAACTGATACAGCAGCGAGAGATTTGAAAAACTTTTTGGAAAGCACCGGCCGCCTCTTCCCTGATTTAGCCTTACTGAACGATCTTAACAGGTACCGCAGTGAACTTGATAGAAACAACCTGGAACTGGAGGAATTCAGGAAGTATACTGACAATCTGGTTTTTACCTTTTTGGAAAGAATGGATGCCAATGCAACAGGTATTGGTAGTGCTAAAATAGGAAAGCAGCTGCTTTCCTTTAGGAACCTCGCTGAAGCTAAAATACAGTTAGGCAGAATCAGGAGTCTTTTGATGATGGTCATTCAGCAAGGTTCCTTTTCCTACAGTGACTATGCCATGGCAAAATCCTATATCGATTTCTACAACAGATCACTTAGTGACTTTAGCAGGTATGCTCCTGACGCGTCGGTAAGTGATGTGCAGCAAATTATCACCTCTGACAGTTATAGACAAGTAGCCGGTATCCTGCAGGCAATAGAGAAGAATCCAGAGCTTGATATGTCTGCTTTTGATACCCATGCTACATTTGAATTGTTTACCCAGAGCATAGAGGACTACAGGGAGGCGGAGAAGCTACTGATAAATAGCATCAGAGAGGAGGTAAACGAGGAGAGCAGCGATAAAAAACAATACCTTGCCTTCCTGAGTATTGTTATCCTCCTGCTGCTAAGTCTGGCGATTATACTTTGTTTTTATATCGTCAATACTATTTCCAAATCGCTTTACAACCTTAAAAAAGCGGCTGATCGCATAAAGCTGGGTGCTACCGATGTAGTAATAGACATAGACAGCGATGATGAAATAGGAAGCGTGGCGGCCTCTTTCAGAGGGGTGAGGGATAAGAACCTTGCCCTTTCCCAGGTGGCACAGGCAATAGGGGATGGCAGGTACGATGTAGAGGTGGCGGTGCAAAGCAGGGAAGATGTGCTGAGTTATGCCATCAGGGAGATGAAGGAAAACCTGCAGACTTTCACCTCCGAAAACAAGAACAGAAATTGGATCCTGACGGGCATTTCTGAATTGAACGACCTGCTTTCCGGAGAAACAGCACTAGACACTATATCCGGGAAAGCAATTTCTTTTTTATGCGATTATACCGGTTCAGAGGCAGGCATCCTGTACCTGCACAACAACAGCGGTAAGTTGGAGCCTGCTGCCAGCCATGGCGTGCCGTATACACGGGAGCAGCTCCCGGCTTTTGAGATAGGTACAGGACAAGTAGGGCAGGTGGTAAGTGAACGGAAGGTAAAGGTGCTGGAGGGAGTGCCGGATGAGTATATGAAAATCAAAACCGGGCTATCTGACATTGCGCCGGCTTCCATCATCATCTTCCCACTCTATTTCGCTCATAATATAGTAGGTGCCCTGGAGCTTTGCGCCCGGCAGCCATACAATGATGTGCAGCAGAAGTTCCTGAATGCCGCTTCTGAAAGAATGTCGGTGGTAGTGCACACCTTAAAGGCACACCTGCAAACACAGGAACTGCTTTACGAAACACAGAACCAGGCAGAGGAGCTGGAAACACAGCAGGAAGAGCTTCGTCAGCTGAATGCAGAGCTGAAGGCATCGGAAGAGGAGTTGCGTGTAAACCAGGAAGAACTGCAGGAGAAGAACGCTGAACTGGAGGAAAAGGCACAGTTGCTGGAGGAACAGTACGAGGCGCTGAACTCCAAAAACAAAGCTCTGGAAGGCGCGCGTGAAGCAATTGAACTGAAAATACAGCAGGTGGAAACTGTGAGCAAGTACAAAAGTGACTTTTTGGCAAACATGTCACATGAGCTGCGCACACCTCTGAATAGCATTCTTATCCTGTCCAGGTTACTGGCAGATAATGCAGAAAGTACATTATCTGCCAAGCAGATAGATCATGCTAAAATCATCCACAAGTCAGGCAATGACCTGCTGAAGCTCATCAACGAGATACTGGACCTCTCTAAAATTGAGTCGGGTATGATAAAGCTGGAGGCAGATGAGATTAAGCTGGAGGAGATATCGCTGGAGCCTTTATTCAGGGAAATGGCCTCCATGAGAAAAGTACGCTTCAGCGAGCACTATACCCCGGGCAGCTTCGATACCATTGTTACAGATCGTTTTCGCCTCGAGCAGATCCTGAAAAACTTTATCGGGAATGCGATCAAGTTCACCGGGGAAGGAGGCGAGGTAGAGCTCTCCATGTACCAGGTGCATAAGAAACCAGCCTTCAAATCAGAGCAACTGCGGGAGCAAGCCGATATTGTTGCCTTCTCTGTACGCGATACCGGTATTGGCATTGCGAAGGAGAAGCAGGAGGTAATCTTCGAGGCATTTCAGCAGGAAGATACCTCTACTACCCGCAAGTATGGCGGCACCGGACTGGGGCTCACCATCAGCAAAGAACTGGCTACGCTACTAGGTGGCGAACTCATATTGGAAAGTGAGCCAGGCAAGGGAAGCACCTTTACGCTGTACCTGCCAAGAGTGCCTAATACAGAAACGCGCAAGACGCAACCAGCGAAGGAGACACTAATGTCCACCGAAAGAAAGGCAGAATCAATCAGGCATGTTTTTGATAAGATGGAGCCGCGGGACAGAAATGATATTTCTGTGCTGATAGTGGAAGATGACAAAGGATTCAGCGACATACTGGCTGACTTTGCCGCTGCCAAAAACTTTAAGATCCACCAGGCCTATACCGGGGAAGAGGGGCTTCGGGTGGCCCGGGAAGTGAATCCGGATGCGATTCTGCTCGACATCCACTTGCCGGATACCACTGGCTGGGACGTGCTGAAGGAGATAAGGGAAGATAAGGAACTGCGGCATACAAACGTGCACGTCATGTCGGCCTACGACCAGGAAGTAATAGGCGAAGCGGTGGATAAAGAGGAGTACCTGCCCAAGCCGGTAACCCTCGAAATGCTGAACAAGGCCTTCAATACGATCTCCCAAATAACAGATGCCTCTATCGAGAACATCCTGATAGTAGAAGACAATGAGATAGAAAACCAAGCAGTGGCAGAGCTGTTGCTGGCGCATGGCCTAAAGTCAACGTCAGCCTACTCAGCCGAGGAAGCGGAGCGGATGCTGGCCAGGCAGAAAGTGGACTGCATTATACTGGACCTGAACCTGCCGGGCGTGAAAGGGTATGAGTGGATGAAAAACATCAGGTCGCAGAAAGGCCTTACTGAAATTCCGATTATCATCTACTCCGGAAAAGACCTGAGTGAGGAAGAGGAGAAAGCGCTAAAGAAGTTCGCTAATACCATTATCATCAAAAACGAATACTCGTACCTGCGCCTGCTCGATGAGGTGCAGTTGTTCCTGCACAAGGTAAACCAGAAACTGCCAGCGGGAAATGACTTTAAGATGAAGCTGCATGTGCCGGAAGAGGTGCTGCGCGCTAAAAAGGTGCTGGTGGTTGACGATGATGTGCGGAATATTTACTCTTTAAGCAGCCTGCTCGAGCTGCACGGGATGGAAGTAGTGGCCGCTTACAATGGCATCGAGGCGCTTCAAAAGCTGGAGACAGAGAAAGGAATTCACATAGTGCTAATGGATGTGATGATGCCGGAGATGGACGGCATCGAGGCGACAAAACGAATCAGGGAAAATCTGCGTTTTAAGCAACTTCCGATTATTGCCCTAACAGCAAAAGCCATGAAAGAAGATAAGGAGAAGTGTATGGAAGCAGGTGCCTCAGACTATGTGCCTAAACCAGTAGACACAGATAAGTTGTTGACCTTGATGCGGGTGTGGCTGTATGAAGTTTAATGACGACGCGCTATTTGAGCAGGGTGTAGAGGCACTGATAAAAGATATACACAGCCAGTACGGGTACGACTTCAGTGGCTATGCCCGGGCTTCTGTTTACAGGAGAATAAAACGGTTTCTGAGCCAGAAGCACCTGAGTTCCCTGAAGGAGCTGCGGGAGGCCCTGATCAGCGACAGTTATTTCTTTGAGAATTTCCTGCAGGAGATCACCGTGAACGTGACGGAGATGTTCCGTGACCCCTCTTTCTTTCTGTCGCTGCGCAACAACGTGTTGCCCATTCTGTCTACCTACCCCTTTATTAAGATCTGGGATGCCGGCTGCTCCACAGGGGAAGAACTTTTCTCGCTGGCCATACTTTTGCAGGAGGCTAACCTGCTAGAAAGGACGAAGATCTACGCGACAGACATCAATCAGAAAGTGCTGAAACAGGCAAAAGAAGGTATTTTTTCGGCAGCTAATATGGCAGGTTATACTGCCGCTTATCATGCTGCGGGAGGTACAAAGGATTTTGCGAGCTATTACAACAGCAACTACGGTAGCGTAAAATTCGATTCTTCCCTGATAAAGAACGTGGTGTTTTACCCCCACAACCTGGCCACAGACTCCTCTTTCAATGAGTTTCACCTGGTAATTTGCCGAAACGTGCTGATATACTTTAACCGGGAGCTACAGGATCGGGTTTTTAAGCTGTTTGATGAGAGCCTGGTGAGCCTGGGGTATTTGGCCCTCGGCAAGAAAGAGACCTTGGCAATGTCTCAGATCAGCAGCAACTATACCTTTGTGGACAAGGGAAACAGGATATACCGCAAAACTGGCTGATGGAAACAGCATCGAAAACAATTGTAATGGGAGGCTCCTGGGGAGGAATTCAGGCGTCGCTGTCTGTTCTCAGGGATCTGCCGGCGTCGTTCTCCATACCTATTATACTGGTGCTGCACAGGCTGCGTAACTTAGAAGGCAATCTGCAGGAGCTTTTTGAGAAGCGGCTGGCATTAAAAGCTGTGGAGATAGAAGAGAAGGAGAAGCTTGAACCCGGGCACGTGTACCTCGCGCCAGCCAATTACCATGTGCTGCTGGAGAAAGACCATACCTTTTCTTTGGATGTCTCAGAGTTGGAGAATTTCTCTAGGCCTTCTATTGACGTGACTTTCACGAGTGTGGCAGATGTATTTGGAAAAAACACCATTGGAATTCTACTGAGTGGCGCCAGTAAAGACGGAAGTTCAGGATTAAGTTATATCTTTGGTAAAGGAGGCATGGCCATTGTTCAGGATCCTGAAGAGGCCGAAGTCGCTACCATGCCTATATCGGCAATAGAAATTATACCTGACTGCAGCATAATGAAGTTGAAACGCATTCAATCTTTCTTATTGTCTTTACATGACCACTGACCAATCCATCCGGCCCGCTGCCTTTGCATCAGAGGTCCATCCGGTAAAGATTCTTTTGGTTGATGACAAAGCCGAAAACCTGGTCAGCCTGGAAAGCCTGCTTTCAAAGAACGGCGAAAGTATTACCTATCTTTTTGCAAATTCAGGAGAGGATGCGCTAAAAATAGCTTTACAGGAAGAGCTTGCCCTGATTCTGCTGGATGTGCAGATGCCCGGCATGAATGGCTACGAAGTTGCCCGGTACCTCAGGGATATCTCCAAGACCCGGAACATCCCCATTATTTTTGTTACCGCTATAGACGAGCAGGATGCCCACGTCATAGAAGGGTTCGAAGCCGGAGCCGTCGATTTCCTGTTTAAACCCCTGCACCCTTTTATTACAAAGGCAAAAGTCTCGGCTTTTGTCAGGTTCTATCAGCAGAAGAAACAGCTGGAGAAGGTAAATAAACTGACCCTCGAGACGAACCAGCAACTGGAAGAGCGGGTGAAAGAACGTACTCAGGAACTCACCAGGGTAAACAAAGACCTTGATACTTTTGTGTATACAGCGTCTCATGACCTGAAGGCGCCTATTAATAACATTGAGGGGCTGGTGACGGCACTGCATGAGATCTTGCATGAAAAAGGCGCTCCTCCGGAAGGTGTTTTACCCATCATGGACATGATAAACACCTCCGTCAGTCGCTTTAAGAGCATTCTGTCGGACCTTACAGAAGTTGCCAAAGTGCAGTATGCCGCAGCAGAGAAAGACAAAGTCAGCTTTAAGGAGCTACTGGAAGACATAAAGCTGAACATAAAGGACCTGATAGAGAAACACGATGCAGTCATAGTCGAAGATTTCTCGCAGGCGCCGGAGATTTCTTTTTCTAGGAAGAACCTGCGGAGTATCCTCTACAACCTCGTCTCTAATTCTATAAAATATAGATCGCCTGAGCGGAGGCCTGAAATCAGGGTAACCACCACCTGTGCAGATGGCTTTACGCTACTTACTGTGCAGGACAACGGTCTGGGACTGAGGAAGCAGGACCAGCTGAAGGTCTTCGGCATGTTCAAACGGCTGCACACGCACGTAGAGGGCACAGGCGTGGGCCTGGCAATTGTTAAAAGAATAGCCGAAAACTGCGGCGGTAAAATAGACTTTGAAAGCGAGTTGGGCGAAGGGTCTGCTTTTAAAGTATATCTAAAGTGAATCCTGCAGGACTCTTTCTGCTGCCCATTTTGCTTTTGTCCATCGCGGGTAGCCAACAAGAGCGCGGCTCCGCTTTTACATATTTAAATTTTGCTGCCAGTAAGCATGCCATATCATTGCGCGAGCAACTGCTACTTTCTTCCCCCTGCAACACCCCAGGTTAAAGCAGGTAAATTGCCACTACTGACCTCGTTATGTTGCGAAATTGCAAATGGTGGCAGAGGCGGGCAAAGCTCTGTGTGAGGTTCCACTTCAATTAAAAGTGTATAAATCCGTATTTAATCTTAATATCATCCGTAGTAGTTACTACTGCCTTTCCCACAAAATACTCAATTTTGCTAAGTTGGTCTGTCTAATCAATTTTTTGCTTTATGAATTCGTACAATCGACATGAAGAATAGATAGATACTATAGCAGCATGGAAAACAGGAGCGCCCAAGAGTTGGTAATGCAAAGGCTAGGGATTCGTCTGAGTAGTGAGCAATCTGCAGAACTATATTATGGATTGTGCAACTTTTTGGTAGCAAAAGATGCGCAGGCATATATCAGAATTCTCAAAATTAAATACGATCTTCTGAAGGAAGGCGTAAGACTTGAGAAGTGCGAATATTTGATTATGGAGATAATGTTAGAGATGTTCCAAAGCCAGCATCCTCTGATTTTAACTTCTGTTGCTTACGTGGTAAAATACAAGTCTTAAAAGAAGATCTAGTCCGGTAGCAAATTACATTACTTCCTTGGCTGTTTTCGGAAGCAGGTTATGTTAGTTGAATGGGGTTATCGAATACATTGGTATAGAAAGCGAGGAGGATTGCGAAGCAGTATCACAACAGATTGAGTGACTGAAAGATGCCGAGCCAGGCACAGATGAGGCTAAACAGCTAATAGCGCATATAAACGTGCTTGTTACGTATGGGTATCAGCAGATCCAGATTGGTGAGAAGTAATTAAATCTTGTTGTTTGTAACTTACCCAACAGGCCTCTGGCATACCATCACCCGAAGTTCAATACTGGTGACTTTCCTTATTCATTTACCTGCAATTAGCTGCATCTGATACTGATTTAAATCACTTTTGTCTCAGCCTCTGCCCTGTAAGTTCTATAGATAGTACTCTTCCTGTGATTTCATTCTGCAAAAGCTGGTAGAACAGATTTGTTTCCGTCAGCGACATTGTGCTCAGCCTTGGTACACCAATTATAGAATGTTACGTAGAGTCTATTGTACCTATAGAATATGCTGGTTATGCACACGACGGTCTTTAAATTCGAAGAGGGTAGCCCATACATTAACAGCAAGCGCCCCGTTGGCTTAGAAATTCAGAACCGGCTCCTGTGGCAAGCCATGCGCCTCTCCAGGTCGGGCAAACGAATTTTCAGAGATGGGATAATCGTGTACACACCCATTCCTGCCTACCTTAAAGGCCCTACCATATTAGAAGTATACTGGGACTTTGTAAGCCCGGAGGAGTATGGAGAGTAGTGGTGTTGCGTTGTAGCAATCGACTAATTTTGACAAACTATATCACCATCTACTGAAAAGTAAGATGCCTTACACAGTTTATATGCAAGGCATCTTTGTCTTTTAATCTACTTTTTGAAAGAATAGCAGGAGTTAAGTTTATGCCTGAGCCTCTCTTCATTATCGCTGCACAACCATCTTAGCTGTTTGAGTTATGTTCCGGGTTGTTAGTCTGGCCAGGTAGAGGCCTTTGCCCATACCTTCTACAGAGAGGGTGTGCTCATAGCGCCTGCCGCCTTCGGCCGCCCCGGCGGCTATCCGCTTCACGAGGGCACCCCTCATGTCATACACCTCCAGGGCGTAGTCACCGGCTTCCTCAAGGGTGAAACTGACAGTGGCCCTGCCAGAGACGGAGGTGGGGTAGACGGCCAGCCCATGTCCCTCAGGAGCCGCTCCTGCAGCGACAGCGTCCTTCCTGGCAAAGCTCCTGTTGCTGGGCTTGTGGATGGTGATGTTGCCCCCGCCGATGGCGGTGCAGGCTTCGGCATTGTCGTCCAGGCT
>NZ_JBHUOX010000050.1:0-10851 GCF_042686245.1 Pontibacter toksunensis | reverse complement strand
GTCCATGTAGCCGGAGTTGCCGCCTATGCCCACGCACACATACATCCTTCCGTCCCTTCCCATGCGCACGTCATTGGGCTGGTGGTCAGATTTGCTGTCAACGATTCCCCCGAGTATCTGGGTAATCCCCCCGTCCGGGGTCACCCGGGACACGCAACCGTATAGTTCCCTGTCCCGGTGGGTGATGTAGAAAGCGCCGTTGTACCAGGTCATGCCGGAGATGGCGGGGTAGATTTTACCGTCCAGGTTGACCACTTCCGTAGTCATGCCGTTGTCATCAACGCGCAGTATCCTTGCCGAAGCATCCTCCTCATTGAGGAAGGTGCCACCGGCCTCCGCCACATACATGCTGCCCCTGTCATCCCAGGTGACAGAGGTGGGGTAAGTAAGGCCATGGGCTATCTTCTCAATCTCATAACTCTCTGGCAGCCTTATCATGGGGAAGTTAGCCGATGCCTTCAGCCTCTTGCTGTCAGCGTCATGTTTCAACTCTGTGAACTTTTCCCCCAGCATGTTCGCGCCAACACTTATTGCCCCTGCCATGGCAGAGGCGATAGGTCCTCTTCTTGGTTCTTTTTCTTCATTTTCTTCCATAGCTTACTTGTTTATGTGTTGTTTGGTGATGTCAGGTTGCTTCACAGACGGGCATTTCTGTCTCCAGCCTTAAGGTAAAGGCCTGTAGATAGAAATGCTCATTTGTAACTGGGCTGAGGAGCAATCGACATCGCTTTTGCTCAGGGAAGCAGCAACAGAGCATCTTATTTTCTACCAAACGTTAGTTTGAATTTTTGGTTTAAGCGAGGGCCTGCCTCACATTTAACCCTGTACTTTTACTTTAGGTAGGAGAGCACTTTGTGGGAGGTGGAGAGGAAAAACCTTTTGTCCTGGAAGAGCACCGAAAGCATGATAGCCCCTTCTATTTCCTGCACGGCCTGCTCAGCCATTGCCCGGGCTTCCACCTGGTCATACCGGGATTGGAAAATATGGAAAAAAGCGGCAATCCAATCTTCAAAGAATACCCTGATAACCTGGGAGAACCCGGGCACTACCTGGGCTGCCTCTAAACCGATGTTGGCCATCAGGCATCCTCCCGGCGCGTCAAAGAAGCAGCTCTCCAGTGCCAGCAGGACCTGGTTGAGCCGTTCCCTGTAGGGCAGGTGGTCTACATAGGCGAGCGCGTAGACGTTGCTTTTCATGTACTCATGGTCGCTTATCAGTACTTGCCGCATCAGTTCTTCCTTGCTTGGGAAGTAATAGTAGATACTGCCTTTCAGCAACCCGCAGGCCTGCCCTATATCAGCCATGGAGGTATAACTGTACCCCTTCTCCCGGAACAGCTGGTAAGCTTTTCTGATGATTAACGCTTTGTCCACTCTTTGACTTTTCATGAAAGGAGCCTTGGTGAAGGAATTTAGACGAGCCGTCTTAAGAATAGTTTAATAGCTAAACGAGGCGAAACAAGTGTAGCAAAAGAATTCACATTAGTTTTAGGCTGTGGGGCTGTTTGCGGTATAACATATCTTATAAAAAGCAAGGCCACCTTCTTAAGCTTCGTCTGAGGCATTCAATGCTCATCATCTGCCACCTCCCAGACGCTGATGGCGGTCAGATGTAAGTGACCGGGTTTCCGTTGCTTTCATTTTTATATTTTAAGCGGACCTAGGCTTTCTAATGATTAACTTGACTTTCCAAATGAAGAAGTCAGGCTTCACCTGTCTTGTTGGCGAGGCGATGAGCTGTGGCTATGCCACTGTGAACAGCCCCGTCCATGTATCCTCCAAAAGCGGGCGAAGTCTCAGTGCCTGCCAGGTACAGCCTGCCGTTCATAAGGGGGCTTGAATAGAGTGGATGGCCGTTATGCTGGTGCGGCATAACATACTTCTGGTAATCGGCAGAGGTGTAAACCTCTTCCTTCCACACCCTTTCCGTGTAAGAAAGAATGTCAGCTGCCCGCTCGCCTAGCAGCCTTGTCAGTTGCCCCACCACCTTAAGCTTCCGCTCCTCTTTGGTTAAGGCAGACGCATCAGCAGAGAGAAACCCTTTAAGGGCGAAACGGGTCTCCTCAAAATCACTGTGGTCATACACCTCGACGGCGATCCCTGCGTGGCTGAAAACCGTTCCGGAGTATCCCTGCTGTCGCCAGAAGGGGCTCTCATATTCAACAGCAAACTTGATAGATTCCCCCATCCAGGTATGCGTGCTCCCCATCACACGGACCAGTTCACCAGGAAGTGCCGGATCAAAGGTTATCTTTTGCGATAAAATCAGGAAAGGAGGCATGGTGAGAACAAGGTGCCTGCAGGCGTGCTTTACCCCCTTGCTGGTGGTTATTTCCAGATGGTCTTTCTGCTCTGATACGCTTAGTAGTGGAGAACCCAAGATAATCCGGTCATGCCCGATATGCTGCGCAAGGACATCCGTTAGCTTTGATGTGCCTCCCGCAACTCTGTAAGATGCTTCCTCCGGGTCTGGTATGTGAAACAACTGCGCCTCCTGTGCTGCATCCGTCTCAAACACGCCTATTCCCTGTTGATACTGCTTATAAAAACGGCAGTTCCAGTTCTTTCAGCAAGCGCATCAGGTGCGTGTGCTTTTCAGCAAACCAGGTAGCACCCATTTCAACGGGTGTATTGTTGCCCGCGGCTTTGACCGTTTCTATTCTTCCTCCCCATCTTTCCCGTGCTTCTAGCACAAGGGCATCTGTTCCGTTTTTCTTCAGATAGTAGGCTGCAGCTAAACCACTCAAGCCCGCACCTACTATAATCACCTCCTGCATAATCCCTTCCTGTTTACCTCAAGCTGATACTAAGTTGATATCCAGCTGCTTTGATACATCTTAATCCTTGATGTCCAATATCGACTGCCGCTCTCTGTTTACTGTTAGCCTTGTCACATCTGGACGGGAGTAGTGACCTGCAACGTCAAAGTTTTGCCGCTCCTCCAGCACCCTGTTAAAATCCAGGGTCTGGATAATCAGCCCTTCTTTTCCTATAACAGGCTCCACTACCCACTCTCCGTCAGGGCCTGCAACACAGGAGCCTCCATTGGCCAGCTCATCCGGAGCCTTCTCGACAATCTTCTCCAGATGAGGTGTGTCGGCTGGAAAATCCGCTACGTCCATAAGACCAGACACAGAAATAACAAACGACCGGGACTCCTTTGCGATGAAGCGGGTAATATCCACCGTATTCCTGTCTGAGCCGGGCCAGGCGGCGACATGCAAATTCTCACCCAGGCCGTAAAGCGCTGTTCTGGCTAATGGCATCCAGTTTTCCCAGCAGTTCAGCCCGCCAAGGGTAAATTCTTTTAGAGAGTGTACCTGTAAGCCGTTTCCGTCACCAGGAGACCAGGTTAACCGCTCTTCATAGGTAGGCTGCAGCTTTCGGTGAACAGACTGAATCTGCCCTGCTTCGTTGATGTAAACCAAAGAGCAGTACAGGCTATGCCCTCCCCGGTTTTTGCCGCGCTCAATGATACCCAGGTAAATGGAGATCTTATGTTCTTTTGCCAGCTTACAGACATCATCCAAATCACCCGCTTCAATCTGAACTGCATTTCTTATATAGTGCGCGTGTATTTCCTTTTGTACAGAAGAATTGAATTCTGCCCCGTTGGTTAAGGACAACCAGAAAGGATAGCCCGGCAGTAATCCTTCTCCAAAAACAATTAACTCGCACCCCTTCTCCCCTGCCTCCAAAACGGAGGCACATACTTTATCCAGCGTTTTGGCTTTATTCAACCATACCGGTGAAATCTGAGCCAGGGCTACTTTCAGTAAATTCATGTTCCGAATCTTGTTTGGTCCTACAAAAGTAAAGAAACAGGCTGCTTATAGCTAGCTGTTCCATCGATTGGCTTTTCCCGAATTGTTCAAAAGCTGTTCACCATATGGGCAGCGGAGGTTCGTGCTACATCACTTCCTTAGCCGATGTTAATGATTCATAGCATTTTCAATGTCTCTGAGCAGATCCGCCGCATCTTCTATCCCAACAGAAAGTCGCAGCAGGCTGTCCCTTAATCCCAGTGCCAGTCGCTCGTCTTCAGGCAGGTTGGCATGGGATGATTTGGAGGGCTGGCAGACAGTAGTGTCCACACCTCCCAGGCTCAAAGCAGGTATAATGATTTGCAACCTGCCTAAGAAGGTCTCTGTCCTAGCCACATCCTTCAGCTCGAAAGAAAGCATGCCTCCGAATCCGCCTGTCATCTGCCTGGCAGCCACCACATGGTTAGGGTGCTGCTGTAGGCCAGGATAATATACAGCGGAGATTTGCGGGTTCTCCTGCAGCGCAGTTGCGATTTTCAACGCACTGGCGTTTTGCTTCTCCACCCTCAGGGACAGCGTCTTCAGGCTCCGCTCTATCAGGTAACAATCCAGGCCATTCAGGCTGCCTCCGAAGTTGAGGGCGCTCTGATAGATGGCGTCCTTGAGTCTCTGAGAAGTAACCACAGCGCCGAAACATAAATCGTGGTGGCCTCCCAGGTACTTTGTGCCGCTGTGCACCACTATGTCAATGCCCAGCAGGATTGGGTTTTGATTGATGGGTGTAGCGAATGTGTTGTCTACTACAGAAAGAAGGTTGTGCTTCTCTGCTACAGCTGCAACAGCCTCCAAGTCAACAACAGAAAGCAGGGGATTTGAGGGAGTCTCTGTATAGATAACCGTTGTGCTTTCCCTTATCATGGACTCCACATTACCCATATCCGCGCTGGACACAAAGTCAAAGGCTATGTTGTATTTGGGGAATTCTTCCTCTACTAGCTTGACAGTACCGCCGTATATTTCCTGCGATAACAGGACATGGTCTCCTGCCTTTAGAAAAGAGAAGAGAACAGTGGCAATGGCCGCCGTTCCTGAACTGAAGATCATGCCGGCTTCCCCGTGTTCTAACCGGCAGAGTTTGTCAACTATGGCCTTTTGGTTTTCGGTGTTGAAGTTTCGGGGATACAGTATCTCGTCATAGCCAATGTACCGATTGGCTGTGGAAGTGAAGATGGGGGTGTTTACTCCCTGGTGCTGCTGCTGATTGTAGACACAAGTTGTTTCTTTGCTGTACATGTGGTTTTTATTTGGTAAAGAAGACTACCTTAGTCTGGTCTATTCCTCAACCTCTAAGGTCACTTCTATTTCTACGGCTATACCACCCGGAAGTGATCCCATGCCGACAGCAGAACGCACATGTTTGCCTTTTTCACCGAAGACCTCTACCATCAGGTCCGAAAAACCATCGATTACTTTCGGGTGGTCCGCAAAGTCCTCGGTGGCGTTCACCATTCCCAGAACCCTAACAATTCTCTTCACTTTACCTAAATTGCCGAGTGCATGCCGGATGGTGGCCAAAACACAGACGCCTGCGTTGCGGGCTGCCAGATACCCCTGCTCTACCGTCAGGTCTCTTCCCAGTTTGCCAATGTCAACAGCCGTCGGGGTTCCGCAGTAACCGTGCCCCGACAGAAACAATAAATTCCCGGCCTGAGCAAAAGTAACATAGTTGGCAACCGGCTGAACAGGCGGCGGCAATTCTACTCCCATTTTCCTGAGTTTTTCTTCTGGTTCATTCATGCTTGAAAGTTATTTCAAAATTCAAGTTACGTATGCCAGCTGTTGCTGCTGCAATTATTTTCTATCATGTTCATTTAGAAGGCATGTGAGCAGGCTGTAGCAAAAAATAAATTCTATAGCTGAAAAGAGAAGGAAGCCATTGCATGATTTGACCTTTTTCGGGGAAGGAGGGTGGCAGGCACAGGCCGGCTGTGCCTGCCGATACATGGCAAAACGGCCTTCTCGGGTTTAGAAACTTAAAAGGGCCTGTTTCAACTGAACAGGAATACTGATTTATCACTCTCCGCACGCCCTTACCTTCCTTGCATCCGTATCATATGGATTAACAACTAAAAGTGAATTAACGACTAAAAAGAGAAGATAGCAGACCAAGCATTGATAGTAGGTGGCACGACAGGGATGGGCAGGGCCAAGAAGAGATAACGACAGGCCAGACAGGAGATACCAACAATAGCATCCGAAATATATAAAGTTCCTGCTTACTGAACATCTAGAGCGTTATAGGCTTATATTTCAGTTTAACCTCCTATAGCAATTGCCAGCTTTTTCTCTACCCTACAATAGTCTGATTTACCTGAGGTGGAGCCTGCACCCCTGCATTGACCTCTCCAGGAGAGACAGTGGGAAGCGAGATGATGAACATTGTATACTCACCTTCCTCACTCTCAACATAAAGCTCTCCACCATGGCCCTTTGTCACAATGTCATAGCTGAGGGAGAGGCCAAGCCCTGTGCCCTGTCCTGTTGGCTTTGTGGTGAAGAAAGGCTGAAAAACCTTGCTCTTCACGCTCTTAGGTATACCCGTGCCGTTGTCCCAGACCTTTATTTCTACCTGATTGCCTTGGCTACCGGTGCTTACCCTGACTTTCGGCTCGTACTCCTCCAGCCCTAGCTTCTGCTGCACGGCATAGAAGGCGTTGTTGAAGAGATTGAGCAGCACCCGCCCCAGCTCCTGCGGCACCACTTCTGCCTTTTCCAGGGCGTAATTATATGCTGTTTCGAGGGTGCAGGAAAAACCTTTGTGCTTGGCCCTGAAGCCGGAGTAAGCCAGGCGCAGGTACTCGTCTGCCAAGGAATTGATGTTCGCCAGCTGCATCTCTCCGGAGCTGGCGCGGGAGTGCTCCAGCATCCCCTTAACGATAGCATCGGCTCTTTGTCCGTGGAGCAGGATCTTCTTTTGGTTCTGCGACAGATCCGAAACCAATTCCTGCAAGTTCCTCTTCTGTTCAGTGGAGACGCTCAGCTGTCTCACTTCCTCCTGCACTTCCTGGCATAGCTCCTGGCTCAGCTCCGAGAAGTTGTTGACGAAGTTGAGCGGGTTCTGGATCTCATGGGCAATGCCGGCCGTCAACTCTCCCAGGGATGCCATTTTCTCTTTCTGAACGAGTTGCGCCTGGGTGGATTGTAAATCCTGAAGCGACTTTTGCAGCTGGGCTGTTCGTTGTGTAATGTTTTCTTCTAGTAATTTATTTTCCTTCTCCAAGCTTTGGGAGCGGAAAGTGATATAAGTTCTTATCGCAAATATGAAAAGCAGCGCGTACACTGCATAAGCCCACCAGGTTTGCCACCAGGGAGGTAGAATAGTAAATGCAAAGGTAGAGGCCTCACTCCACTGGCCGTTGAAATCAATGCTGCGCACCTGAAAGACGTAGGAACCGGGAGCCAGGTTCCGGTAATCGGCAAACGAATTTTCAGTGACGGTGCTCCACGCCCGGTCATTGTCCTGAAGGATATATCGGTACCTGGTTTTATCCACATTTGACAAGTGGGTGGCTGTAAAATGGAAGGTGAGGTGGTTTTGATGATACGGCATTCTAAGGTTTACAGGTAGTCGATTTGTTCCTGCCAGACTGTCCCACTTTATGTTATTCTTTGCCTGGTATCCGGAGTCGAACGGCAGTTGATCCCGGTCATAAAAATCTTCACTGCCCGCCACCCAAAGCGTATCGGTAGCGGCATGCATTTTATTGAGAACATTCACATCGACAAAGTGCTGGGGCTGCTCCATGATGTCAATCGCCGAGATATAGACGGGAGACGGTGGGGTATCCTGCGTGGCCTCCTGGTCGTCTAAAGCAGTGAGCACGTTTACAGCCGCCCACCAGGTACTTCCACTTTTTGTCAGAAGCGCAGGAGGATTGAAATCAACTCTAAGGAACCCCTGGGGCTTCCCGTAAGATTTAGCACTCCATTTGGAAAAAGCACCTTTGTAATTTCCGGATGGGGCATGACCCAGAATGGTCAACCCTTTTGCGGTACCCATGTATAGCTTATTGCCCTTTTCCAGCAGCGACAACACGTAATTGTCAGCAAGACCATTTTGAACTGTGAATCTAGTGGCATTTTTCTTTTCTTCGTCCACCATGTAAACACCCCCTCCATTATTAGCTACCCATATCCTGCCTAGCCTGTCAGTTAGCAAACTCCAGCCATTGCTTTTATTTATATAGTCATCTCCTTTAATTTGTTGGAAAGTTTCCGTTTCATCATCCATGATGTACAAGCCACCGCTTATGACAGCTATGACGTTTCCTTTCTTGTCCAGCGTCAGCGCAGTCGTCCAGTTTTGTGTCTCATTTTCGTTTATGGTTGTATGCTGAAGCTGTGTTTGCTCCTTATTCAGCAAGTAGATTCCATTAGCAGTGGCTATCCAGATTCGTCTCTCCTCATCTTCTAGGACACTATGAACCCTCACATCAGGAAGGAAATGGCTAATACTGCCCTCTTTCAAATCTACATAGTCTAATCCTCTTTCAGTGGCCACCCATAGGTTACCCGAACCATCTTTGTTGATGCCCAGAACTCTGTTGTCCCTCAACGCGTTGGAGGTGTTCAGGTGCCGGACGAGGCGGTTCTTTTCATCTATGATATCCACCCCTCCGCTGTAGGAGCCTGCCCAAAGTCTTCCCTGGTTATCCTCTGCAAGTCCCAGGTACAAGGAGCTTATATTGTTTAGCCCCTGCGCATGGGTGAAATGTTGAAGCTCGATATTTCTCGTGTTGTAAATATTAAATTCGCCTCCGTTGGTACCAATCCACACCTGCCCTACTTTATCAAACAACAAGCTGTATACATGGTTGTTGCTCAGGCCTTGCTTTGTGCTCAGGTTTTTGATGAGCTTTGAAGAAGGGTTGAATACATCAACGCCTCCGCCATCGGTGCCCAGCCACATATTCCCTTCATCATCCTCTATAATAGCACTCACGCTATTGGCTGCAAGGCCGCTTTCAATATCCAGGTGATACAGAAGTCCAGTCTCGAGATTGATAAAGCCTGCACCTCTTGTGTCCATGGAAAACCAGACCTGCTTGTTACTGTCTTCTTTTAAAAGCCCAATCCTGTTATCCGGCAGGCCTGACGCGGCACTGAGGTACTTGATGCTATTAGACTTTCTGTCAATAACTTGTATGCCCATGCCAGCTATGCCTAGCCAGATGCGTTGCAGGTCATCTTCCATAACGCTAGTCACAGCATCAGCTTTCAACCCTGAGCTTGCATCCAGGAGTCTGATGGTTCCTGCTTCCTCGTCAATGATATGGACACCTTTGGGTGTGGAAGCCCATATGTGCCCTTTGCTGTCCTCTATGATGCTGCTAACCCAGTTATGCGCCAGTCCCTCCCGGGTGCTTAGGTGCTTGATGACGCCGGCTTTGAGGTCAATCACATTCAGTCCGCCACCTGCGGTTTGGACCCAAAGCTTGCCTTTGCTGTCACATAGAATTTGGTAGCTCCAGTTTTGGCTCAAACCCTCCTCCATAGAATAGACGGTGCAAAACTCCCCGTCATATTGGCATATCCCGTTGTCGGTTGCTAACCAGACCATACCGTCCTTGTCCTGGGCTACCGCCTGGCCAACTGTTCCAGGCAGGCCCTGGTCCTGTCCGAAATAAAGGATGCCCTGCGTGGCCCCGTCTTTAAGCCTTGGCGGGCTTGCCTTCACTCTCTTGGTAACGCCCAGGATGGAAATTCTGAACTTTAACTCTTTAGCAGGCATAGTGTTCAGGTTGAACGGGGAGGAAGGCAGACTATCCCAGTTTAGAAGGGAGACAGCCAAGGGTTTTGTCAACGGGCGGAAACCTGCCGTTTCCAACGGCTTTGCCGGCAGCTCACTTAGGCGCAGCTTGCCGGCTTTCACTTTTCTGGTGGTATCAGGATCAATCAGTTTCCAGGCTATATCTTGTGGAGGGGTAAGCGTTAGCTTTTGGGCAATAGGCTGAGAGAACGCTGCTTCCTTTTCAGGAAATGGCACATTAGCTATAGGATCTGAGCACGAAAGAAGGCCAAAGACAAAGAAGATTGGAATCAGGGCGTAAAAGAATTGACGGATATCCATAATGACGTGCTTTATAATATCGAAAGAAAGCTACTTGCATTCCCTTTCTCCTGGGCCACTAAGGGTGCTTCTTTAAGATTTTTATGATAATGTCGTGACTGACTGATACATGGCACCTTTTCCTGATTAAATCAGCTGTGTACATGCCTCCAGAAGATCATGGCTGCCACATTTTTGTCATACCACTCCTTTTGCTTTATACTCCCCCCCTCGCAAGGCTATTAGGTTGCTACTGAGTGCTTTTCAAAAGATATACTGTTAATTTCATAATATTACGATTTTAACAACAAATTGTATAAAAAAACTATATTATTAATTTGTTTATGAAGTTAAAGCCAAAAAGCAACAGAAGATGATTACCTAGCGGCATTTCATTATTGATTTTATCTAGCCAGCTGGTAGGTTTGCTGGCAATATGACTCTGGAGGGTAATATTTGCACTTTCCTTGAAAATGATAACCATTTTGGAAAGCAATTAGAGAAAGTTTGGAGGTTGATTAAGAAAAGTATCCTCCTAAATATCAATTGTTTGAAGGCTTAAACCTGCCAATTCAGCTTACATAATTAATTTGGTAGCCTAATTGCTTGGTTGATGAACAACAACTCTAAGTAGGCTGCTGGTGCAGTCATTTCTACATGCAACAGCAGCTTACCGTCTACAATTCTGTCTTGGAAGATGCCAGAATGATAAGATGATATAAGATGAAAAGAGGAGGGACTAAAAGCATGTAGGCTAAATTGATTTAAAGGAAAGGTGAAACGGATCTATAACACCAGTTATGTAAAGCAACATTTTCTTCAAGTATCTCATAATGAGTCACTTCCGGATTACCATCAAATGAACATGAATCATTCCGTAGTTTAGAGGGGAGGAAAAAGGAGAACTTCCTGTTTTAGACGCACCAGCTCTAAGCTCGGGATGATTCATGCTTACTTCATATGTGCGTGTTATAGGCTG
>NZ_JBHUOX010000049.1:0-11389 GCF_042686245.1 Pontibacter toksunensis | reverse complement strand
GTCCATGTAGCCGGAGTTGCCGCCTATGCCCACGCACACATACATCCTTCCGTCCCTTCCCATGCGCACGTCATTGGGCTGGTGGTCAGATTTGCTGTCAACGATTCCCCCGAGTATCTGGGTAATCTCCCCGTCCGGGGTCACCCGGGACACGCAACCGTATAGTTCCCTGTCCCGGTGGGTGATGTAGAAAGCGCCGTTGTACCAGGTCATGCCGGAGATGGCGGGGTAAATTCTCCCATCCAGGTTGACCACTTCTGTTGCCGTACCGTTTGCTTCTATGCGCAGTATCCTTGCCGAAGCATCCTCCTCATCGAGGAAGGTGCCACCGGCCTCCGCCACATACATATGGCCCTGGTCGTCCCAGGCAACAGAAGTGGGGTAAGTAAGGCCGTCTGCTATCTTCTCAATCTCATAACCCTCGGGCAGCCTTATCATGGGGAAGTTAGCCGATGCCTTCAGCCTCTTGCTGTCAGCGTCATGTTTCAACTCTGTGAACTTTTCCCCCAGCATGTTCGCGCCAACACTTACAGCCCCCGCCATGGCAGAGGCAATGGGCCCGCGTCTTGATTCTTCTTTCTCGCTCATATCTAAATTGTTATGCTTTGTGAATGGTATAGGGTGTAACGGTGTAGATACACGAACGTTTTCGGAGTTTAGCCATCGGTATGCTGTCACTGCCTTTCCTCTTGGCCCTTGCTTATTTGCATTAAGGAAGTGGCTCCCCCTAAGAAATGGGTGCTGTTAATGAAGCAGGGGATGCTGTGATATGATGCCAGGCCTGAAGAACCGAAGGCTGCCAGGAACTTGATCTTTCAGTTTTAGAGGCTAAGCGTGCATGTGTTGTTAGACAGAGGCCGTGCTCTTTTTATTGCGCCAGTTTCCAGAGACTATCCTTTCCACCAGCTCCGCCATCCTTCCTGCGCTCACGGATACATGGCGGAGCTGGTGGAAATCTTTCTCGCTGTCCTGGGCATCCTGTTCCCGCAGCGGCGAAAATATCACGCCCCCTGCCCCCATTACCTTCCTTGCTTCCGTATGATAAGGACTGACAACCAAAGAGAGAAAATGGCAGATCAAGCATTGATAGTAGGTGGCACGACAGGAATGGGCAGAGCCACAGCAGAACTGCTGCTAAAAGGCGGCATTGAAGTAATCATCATGGGCCGACCAGGCAAGAAGCTAGAGGCGGCAAGGGAAGAGCTGTCCGCTCATGGTAAAGCCCATGCAGTAGGCGTAGACCTGAGCAGCCTGCCTGACGTGCAGCAGTTCACCAGCAGCCTCAAGACAGAGTTTCCTGATTTAAAGTACCTGCTCAACGCAGCAGGGTACTTCAGCCCAAAGCCGTTCCTTGAGCATACCGAGGAGGACTATGACCGCTACCATGCATTCAACAAAGCCTTCTTCTTCATCACACAGGAAGTGGCCAGAGTGATGATAGGCAACGGAGGCGGGTCCATCGTTAACATCGGCTCAATGTGGGCCAAACAAGCCATCAAGGCAACTCCCTCCTCCGCGTATTCCATGGCTAAGGCGGGTCTGCACAGCCTTACCCAACACCTGGCCATGGAGCTGGCAGACCACAATATCCGCGTCAATGCTGTTTCCCCGGCAGTGGTGGTAACGCCTATTTACGCTGCCTTCATTGAGGAAGATAAAATAGAGGAGGCACTACAGGGGTTCAATTCCTTTCACCCAATAGGAAGAGTCGGGCGGGCGCAGGATGTTGCCAATGTCATTTATTTCCTGCTCACAGATAAAAGCTCCTGGGTAACCGGCTCCATCTGGGACGTGGACGGGGGAGTCATGGCAGGCAGAAACTGAGCAGTAGCGCAATAAGATGGTTTCAAGCGCTTGCTACGCCTGACTCTCAAGCTTTCTACCCTCTATGTGATATATGAAGAACTGCAATTCCTCAATAGCGACAAAGAAGGAATAGTAGCTGTAGAATGGAAGGTTAAGTACAGCAAGGGCTTGTTATGGCTGCCAGGATATGTTGCCTTGCGCTATCGGATCAGAGCTTAAGCGGGATTGACCTGTGGAGTTGCTCTACTTCTTGGGTTATTAACCTGGTCGTGATTAACCTCTCGGAGTCGATGAGGTAGGCGCAAGTAGAAAAGCACCTCCCATGCACATAAGGATTTAAGTTAGCAAACTAAGTGTAAACTCTTATATCATTGGCCACCTGTACTACAACCTTAGTGTTGACGTGAAAGCAGCAAAAGATAACACTCAGTCAAGAAGAGTACATTATGATTCTGCCAAAGTGAACATTGCTGTTCCCTTTAAGTCCGGTACAGACTGCAAATAATGAGCTGTAAGACTATAACTTCACTATCTCACTTTATCCTGAAGATGTGCAGGTGCTTCCTGTTCAGTGTGCATGGCGCAGCTATTAGGAGGGCTGAAGCAGTAGCCTTCCTTCTGTGTACCTCCATTATTTATTTAGAAGAATTTGGAATTATGAAACTCACCTGCCAATTTTGCATCCGTAAAGTCAATTACCTATCATCGTATTTGATTTATAAAGAAGAAGGGAGAGAACAGGCTCTGTGAACTTCTAGCAACCAGTTGTAGAACCAGGTGCTAAATCCTGCCTAAAATTATTTAGGGCATATAAATTAGCATTCATGAAGAATACCTTTTCACCAAGTTCTACCGTTCAGGTAGCTACATTTTACCGGTCCAACACCATCGGTAAGACCTCTTTATTTACTACCTCAACTTCTTGTTGTTGCTGTTGTTGCTAATCCTGCTGCCCTGGCTGTAGGTGTAAAGCGATACCCTTTCACCACTTTGTCACCTCCATTCGCCAGCGTCTGCAGCTTCAGAAACAGCTGTGGCCTATGTTTCCGTACAAATTATAGTAGCGCCTCACCCGATTAGAACTATACCTGCGGCTTTTCATCCGTCAGGTACTCATAAAAGTTAAATTCATAACACCGGCTGCTATCAGCAGCATTATACATAAACTTAAGCAAGAAATCCTATGTCAACTTATTCATCAGATAAACCCATCGCTATTTTCCATGAGCACCCGGACTGGTTCCGACCTTTGTTTAACGAACTGGATGCCCGTGGTATACCGTATGAGCGCCTGAACGCGGCTGAGCATACCTATGACCCGGCGCAGAAAGAACTGCCTTACAGCCTGTTCTTTAACCGCATGAGCCCATCTGCTTACCTGCGCAACAACGAGCAGGGAATTTTTTACACACTCGGCCTGCTGGCGCAATTAGAGGCGCGTGGCATTCCGGTGGTAAACGGCTATAAAGCTTTCCAGTACGAGACATCAAAGGCCCTGCAGATAACACTGCTGGAGCGTTTGGGGCTTCCTTACCCGAAAGCCCGTGTCATCAACCATCCTTCCCAGGCGGTAAAAGCTGCGGATGGCCTTCGTTACCCGGTGGTGGTGAAGGCGAACATAGGCGGCAGCGGTGCCGGCATCGTGCGCTATGACTCCGCCGAAGAACTTGCCCAGGCGGTAGAAGCCGGAGAAGTGAAGCTGGGAATAGACAACACAGCGCTGGTGCAGGAGTACGTGGTGGCCCGCGGCGGACACATTAACCGCGTAGAAACCCTGGGCGGCAAATACCTTTATGCCATCAAAGTGTATACCAACGGGGAAAGCTTTAACCTCTGCCCTGCTGATATCTGCCAGACGACGAACGGCAAAGAACTGACCCGCAACGCCTGTGCCCTGGATGCACCGAAGAACGGCTTGAAAGTAGAGGCTTTTACGCCAGAGCAGGAAGTAATTGATGCCATTGAGCGTATTGTGCAGGAAGCTGGTATCGATGTGGGTGGTATCGAGTACATGGTAGACGAGCGTGATGGCCAGATTTACTATTATGACGTAAATGCGCTGTCGAACTTTGTGGCAGACGCTGTGAACGTGATTGGCTTTAACCCGCACGCTCGCCTAGTGGATTACCTTGAAAAGAAAGCGCAACTTAAACTACAGGAGGCATAAGATGGAGTTCGGATATTGGTTACCTGTTTTCGGAGGATGGCTCCGGAACATTCCCGACGAGGGCATGGACACCTCCTGGGATTATGTGAAAACATTGGCTCAAAGAAGTGAGGACTGGGGCTACAGCCTCTCCCTTATTGCAGAGCTGTACCTGAACGACATAAAAGGACAGGCGGCTCCTTCTCTGGATGCCTGGTCTACGGCGGCGGCCCTGGCGGCTGTTACGGAACAACTGGAAATAATGGTGGCGGTGCGGCCTACTTTCCACAACCCGGCACAGTTGGCCAAGCAGGCTGCAAACATTGACCTGATCAGCAACGGCAGACTTTCGCTGAATGTGGTGTCGTCGTGGTGGCGCGATGAGGCGACCAAGTACGGCATTCACTTTGAGCAGCACGACGACCGCTACGCCCGCACCAAGGAGTGGCTGGACGTGGTGACGAATGTGTGGGAGAAAGACCACTTCACCTATGAGGGCAAGTACTATAAGGTGGAGGACAACATCCTGCAGCCAAAGCCAGCCAAGAAGCCATTCATTTACGCAGGCGGGGAGTCGGAAGCAGCCAAAACGCTTATCAGCACGCAGTGCGACGGCTATGTGATGCACGGCGATTCTCCTGAAAGCACAGGGGACCGCATCGCCGACATGCGCCGCCGCCGCGAGGCGCTGGGTCTGCCGCCGATGAAGTACGGTGTGGCAGCCTACAGCATAGTGCGTGACTCTGAGGCAGAGGCAAAGCAGGAGCTGGACCGCATTACAGACGTGAAGGCGTCTGCCGCCGGCTACGACAACTATCAGCAGTGGCTGGCGGGAACGCAGCTGGAGCAGGAGCTGTCGCTGCAGGATTATTCAGTAACGAACCGCGGATTAAGAACGGGTTTGGTGGGTACACCGGCAAAGATCCAGGACCTTATCGGGGAGTTTGAGAAAGTGGGCGTAGACTTCTTCCTGCTGCAGAGCAGCCCGCAGCTAGAGGAGATGGAGCGTTTCTCTGATTCCGTTATCAAAGCCTTCAACCCTCAGCAACCATCGCCTGCAAATATAGGTTGATCTGGTAAGGTCTCGTTCAGGAGACTGATGACAGGATCAGTAAACCAAAGCAGACACTGTTAACAGGTGCTTCGTTAATAAATGCACCTAAATCTTTACCTGCGATAGGAAACTGTAAACGTTGCTTTGTACCGTTCAAGAAAGCGGCCTTTTCGAGATAGCCTGGAAAAGTCATTAACCGTATGAGTAGGTCTATAGGGCCTTTGGGCGTTTATAAATAGGTTTCCGGAATAGTTTAGCTTTGTAGCGTTGTCTTTCGTATTGACTTTATCCCATGAGTTATAAAATTTCCCTATACCTTCTGCACATAACCGGTCTGATGGTTTTACTGCTGCTAAGCTTTTGCCAGTCGAAGCCAAAAGTTGATTCAGAACTGCTTGAAAGAACGTTGGCTTACCATGATCCCGAGGGCAATTGGCCGCAACTGAAAACCCGCCTTTATCTTAGCTCTGCCGACACGGCCGGGAAAGAGAAAACCTTCGAGATAGAGATAGACAACAGCACCGGTTACTTCGCCCACATCAGCCGCCAGGACGGGAAAGAGGTGGTAAAAGGCATTTCGGATGGCAAGGAGTTTTACCTGCTGGGCGGCAAAGAAGATATAAGCGCAGAGGACCGGGAAAAATACGATTTGACTCCCGAAGCCGCGCAAAGGGTCCACAGCTTTTACGGCTACCTCTATGGCCTTCCTATGAAGCTGACAGATGATGGAGTAAACGTAACCGATGCTGCTAAAAACGAGGAGCTCGAGGGAAAAAATTACAAGGTACTGCAGGTAAACTACGATGCTGCCGTAGGCACCGACAACTGGTTCTTCTACCTTGACCCAGAAACGCACGCAATGGAGGCCTACCGCTTCAACCACGGGCAGCCTGAAAGCGGAGAGTATATTCTGCTGGAAGAGGAGGTAGTTGTAGACGGCGTCAGGATACCGAAGGTGCGCAAGTGGTACTGGAACAAAAACAATGAATATATAGGCACCGACACGCTCATCAAAGCAGAACCGCTGACATCGTACAGAGTTCTACATGAACGCTAGCCCGCCGGAACAAATTCCTGGCTGGCGCTCCCAATAAGGGGTTACCCTGATGTAACCAATCGCTTCTCATCTGAGAGGAATGTAGGAGGCGCAGGAATGACCGCAGTTTTTTGCAAAAAGAACTGCGGTCCATGGCCCAACATCGCGCCTTCAGCATAAAAGAATGGGGTGTTCAGCGGGAGCCAGGACCAGCACCTGGGCGGTTACCAGGACCACCTCAGGTCTCACATATAGGAAACACCTACTTCTTCTCCAGCAGCAGTTGCCACCTGAACGCCCACATCCAGCGCAGGCTGTAGCTCGTGATGGCCGCCCTTTGCACCAGCTTCTTTAGTTCACTTTTTTTGAAAGCGCGCCTCACCGACAGCGGCCCGTCGTTCTTTACCAGGTATGACCGGGAGAAAAGAGCCGTGAGCCATTTAATGGAGTGGTTAGTTAGCATCCATGCTTATCATCTACACCTTGTATCGGTTGATAGCAGTCAGATTACAGCGGCCAAGGTTCGGTTCCTTCCAACTATTGTACCTTGAGCTAAGCTTTCCATGTGAACGCCTTCCCATTCAAGAAGAGTAAGTCAGGCTATACTCATCTTGCGGAGAATGCTTTGGGCTGTGGCTAAGTCACTGTAAACGGCCCCATCCATGTATCCTCCAAAAGACGGCGAAGTCTCAGTGCCTGCCAGGTATAGCTTACTGTTCATAAGGGATTGCAAATAGAGCGGGTGACCGCTGTTCTGGTGGGGCATCACATACCTGCCATAATCAGAAAAGGTATAAGTCTCACCCTTCCACACCCTTTCTGTACAAGAAAGGTAGTTGGCTGCTTGCTTTCCTAATAGCCTTGTCAGCTGCTCCATCACCTTTAGCTCCCGCTCCTCTTTGGTGAAGGCAGACGCATCAGCAGAGAGAAAACCCTTCAGCGCAAAACGGGTCTCCTCATAATTACTGTGGTCATACATTTCGATGGCAATTCCTGCGTGGCTGAAAACTGTCCCGGAATACCCCTCTCGCCAGAAAGGACTTTCATATTCAACAGCAAACTTTATGGAGTCCCCCATCCAGGTGTGTGTGTTTGCCATTACACTAACCAGCTCAGCAGGAAGTACCGGAGCAAAGGCTATCTTTTGCGATAAAATCAGAAAAGGAGGAATAGTTATAATTAGGTACTTACTAGTAAACCTTTCTCCCTTGCTGGTTATAGTTTCTATATAATCTTCTCCCTCTGATATTCGGGCTATTGGAGAGCTTAAGACGATCCTGTCACGCCCTATATGCTGGACCAGCGCATCCATGAGCTTTGAGGTGCCTCCCGCCATTCTGTAGGATGCTTCCTCCGGGTCTGGTACCTGAAACAACTGCGCCTCCTGGGATGCGTCTGTTTCAAACACGCCTATTCCTTTTTGATATTGCTTATAAAACGGAAGATCCAGCTCTTTCAGCAAGCGCATCAGGTGCGTGTGCTTTTCTGCAAACCAGGTAGCCCCCATTTCAACCGGTGTCCCATTGCCTGCGGCTTGAACGGTTTCTATTCTTCCTCCCCATCTTTCCCTTGCCTCTACAACAAGGGCATCAATTCCTTTCTTCTTCAGATAGTAAGCTGCAGATAAACCACTCAAACCTGCACCAACTATGATTACTTCTTCCATAAACCCTTTAGTTAACCTCAAGCTGATACAAAAATGATGTCCAGCTACCCTTCCACTAATCTCTTATGTCCAATATTGACTGCCGCTCTCTGTTAACTGTTAACCTTGTCACATCAGGGCGGGAGTAGTGACCTGAAACGTCGAAGTTCTGCCGCTCTTCCAGTACCCTGTTAAAGTCCAGCGTTTGGATTATCAGACCTTCCTTTCCTACTACGGGTTCAACTAACCACTCTCCGTCAGGGCCTGCAATACAGGAGCCTCCATTGGCCAGTACATCCGGGGCGTTCTTTACAATCTTTTCCAGATGAGGCGTGTCGGCTGGGAAATCCGCAACCTTCATCAGGCAAGACACAGAAATAACAAAAGACCGGGACTCTTTGGCGATGAAGCGGGTAATATCCACAGTATTCCTGTCTGAACCGGGCCAGACGGCCACATGAAGATTCTCACCCAAGCCATAAAGCGCTGTTCTGGCTAAAGGCATCCAATTTTCCCAGCAGTTTAGCCCACCAACAGTAAACTCCTTCAGGGGATGCACCCGTAAGCCGTTTCCGTCACCAGGAGACCAGGTTAGCCGCTCCTCATAGGTAGGTTGTAGCTTTCGGTGAACCGACTGAATCAGCCCTTCCTCACTGATGTAAACCAGAGAGCAGTACAGGCTGTGCCCGCCCCGGTTTTTACTGCGCTCAATGATACCTAGGTACACTGCAATTTTATGTTCCTTTGCCAGTTTACACACTTCATCCAGTTCACCTGCTTCAATCTGAACTGCATTTCTGATATAGTGCGCGTGTACTTCCTTTTGCATAGTGGAATTAAATTCTGCCCCATTGGTTAAGGACAACCAGAAAGGGTAGCCAGGGAGTAAACCTTCTCCAAAAACAACCAAATCGCATCCTTTAGCCCCTGCCTCTGAAACCGAGGCACATACTTTATCCAATGTTTGGTTTTTATTTAACCATACCGGTGAAATCTGAGCCAGCGCTACCTTCAGTAAATTCATATTCCAGATTTTGTTTGTTGCTACAAAAATAAGTGGAACAGTCTTCTTATAGCTAACCGTTCCACTTATTTCCTTTTTCCGATTGTCTCTAAACTGTTTGCCTACACAAGGGCCGCCATAATCTGTACTAATCCCTTCCTTAGCTAATACTAAGATTTCATAGCTGTTTCAATGTCTTTCAATAGATCCGCTGCATCCTCTATTCCAACAGAAAGTCGCAGTAAGCTGTCTCTTATTCCTAGTGCCAGTCGCTCCTCCTCAGGCAGGTTTGCATGCGAAGATTTGGAGGGCTGGCAGATGGTGGTGTCCACACCCCCCAGGCTCAAGGCGGGAATAATCAGTTGCAACCTGTTCAGGAAAGCCTCTGTCTTCTCCACGTCCTCCAACTCAAAGGAGAGCATGCCTCCGAATCCCCCTTTCATTTGCCTTGCAGCCACCTCATGGTTAGGATGCTGCTGTAAGCCAGGATAATATACTGTTGCTATTTCCGGGTTCTCCTGCAGCGCCGCTGCAATTTTCATAGCACTGGCATTTTGCTTCTCTACCCGGAGGGCCAGCGTCTTCAGGCTCCTCTCTACCAGGTAGCAGTCCAGGCCATTGAGGCTGCCCCCGAAGTTCAGCGCACTTTGGTAGATAATCTCTTTTAGTCTATGAGAGGTAACTATTGCACCGAAGCACAGATCGTGGTGGCCACCGAGGTACTTGGTTCCGCTGTGCACTACAATGTCAATGCCCAGCAAAATCGGGTTCTGGTTGATAGGTGTAGCAAAGGTGTTATCTACTACAGAAATTAAGCTGTGCTTTCTGGCTACAGCTGAAACAGCCTCCAGGTCAACAACAGAAAGCAGGGGATTTGAGGGAGTTTCGGTATAGATAATCCTTGTGTTTTCCCTGACCAGGGACTCAACACTTGCGATATCGGCGCTGGATACAAAGTCAAAGGCGATGTTGTATTTGGGGAATTCCTCTTCAATAAGCTTGACAGTACCTCCGTATATTTCCTGCGAAAACAGGACATGGTCTCCTGCTTTTAGAAAGGAAAAGAGGACAGTGGCTATGGCCGCCATTCCTGAGCTGAAGATCATGCCGGCTTCCCCCTGTTCTAGCCGACAGAGCTTGTCAACAATAGCATTTTGGTTCTCTGTGTTGAAGTTTCTGGGGTACAGTATTTCATCATAGCCCATATACCTGTTGGCGGTGGAGGTGAATATAGGGGTGTTCACTCCCTGCTGCTGCTGCTGGTTGTGAACACAAGTAGTTTCTTTGCTGTACATGAGGTTAGAATTTGCTACAAAAACATGCTCTAAGCCTGGTCTATTCTTCTATCTCTAAGGTTACCTCTATTTCTACGGCTATACCGCTAGGGAGGGAACCCATGCCGACAGCTGAGCGCACGTGCCTTCCCCTTTCACCGAAGACCTCCATCATCAGGTCAGAGAAACCGTTGATCACCTTTGGGTGATCGGCAAAGTCCTCCGTGGCGTTCACCATTCCTAGCACCCTCACTATTCTCTTCACCCTGCTTTGCTTACCGAGTGCTTGCCTAATGGTGGCTAAGACACAGACTCCTGCGTTGCGCGCTGCAAGGTACCCCTGCTCTACGGTCAAGTCTCTTCCAAGCTTGCCTACGTCAACGGCAGTCGGAGCCCCGCAGTAGCCGTGCACTGACAGAAACAACAGATTCCCAACCTGGACATGGGTAACATAGTTAGCAATGGGCTGAACAGGGGATAGAAGCTCTATCCCAAGATTCCTTTGCCGTTCTTCTGGTTTATTCATTTGTTTTACTTTAGCTGCTGTTAGAAATACGTATAAAAACTTTTGCTGCTGTAACAAAATTAAATGATAAGCATTGCCAAGCGGGAAATTCAGGTTTAGCTAACAGTTAGAACAAGTCTGTCTCAGTGAAGAAAGCTTGAAGGGATAACCTTTCGAGCAATATTGAAGGCAGTAACCGGGTGCACCTAGCATGGCCAAAGCTTCATACAAGTGTATTCCACCATAAGCTACTGAATCGGCGGGCACTTCCCTTCCTTCTATCTTTTTTGTCGCTTCAACTCCAAGACCTATAACTATAACACCTATTATGGTAAGTACAAAGATTCTTGATTGTAAAAGCATCTCAAGAAAACCCACGTTTGCTGGGAAACCATAACTCCCTCGAACTTATTAAAACTATGTGCGAAACAGCTTTCACAGCTTGCCTCGCAGATAGGTATGGGGCTTTACTTTTGTAGCCATTTACCTAGATTGAAAAGAGCTGTCTGTAACCTGACTCTTTGAGTCACACTATCCCCCTCCTGCAGGCCTTTTACTCTTTTTTCCTCTATTGCAACCACCACCACAATCATTCGTATCAGGTATAGACTTAATTTATTTTTAGACTACGCTAAATTATTATTTAAATAATCTTAAATATATTAACTTCTGCTAAAAATGTACCGCTATGAGGACACACCTACGCTTGCTTCTCACCTTCGTGCTGCTCATGGCCGCATTCACATCGCAGGCACAAACAGCCGCTATATCAGGAAAAGTTACTGTTGACGGAGTACCGGTAGCCTTTGCCAGTGTGGGCCTGGCCGGCACAGCAAAGGGAGCAACCAGCGATGCCTCCGGATTCTATCTCATCAGCCAGTTGCCTAGCGGAACTTACACCATAAAGGTGTCTGCAGTGG
>NZ_JBHUOX010000048.1:0-12361 GCF_042686245.1 Pontibacter toksunensis | reverse complement strand
TAGCGGTCGTTGTCCTTGTCATAGGGAAAGCCGGCTATCTCGGGCTTGTACATCCCAAATACAGGTATCCAGCCTGTGATGCCCCGCTGCTCGAGCATGAAATAGTTGGAGCCGTTGGAGTAGCCGGTATCAGCCAGCAGCTCCTGCATGAGGAGGCCATTGGCTTTCAACCTTCTTTGTACCTGCATCACCAGGGAAGGCAGGTGCTGGCTGTCCCGGCCGTCGGCAAAGTCCGCCCGGATATGGGAGATAACACCTTTGGCCGTATCGACCACCAAGCTGCAGTGGTAGTTGAGTTTTCTGGCTTTCCCGGTTTCACTGATATGCGGGCATCGGGGTCATGCGGGGAGTAGTGGGTCTTGTTGCTGACCAGCTGTGCCTTTTCATGGGTTGAACCCAAGGAGGTGAATGTGCCCCTGATATTCTCCTGATGCTTCCCCAGCTTCCTGAGCTGATGGGCGGGGGCGGTGATAACCTGTGCCGGTTTGCTGTGGCGCTTGCCTGCCTCCTGCTGTTGCACTGACTCCTGGGGTTGCTTTAACAGCAGGCTGTCCATAGAGGCATTGGCCTTCACTGGCGCTGAGTCTACGGCTTGTATGTCACCCCTGACCATACCCTTCTCCACGCACAGGGTGAAAACTTTATTGAACAATGCTTCAAAAAGGGCCTCGGGAAAGAGTTGGCGGGTGCGGGATACAGTGGAGTGCCAGGGCAGGGGCTCGTCAAGCTGATAATCCAGAAAGAACAAAAGGTCCAGGCGTAGGCTGCAATGCTCGATGAGCCTGCGGTCAGAGGTGATGTTCTCCAGGTAGCCCACCAGGCAGAGCTTGAAGAACACCACCGGATCGATGCTCTGCTGGCCACACTTACCGTAGTAGTCCCGCGTCAGCTCGGTGAGGAAGCTCAGGTCCAACTGCTGCTTGAGCCGGCGGTAAAAGTTGTGCTCCGGCACGTGCGCCGAGAGCGAGAAGAGCAGCTCCTTCTCATCTTTGAAAGTTTTCTTGCCCTGCATTACTAAAAGAAATAGGTCAATTATCCTTTAACGCCTATCTTCAGCCGGTTGTGCAACAGCCACCCTCGTTTTGCGGGACAAGGCAACCTGTACATATGTTGGAAAAGCAGCGAACGGTAGAGAACATCAAATCCCACATAATACCTCCTGGTGAACACAAACAAAAGTCTATTCCTCTACAAACCGAAATTGCTTCAAGCCTGGCGGAGGGTATTGCATAGTAGAACGTAACTTTAACTTTCGCTACATTAATCATACAGTTCATGACAGGCGACAGGCGGTTGGTTCCCTTTCATTTTGTATTGCACTTCAGACGTAATACTTTTAATTGAATTTTATAATTAGGGTATGAAAATGAAGGCGATAACCCCCAAAATCATGACATTGCTCATTCTACTTGTTCTGTGCATCGGTGTGCCCTGCTTACAGGCACAGACAAGCGTGTCAGAAAAAAGAATGAAATATGTTATAGAGGATACAAGTCAAGGCCTAAAAATAGAGTACAATGGTAAAATCACGCTCAGTCTGGATGACCGAAGTATAAAAGCCATTTCCGATGGTGGCTACCTGAGAATTGAAAAAACTACTTTCGGAAATTCCCGGGAGCTGTTAATCAATAGCAGGGGGAATGATTTGAATTATGAATACAGGGAAGGTGGGCGCCTAAAGCCTTATGAACCTGACGGGAAAGCTTGGTTTTCCGACATCCTGCCGGAGCTTGTTAAGACTACACCCATCGCCGCGGAACATCGTGTAGAGCGCCTTTTCAGTAAGGGTGGTGTAAAGGCAGTAACAGGGGCACTGCCAGATTTGAAAGGAGAAAATGTGCGTGCTGCTTTTATCTCATATTTACTTAAAAAAGATATCAAAGAAGAGGATTTAACGCACATCATTCAAACAGTGGGTAGTGTGATTCAATCTGACGTCTACCGGTATGACGTTTTCAGAATGATGTTCCCGGCGCACTCAAAGTCCCCGGCTCTTCTCTTGAAAGCCGTTGGAATGCTAGGTTCAGACGTTTATAGAATGGATCTAATCCAACCGGTAGTTCAAAGTCAAATTTTAGCAGGACAGCAGCAACAGGCTCTTCAACTGATCAATACTGTCAAAAGTGATGTTTATAAAACCGACATTGCTATAAGCTTGGATTTTGATAAAGTATCTGATAAACAATTGAGCGTTCTTCTGGAGAGTCTGATGACAAGAATTAATTCCGATGTCTACAGAAAAGATCTTCTTATGTCTGTATTACAAAAAAATACAGGTGATGAGAATAGATTGTTAATTCTTGTGAATAGTACTTCAAATATAAAGAGTGATGTTTATAAAGCGGATTTTTTGAAGGATGTCTGTCTTACAAATCCAGGCGAAAAAGTGAAGGCTAGAATTAGGGAGGCAGCAAAATCTATCAAATCGTCTGTTTACTACGGTGAAGTCATAAGGTGTTTAGACTGAACCAAACAGATGATACAGATAGGTCGCTATAAGAGCTGGAAGGGAAACTGTGTAGCTGTAAGTGGTTGATCTGCTAGGTACCGGGTGGGGGTAACATCGTGGTATTTTTGCTCCTGTGTGTGCCTCATGGTTCCTCTTTAAGGCTTTATTCGGGTATTAGTTAGGATTCCTATTAAAGTTAAATGTTAGACACCTTCCTTTAAAAACAACTAACAGTATGGTAAAAGCTATTTCTTTCAGCTGCATTTATCTGTTCATGGGAAGCTTTTTAGTTTACTTGCTCTACAGCTTGGGAGGGAAGCCTATGCTGGCAAACCTTTCCCCGAGCCAGTGGATAATGCTTTTATTGGTTACTTTTTCAGTTAGCCTCTTCATCACTGCTGGCTATTTTTACCTTGCTTACCGATTTACGTGGAGAAAGAGTGTTCAGGTTAGACTTGGGCTTACTTTTCTCTTGCTATGGGCCTCCACTGTGTCTGCCGCTTATTTCATTGTGCTTCAATCCGGAGCCTGGGGTTTGAGTACAGACCTGTCTGTATCGGAGAACAGGACGCTGTTCATGTTAAAGGGAGCCATTGTGGGATTAGTACTTAGTCTCTTCATCGTATGGGGTGATTTTTCATTGTTTGTATATAACCGCTATTCCTCTGAGACTTTAGTTGAACTTCAGGCTGCCCGGAAGCAAAAGGAGCTGCAGTTCCAGATACTTCGGTCTCAGCTCACGCCCCATTTTCTTTTCAATTCTCTCAATACAGCATCTAATCTGACAGGCACAAGGCCACAGCAGGCTGAAGGATTCCTGCGGAAGTTAGCCTTGAATTATAACCATCTGCTACAATATGCCGGTTCTCCCCTGAACAGCCTTGAAAAAGAACTGGAAATAATGGATAACTTCTTTCATCTCATGCAGATCCGCTTTGGGCAAAAGATAATGCTGGAAAAAAGAATAAACCCAACCTGTCTTTCAAATAAGCTACCCGCACTTTCCTTACAGCTTCTTGTTGAGAATGCGTTGAAACA
Source organism: Pontibacter toksunensis (assembly GCF_042686245.1). Lineage (NCBI taxonomy): Bacteria > Pseudomonadati > Bacteroidota > Cytophagia > Cytophagales > Hymenobacteraceae > Pontibacter > Pontibacter toksunensis. The sequence continues at coordinate 8,874 of NZ_JBHUOX010000048.1, read as the reverse complement.
CAATGTGGCCACTGCCGAAAATCAAATGAAAATAGTTATTACAGCTGACACAGAACAAGTTGTTGTAGTGAACAATAAAACTGTCACGCCTGCTAGAGTAGCTTCTCATGGCATTGGGCTGAAGAACCTTCAGGCGCATTACAGCCATTTTTCTAATAGCCAGTTGCGGGTTTCCCAATCCAAAACCCATTATCAGGTAATCCTTCCTTACATACAGGGCTCAGAACGGAAGAACGATGTATAGCAACCCAGCCACCCGGCCTCTCTTTCGGCTCCTGCTTCCACCCGTCATTGGATGTGTGGTTTACCTTCTCGTGCTCTTAGCTTTTGACACAGTCTATAGGATCCTAGATGACTTTTTTAATCAGGAGTTACTGGTATGCATCGCCATGAGTTACCTTATTCTTGAATGTAATCGTTTGCTGGTGCTCCTGTTCAGGAAACGATTACATCAAACCCGACATCTCCGGATCCTGATGTCAATGATAGTATGCTGTGCTTTGGTGTTGACTGTCCTCATCACAAGCAGTACCCTTATTCTCTATTTTTATCAAGTAGAAAGCCTGACGAATATAGGAAGCTTTGCGACCGAGTTGAGGGTCTTCAACGGGATATTCCTTTTTATCGCTTTACTCTATCACACATACTTCCTAGGGTTTTTCTGGATATACCAACAGTTTCAATATAAAGTGGAAAATGAAACACATAAAACGGAAATACTGGACAATCAAATAATGCATTTTCATCATGTTCTTCATCCTGCCTTTCTGCTTTCTGGTCTTGAGTCCATTCTACTCAGATTACATGAAAAGCAGTTTGAAAAAGCGGATGATGGTATTCTGCTCCTTGCTGAAATTTACCGGTATCTTTTAAAACAGCACGATGAGCTTATTCCACTTGAAGAAGAAATACAGGTCATAAAGAAAATAGAAAGCTTCCTCCTCCATTATAGCCCCTATTATGTTAAAATAGAGTTTTCAGTATCGGATCAAAGCAGCTTGGTGGTACCACGGACCTTGGTAAGATTACTAGAGTCTGTTGCGAGTTCCCAGTTATCTTCGAAGCATGCGCCATTGGTTATATTACTAGAAGAGACAGATGGACAAGTAGTATTGAGCTTCCCTTCTAACTTTTCACTCATAAACGGAGAGAAGCTATACAAGATGCTGGAGGAGGTCCGGCTTCAGTATAGTTGGCTAGGAAGAGAGCTTCGCTGGGAGGATACGGGGTACTTTAAAATCTTTATTCCAACAGCAAAAAGTGACTCCATTATAACTATACCAGAACAAATAAATCAGCAGGTCGGAGAAACTGAAAACTATACCGGTCATATTAAAAAGCCCATTAAATGAAAGTCATTATTGTAGAGGATGAAGTGCCTTCATTGGAGAAGCTTACCTTTTTTCTAAAGCGGTACGATGCCCAGATTGAAATAATAGGTGTCGCCCAAAGCATACAAGAAACAGTGAAGCTTTTAATTGACCGCGGACAGGAAGCGGACCTGCTGTTAATGGACATTCAGCTGGCCGATGGCCTCTCTTTTCAGGCTCTTGATCAGGTGTCACTTAAAAAACCCGTCATATTTATAACGGCTTATAATCAATACGCACTGGATGCCTTCAAAGCAAATGGGATTGATTATTTGCTGAAGCCTATCAACTACGATGCTTTTTCTTCCAGCTTAGACAAGCTGAAGCAGTTAAGCGAATCTTTTAACAGTCACCTGTCTTCAGTTCAGGAAATTTATCAACACTTTAACAGGCCGGTTTACAAGGATCGCTTTCTGGTTAAAATAGGAGCTCATATTCATTCAGTGCCTACCGCTCAAATCCGCCTGTTTCATGCTGAGGGGCGTAATACCTATTTGATCCGTGAAGATGGACGAAGGCTGATAACGGATTATAAACTCGAATCATTGGAGGAGTTGCTACCACCTGATTCCTTTTTCAGGGTAAATAGAAGCTACATCGTTAGCTTAGAGGGGATCAAAGATGTGTTGATGTATTCTAACAGCCGCCTGAGGATCAACCCCAACTTTCCTTATGGGGAGGAAATCATTGTGAGCCGTGACAAGGTAGTCCATTTCAAAGCATGGTTCGGAGGGGGAAGAACAGACTAATTTAGAATCAGTCTATAGCTCGGGCTTGAAAGTGAGCAACCAGCTGTCCTCTGTCTATGCATGTTCAGACACATAGCAAGTTTACTGTCCGTCAATTACTATACACCTCACTTCAGTATATGGAGGCTATCTGGAGCAAATCTTTTCCATAACGTTCTCCTAGCTAATGTACCCCATAGGGTTTGTCATATTCATCGTAACATTATTCCCCCTAGACTTTTAATTACGCAGAGCATCGTCATTGCTAATGCTTTTCTTGGCCTTCCGTGGTTTATCTGTCTGCTCCAGCTGTCCAAAGCGGTATTCAAAGGTCAGCCTGATGCCTCGTGTGTAGTTGATGTTGTCCTCCCGCTGTACAAACTCACCCGTATCGACTTCACTGCGCATCCTGGTGCCTTTCATGAACGGATTTGCCAGGTTGATGCCGATGCCCCCCCGCTTGTTGAAGATGTCCTTGCGCAAGGTGGTGTTGTGGTAGTAGAAAGAAGCGACCCGCCCTTGCAGCACAACCCGTCGGGAGTTGAAGGACCCATTGAACCGGTACACCCAGCCTTTGCACAACTCGATAGAAGTAGAGGCACTCAAATTGTACATCCAGCCCGCATTAGCGGTATTCAACCCAGTGATATAGGAATGGTAAAGGTTCAGGTTGCTGTTAATGGTCCAGCCCTTCCTGGGCTTAACTGAGCCAAACAGGTTTATCCCGTACACATCGTTTCGGGCCACGTTTAGAAACGTGACAAACGTAGTGTCGCCATCTACGCTGGAGTAGGTGCGGCTAGTGATGGCATTATCGGTGATCCGGCCAAAAACTCCGGCATTGATGGATACCGTGTTGTTGTAAGTGCCATAGTTAAGCTCATACATATCTGTCAGCTCAGCATCCAGCTTCGGATTGCCGATCCGGAAATAGTTCGGAGTAAGTATCTGCGGGAAAGGGTTGAGATAGAACATATTCGGCCGCTGGATGCGCTGTGTAAAGTTTGCCCTGAAGGTATGCTTCTCCTTGAAAGTATAAGACATGGCCAAACTGGGAATAATGTTAGTATAGTGGGTATTGAAAGTCTGTTGCTCTGTTTTAAATTCAGCAGCAATGTTGGTGAACTCATAGCGACCGCCCAGTTTCAGGTTTACCTTCTGAAAAACCTTAAAGCCGTACGTCAGGTAGGACGCATAGACATCCTGGTCGTAGGCAAAGTTGCTTGCAATCGTTTCATCCCTGCCACTTACGATAGCCTTGTTGCTAAAGGTACCATCGCTGGTGACGCTACGCTGGATGGTCTTGGCGCCCACTTCCAGAAGTGTATGCTCTGTTACAGGGTGTATATAATCTGTCTGCAGGTTAGCTTCCCTGTTTTCATACTTGTTCTGGCTGTGCTGCCGGGCGACAAGCTGCTGATCGGTGTTGTATTCGTTCTGGTAGGTATTATCTACTGAATGGTAATTGTCATACAGGGTGAGGATGCTGAATTCCTGCTGTGGTTTCTTAAAGGTGTACAGGTAGTCGAGGTTAAAGCCATAGCTCAGGCCCTTGTTACGGGTATCAGAATCAAAAAAGGATCGTCGCTGCTCCTGGCCTTCCACGAAATAGATAGCCGTTCGTGTGTTGTCTATGAAGTCGTGGCCCGGCGTGAGCCGCACCGCTCCGCCCACACTGCTTCGTTCTGTTATGTTCCAGTCAAAGCCCACCTGTGAGCTGACATAACCCTCCCGTGTCTTTACCTTCCCATCCTGTATATACAGCGTGCGCTCGGTGACTCTTTCTAGGTGGGAGTCGCCCCGGTTGTAGAACTGGTTGGTGCCGAAGCTGGAGTTGATACCGAAGTTCCCCTTCCGGTAGTTTATATTGGCGCTGCCTATAGTGGACACATTGCCGGGAACGATGATGCCCCCGCCTGTAAAGCCCTGCAGGGTGTATTTCTTGGTGATGATGTTGATAATGCCGGCTGTGCCTTCCGCGTCGTATCTGGCGGAGGGGCTGGTGAGCACCTCCACCGATTTAATGATGTCTGCGGGAATCTGGCGGATGGCATCTGCGACAGTGCGAGCCATGATGGAGGAGGGCCTGCCGTTGATGAGCACCATGACATTTGAGCTGCCGCGCAGCTGTACATTGCCCTCCCCATCCACTGTCAGCATGGGCACGTTACGCAGCACATCGGCCCCCGTGCCTCCAAGGGTAGACTTATCGTCCTCCGCGTTGTAGACCAGGCGGTCCACCTTCTCCTCGATCAGGGGCCGCTCGCCGGTCACGACCACCTCCTCTAGGCTCCGGCTGCTGGGCTCAAGCATAATTTTACCCACCTCTTTTGTGGTGTTATCGGCCGCGAGCACAATATCTTCTAGTGTTTTGGCCGTGTAGCCAAGGAAGTTAGTCCTGAGGTCATAGGTTCCGGCAGCCAGTTTTGAGACCACGAATTCCCCTTTCGCATCTGTGATGCCGCCGTCTACTACTTTCCCCGTCTGTGCGTCCAGCACCGTGACGGTGGCATACTCCACCGGCATCTTGGTGGCAGCATCGATGATCGCGCCCGTGATCCTGGCGTTCCCCCTGACGAGACTACCCGCAGGAGAAGCCGAAGGTTGGTTAGGGCTGGTCCCCTGACCAGATGCTGGAAAAACTCCTAAGCCAAAAAGCAGAATAAGCATTACCGTCAGATGCTTCGTGAAAAAGATGGTGCTGCAATGGGAAGAGAAGTGTAAATCTGGCATAATAGTAAAGAGATTTTAAATGGAATAGGTTCTGGTGCAACTAAGATTGCACTAGCATGACAACTTGATTGAAAAGGGGGAACAGTTTAACACAATCAGTAGGACTGCCCTGTCATTCTCATTTCCTTGTGTATTTACAGGAGCATGTATTCACCCTTATTTTCCTGAGTTTAAACACCTCATCACTTCACCATAGAAATGAGGCGATTGGATAGATTTTGCTGTCACACGAAGGTTATCCATCACTTTCTCCTTGGGATTTGTGTTGCAAACCGCTTGTAGGAACCCTGCCTTATAATGTTCACTTCCAACATGTTGGGCATTGTCGATTAGAATCAACAGCCGTTCTTCGTTCATGTTGCCCGACTTTAACAGCGATTCGAGAAGTTCACTTTTGTAGTGATCCGAATCAATTTCTGCCATGGCAACTTTAAGTACGCCTTTTAAAGCATCGGCAGAAAGGCTTCTAGACCCTAGGCCCTGTATAATATGATATTTGTAGTGATCGCTGCTAACTGTGCGGAGCAGCCGGGATGCATTTTGCTGCTGACCCGCTATAAGCAGGCTGACTACATAAGGCTCGATCAGCTGCGATTTATAATGGTCTGAATCAATAAACTCTACGGCTTTAAAGAGGTCTTCCGAGGTAGCAGTGTTTTCAGGGAATAGCTTTTTGAAAATCTCGAAGCGGTAATGGTCAGATTGAACTTGGCTGCCTACTACATTGATGATAGTTGAAATATCCTCCTCCTTGATCTTCTTGTCTAACAGAAGCTTTAGATACGCTGCTCGCACAAGGTCACCTTCAAGTTCCGGTAGTGCCTTTACAACTTCACTTATCCCTCCTGTAGCGTAAAGCTGGTCTACACGGGACTCCGCTGCAATGGATGTAGTCTTAATAAGTTCCGGCAGGATCTCGGAGAGCCAGGCTTTGCCGTCAGGTTCATAGGGTTTTATTATTCCATCTTCCCTGTATTCGTAGTTCAGGCTGTTACCTGTGCTTTTAATCAACAGCTCCCGGGAATTTGCCGGAGTAGTTTTTTCAATTCTCAGGTAGCCACCATCGGAAATAGCCTTTATACTGCGCTCATCTGGCTCAAATGCTATTTTCCCGTTATATTCTACATTTAAACCTTGTTTACTATTGCTAAAGACATACAAGGTTGTTTCTCCGTCATTTTCTACATGTATACCTTGCTTAGTATTGCTAAAGACATATTTTAAGGTTTGTGCCTGGAGACCTGACACTAGCATGCTGAGAAAGAATAGTGCCGGTATGATTTTTATTTCGTTAATCATGTTTTGCTTTTTCATATCCTTTTTTGTTTAAATTATACCTGAAAGTAATGCACAGAAAAAGCAATAGAAAACGAAAGGAAACCAACTGCCGGTTGGCTGTCATGAACCGTATGTTTACTGTAGCGAAAGACGAAAGACAAAACATTACAAGATGTCCTAACACCTTTATGCGTACCTAATTTGCTTTCTACAGGAAAGCTATTCATGTGCTTGAGGTTGGAAAAATTTGGCATCTGCCTTGTCCCGTATCAGAGAAGCAATGACCAATTATATACCTAAAGATATGCTAGGCCAGGGAACAGGTGGAAATTACTATTCCCGAAGAGTAATTATTGACTTATAGTTTAGTAGGCTTACCCGATACAGAAAGTATTGACCTGCCTCATAGGCACTAGGCCTTTTTACTTATCCTTAACCGATTCGTCCTCCCTTCCATCCTCATAAAGTCCTTGCAAGGCAGTTACCTGATTGTTGCCCTCTTTGGCAAATTTAATTCTGAAATGGGGTAACTCAGCAATGCCAAATAGGTCCTGGCCCATGGATATGAGTGCATACTTTGGACCATCTGCTTTCTGATAGTATAATTTGTCTCCAACAAGCGATATAATTCTTGAACCATATCTCCCTTCATATTCCTGAAGCTTCTTAATGTCTAGCTTAATTGGGTTCCTGAAACCCTCTAATGTGGTCAGTTTCCAGTCATAAATTTTTTTTCTCTCACCAACACTACTGCTTTTTAGTTTCTCGAGAGCCTTTATCTGCGCCACAACGAATGCCTCTTCCTGGCTTGTTTCTATATGCGGCGTGACGCCTGTTCCTTCCCAATTGGTCTTGGTAATCGGGTTAATAGCCATACCGGTAGGCAACCAGACCAGGAAGCGTTCAGAAACAATCCTTGTCCCACCCGGATGAGCACCACCGCCTGTGGTTTCACCGATGAGGGTAGCCCGATTCAGGTTTTTAAGGTTGTAGGCAAATTCTTCAGGCGCAGAGAACGTATTTTCACTTGTCAGAATGTAGAGATCTATATCCGGCCTGCGTTTCCCCGGAACATAGGGCAGGGTCCACGTCTGCGTATACTCATTGGTTGGCCGGGAGTAAAAGGTATTCAAATGAACCGTATCTTCAGAGTAAAAGTAGCTGGTGATAAATTGGACCATGGAAGGATAAGCTCCACCATTCTTTCTTAAGTCAATGATCAAAGCGTCCGCGTTGCTCAAAAAGCTCATGGCGGCAACCGCAGCTTCTTTAGCATAATGAATATTGGAAAAGCTTCTTAGATCCAGATAACCAATGTTTCCATCTAAGATTTTGGCTTCTTTAAAACCGAAATTGTTGCGCCTTATTCCTTTTAGGTATTCGTTTATTTGCGCTAAGCTATCCGCAGGAGATACAGCCTTTTTATGCAGTTGGACCCCTTGCGGATCGAAAAGAACGCTTAAGTGCTTATCCTTGCTTACAGTTTGAAGGTCCTGCGTTAGTTTCTCAGCAAATTCCTCTGGCTGATCAATTGTCCTATATTTACCCGCCTTCATGTTGGCGCTGATCAAATGAACCATCTTATCCGCTACCTCCGGGAAAACGTAGTTTTCCTTTAAGAGCTTGCTCACCGAATTAACCACCTCCGCGCGCTCTTTTTTTGTTAAGGGCTTGGTACTATCCTGGGCATACAGACTAGGTGAAACAATAAAGCTCAGGAAAAGGAAAAGGAGTAACTGGCACTTATTTCTCATAGTTGACATGCTTAAGAATTAGTAATTTGTTTAATGGTTACTCTAAATCTACAGATGGTAAGGATCAACGGCAATTGAGTTGTAACTGGCTGTTGAACTTTTGTCATAGAACGTCGGATAAGAGTAGTGAACAGGGGAAAGTATACTCACTATGCTACAATTTCCTGGATACAGGTTCGACAAAGCAGCTCATTGTACAGGGAAAGTGAAAGATTAAATGAAGGTGCGGATAAGCCACAGCCTACTCCGCAACATGAACAAAATAATGCTAAACTTGGCTTTCCTGGAGCGGAAGGGGAAGGGTACCGTCGAGGATGCGGAAGATGTTTAACCTGGTGAGCTTTTGGGCAGGGCGAAGGATAAAAGGTGATGAACAGGCAGGGCAATCAAGAAGCAAGCAGAGCTGCAGAGACTATGTTGCTATAGTTTTATTTGTTTGTTCTCTACCTAGTAAACTTGTTATGCACCAATAAATACGCTTATTCTGCAGGGTAATCTGTAGGGGATATTGTACGCTAGCAACATGCGATTACTAGGGTAGAAGAGAGCTGATAAAATTTTACTAATGAGTAACTTCCTTTATTTAACATAACTGACGTTATAGAACAGTGAAAGCTCCTCTGGATGAGGAGCCTTCACTGTTTGTAGCCATAAGCTGAAATATGTTATAGAATGGTAAAATTGAGTATATGAGCCGTAGCTTTCGCTTATGCGTTTGCCTTTAGCAGCTATGGCTTATGAGCAATGCTAGGCGTATGTTTATTTTCTTCCAATGAAGAAATTTATCTCTGTTTCACATTGATGATCAGCACTTCCCAACATGTTCAGGAACTGTGTTTTTACATTTGAGAATTCTTCCTTCCCAAAAAATTGCTGAAGAGCAATCATCCGATCCAGGCGGTTTTCCCAGGCAGTTAACACCTCTTCATCAGCCGGTCCGTCAAAAGCCAACTCTCTGTCTTTTTTTACTTCTTCAGATTCAATCTTTAATCCCGCATGAATCATAACATC
>NZ_JBHUOX010000047.1:0-13921 GCF_042686245.1 Pontibacter toksunensis | reverse complement strand
TTTTAGCGATGTCGATGCCCACGCACTGTCTTGTCATCTGTTCCATAGCATGAGTGGTTGAAGTAAGCGGCCTTCTTTCTCCCTCGTCTTGCCTTTTGTCTTACACTTGCTTATCCAAGGTGATAGCATTAAGATCTGTCCAGACTCTCAGAGAAAAGGTAAGGGGGGAATGGAGCTTCCTTTTTTACGGTATAGTACTGCTGACTTACCTGCCCCTCAGCCTCTCATTCCCCTTGGTCAATGCACCTAGTCTAAAACGATGAAGTGACCATTTTAAAAACCTACTATAAAAGTAAAAGCCGCTTCATATCAAATGGAGCGGCTTTTTTTGTTTGATAAAGTCACCAATTTCCCTTTCGGTTAATCTGGCTGTCTATGTGGTAGTATACTATCTTGTTATTCTGAAAGCTGTTTTAGTAGCTCATGCTTTACCTCCCGTTCTACATCAATAGTATCCGCCGAATGTAGCCTTGTTGCCAATGAGTCAATTCCAGTATGGCTTTGCAGCTCCTCGTCAGCTATATTTTGCAGCGTATCCAACGCCATGTCAGTACCTGCTTCAACAACATTTCCGAAAGTTTCCTGTAAGTCGTTTCTTGCAGAGCAAGATGCCGCACCTAAAGCTATTGCTATATATAATATCTTCTTCATCTTATTAAATCAGTTATTCCTTAAAAATCCTTAAAAACTTTTTTCAAGGCTATACCCCCCCGTAGCTTTTAAACAGTTCCTTCCTGAGGGGTTCTTCATCTCTGGCAGTGGCTCAGAAGAAGTGGAGTGCCTTTAAAGCACTTACGCTCACAAACCTTTCTGATAGTCGGCTTCTTTTATGCCATATCTTATGTGGCAGACTCTGAGGGCTCCAAAAACTACGCCACCATTCTATTTTACCCGTAGCTTTGTAATTTACCCTAAGGATGAACATCAAAAGGTTTTATCTGCTCATATCACTGCTTTTGCTGTTCGTTATCCTCAGCAACACATTACGCCATTTTGAGGCCTCTGATCCGGACATTCCCAACAACACTGTGGAGCAGGCCGTGTGGAATACCTTCTTAACCCTGACTACTGTAGAGTGAACTAATTAATTTGCAGTTCCAGCCTTTGGCCTGGGTATCGAAGGTAGCAGATACAGACTAATCTGGCACCAGAATTTCTGAGATTTGCAATACGTTTTCCCGAAACAGGGCTTCCTTGCTGCTATTCAACTAATAAACTATAGCTCACGTATCTAAAATTCCACCTCTTATCTCATCCCAATGCATGAGAAACCAAGGCTGTCAAAACACGGAAATCTGCAAGATGCCTTCGGACAAAAACCAGAAGCAGGCAGAAGCGGTGAGCCGAAGCGCGCTCTGAGTTTCACTGATGCGGTTGCGGTTATCGTGGGCATCGTGGTAGGCGCGGGCATATTCCGCACGCCTTCGCTCGTGGCAGCCAACACCGAAAGCAGCACCTCGTTTCTATTGACCTGGATATTGGGCGGAGCCGTGTCCCTGGTTGGGGCACTTTGCTATGCCGAGCTCACCACCACCTATCCTCACACCGGCGGCGATTATCATTTCCTGAAGCAGGCCTTCGGCAGGCGGCTCTCCTTTCTGTTTGCCTGGGCACGGATGAGCGTTATTCAGACAGGCTCTATTGCTCTGCTTTGCTATATCATTGGGGATTACCTGGCACAAATTCACAGCATCGGCACTTACACCTCCGCTTTATACGCTGTTCTGGTGGTGGCAGCCTTGACGGGCATCAACATCATCGGGGTGAGAGCCGGTGCAGCCGCGCAGAAACTCTTGGTTGCGCTGGAGGTGCTCGGAATCCTGATCATCCTGGTAGCCGGATTCTTCTTCGCTCCGGCCGGGTCAGCCCCCCCTGCTACAGACCCCGCCCCTGAGCAGGGTAACTCCCTAGGTTTAGCCATGGTGTTTGTGCTGCTGACGTTTGGAGGGTGGAATGAAGCGGCCTATATTTCTGCAGAACTGAAAACGGGCCGAAGAGGCATGGCAAAAGTACTGATTCTGAGCATCTTTATTATCACGGCAATATACGTCCTCATTAATGTGGCTTACCTGCATGTGCTCGGGCTCAGCGGAATGGCAGGGTCTGATGCTGTGGCAGGTGACCTGATGCGGCTTACACTTGGAGAGGGAGGCGTTGTGCTGATTGGGCTCATCGTAACCGTTTCGGCCCTGACCTCCGCCAACGCCACCATCTTCACAGGTGCCCGCACCAACTATGCCCTGGGCAGAGATTTTAAGGTTTTCGAGGCTCTCGGCAAGTGGAACCCGCAGACGTCCACCCCTGTAACTGCCTTTGTGGTGCAGGGGGCCATATCACTGGCGCTTATAGGCTTGGGCCTGTTTACACGGAACGGCTTTGAAACGATCGTGGAATACACAGCACCAGTTTTCTGGTTTTTCCTGTTGATGGTGGGCATTGCTCTGTTTGTGCTGCGCAGGAAGAATCCCCTACAGCAACGCCCCTTTCGCGTGCCTTTCTACCCGGTTACGCCTCTCATTTTTTGCTTTACGAGTGCTTATCTTTTTTATTCCAGCTTAGTCTATACCGGACTTGGGGCTGTGGTAGGAGTAGTTGTGCTGCTGTTGGGCATCTTACTTCTTCTGGCCCTGCCGACGAATGACAAAGTCCAGCCTACAAAGACTACGCCTGATAGTGGCACCTGATGCATAGCTTTCCGGAGCGGATGATTCTTCTTAAATGGCCCTGCGCTACTTCCCGAGGCAACAATTTCTATTAAGATGATTGCTTTGTTAAGTTAATATTCATTACACACCCTAAACAACTGAATCCCAATGGATTCGTAATTAAATAGGTTTTAGCCTGAGACGAAACAAGTGCGGATGCACCTGGTGGCGTAACTCACATTTGAAAGCAGCCTGCGACACAAGCCGTGCTTGAAGCGTGTCGCAGAAGGCAGTACTTGCCTATGGTCTATAAACTTTTATTCACTTAAATACTGAAAGTATGAGAGTATCTGTGTATTCCCGCTGTGCTTTACTTATGATTGTCTTTTTTGCAGCTGCGCTTGTGCAGTCCCCGAAGGCGACGGCACAGAACCTGGATGTGCCCTATGTTCCTACCAGCCAGGAGGTAGTGGACGCAATGCTCAAACTGGGCAAGGTTAAAAAAGATGATGTTCTGTATGACCTGGGTTGCGGCGACGGACGCATTGTGGTCACAGCAGCCAAGCAGTACGGCACAAAGGGCACAGGCGTGGATATAGACCCGCAGCGCATTGAGGAAGCGAATGCCAATGCGAGAGAAGCCGACGTTACCGATAAGGTCAGGTTCGTGGAAGGCAATCTGTTTGACATGGATCTCAGCGAAGCCACCGTTGTCACACTTTACCTGCTGCCCAGCGTTAATCTGAAGCTTCGCCCGAAACTGCTGCAGCTAAAACCCGGTACCCGTATAGTTTCGCACGCTTTCGATATGGACGACTGGAAACCGGATCAGACCGTGCAGGTAGGCGGCTCCACCATTTTCCTCTGGACCGTCCCGCAGCGTTGATAACATAGCCTCTTCCAATCAACAGAACCGCCAGGGCGGCAGCAAAAATCTTTTGGGTCACAGCTAGCTACCCATTATATGTTGCTCTGCTCCCTTTTAATAGAATCACCTCTTCATAGATACGGTAGAAGGACTGCAGTAGAGAAATCATATACTTGCTCCCGAACGGGTACAGGTGTCATAGCGAATTTCTGTTTTAGACACTCTTCGGACGCTTAAGCCCCTGAAAGATTTATTTTCTGTAAAAAATAAATCTTCCAGGGGCTTGCACAGTGCTGAGAGGCAGTCCAGCATGAGAGGTAGCCTCAAGATGGGCCAAAGAACTGCTTGATGCCGTAAAAGAACAGAAAGAGAACTTAACTCAATCTCCTGTTTGTATGAAAACATCCTCCTACCAAAGTACGAAGCAGCTTTTTGTGCTGCTGCTGCTGTGGTTGTTCCTGGGTGCCGGCGGCGCCTGTCAGGCGCAGGTAGAGCAAAAAGCAGCAATCTATACTACTAAATCACCGGGAACGGGCGGTACAGGCAAAGTATACATGGGCCGCGAAATCGCCCGGGTTATCGGAACGGGCGGGGGTGGCTGGCTTGACAGGAGCACCAGACAGGAAGAAGAGAACTCGCTACGGGCTATTGACAGCATGATGCTAAGCCCTCAGAATGTTGTAGCCGACATTGGCGCGGGTACCGGCTTTTATACTTTCAGGGTAGCAGAGAAAATACCCAAGGGTAAAATATACGCTGTCGAATTGCAGGATGCTTTTGTTTCTGCACTGAAAAAACGCAGTCAGGAACTTGGACTTAGTAATGTGGAAGTGGTGAAAGGCGGTACCAAGAGTATAAACGTACCTGACGCCTCACTTGACCTTGCCTTTATGGTAGATGTATATCACGAACTGGAGTACCCCCAGGAAATGCTGCAGGCAATACACAGGGCATTGAAGCCGGGCGGTAAATTGCTGCTGATGGAGTACCGTGCCGAGGACCCCAAGGTAGCCATCCGGGAGTTGCACAAAATGACTGCTGAGCAGGTAAAGAAGGAACTGGAGGCGAATGGATTCAAGCTCTTCAAGCGTGAGGATTCTCTGCCAATTCAGCATTTCCTGATGTTTGAAAGGATGGAGAAAAAGTAATGAAGCCGATTATTTGATTTATATAGCATTACATGCCATGCAGGGTAATGCCTTAGCCTTCCTAGTGAATTTCCGCACTAGTGAGTAATTATGATCACCCCTCCATCGGTCACCATTGCATCTCTTTACACAGAGAATGATACTGGCTCTGTACAGTTGGTACATTCTAGTCAAGGCTGAAACAAATAGCTTAAACTATCTGCGCCTCGGTGAACTTTGATTTTTTTAGGCAATTTGCTTTAGTGCGACAAATTGCCCGTTTCCTCTACTTTAAACTGGCCCGGTTTTCCGGAGGGCACAACTGACATACAGCCAAATATTAACCCTTTTCGTAAGGAAACATCATGTTTGATAATTAAACTAGCAGTATCTATAACTCGGGTAGTATAAAAAATACCCTCACCTATATATACCTAAAAGACGGAAGCCATGACATTTACCTCCTCCCGCCGCGACGTTCTCAAAAGCCTTGCATTGGGTACTACGGCCGCTCTTTTTTCTCCACATGCGCTACTGGCGGCCACACGCCAGCAAAAAGACCGCCTCGGTGTGGCGCTGGTAGGCCTGGGCTACTACAGCACCGACCTGTTGGCACCGGCCCTGCAGCAGACGAAGAACTGCTACCTCGCCGGCATCGTGACGGGTACCCCCTCTAAGGCCGAGGAGTGGAAGAAGAAGTACAACATACCCGACAAAAACATATATAACTACCAGACTTTCGACCAGATCGCCAACAACCCGGATATAGATGTGGTGTACGTGGTGCTGCCCCCGTCCATGCACTGCGAGTACACGGTGCGGGCAGCAAATGCCGGCAAGCATGTTTGGTGCGAGAAACCGATGGCCATGACGGAGCAAGAATGCCGGGAGATGATTGCTGCCTGCAGCAAGAACAAGAAAAAGCTGGCGATTGGTTACCGCCTGCAGCACGAACCCAACACACAGGAGTACATGCGTATCGTGAACCAGAAGCTGCTGGGCAAGGTAGAGCAGGCAAGCTGCGGCGCCGGCTACCGCGAGAGCCGCACAAACCACTGGAAGCAAACAAAGGAATTGGGCGGGGGGGCGCTCTACGACATGGGCGTGTATTCCATACAAGGTGCGCGACTGGGAACAGGCCTGGAGCCTATCGCCATTGCATCGGCTAAAATTTCCACTACGCGCCCTGAGATATATACCGACATTGACGAGACAACAGTGGCAAAGCTGGAGTTTCCGGGTGGTGTGGTCGCCGACATCAAGACCAGCTTCGGTGAGAACATTAACTACCTGAACATCGCCTGCGAGAAAGGGGAAATCAAGATGGAGCCGTTCCAGAGCTATGCCGGTGTGAAAGGCAGCAGCCCGCTCGGAGAAATCAACCACCCGTACCAGGTGCCTTGGCAGCAGGCAAAGCAAGTGGACGATGATGCCATGGCTATCATGCAGAACAAGCCGATGCTGGTGCCAGGCGAGGAAGGCCTCCGTGACATCCAGATAGTGGAAGCAATCTATAAAGCCGCCGAGTCGGGCCAGCGCGTGAAGCTGTAGGGTGAGAATTACTTTTCAATATATGTCAGGATGAGTTTCTACAACCGGAAAAGGAGGTATTCAGCGCTTGGATACCTGACTCCTTGCCAACCTGAAGACCTGTTGCGTAGCATAGCTGTGGCTGCCTGAAAAAAGTCCCCAGTAAAATGTTGCAGCTTTAATGTCCATGTGTTTCTATGGATAGTAGACCCTGAAAAACCGAGAAAGCGTTTTCTGTGTTCATTCGATTTAGGTGGCAGCTTTTACGGCAGGCCTTACCTCTCTGGGCGAAGAATTTTGATACTTCCGTCCAAAATACACCATAGAGAAAGCAGTAAGCAGGACACCGATTGCTGAAAGGCCTATCACACTGTTTGAAAAGAAGGTTACCCAGTTCAACTGAACCCTGAATATCTCCTTGCTGAACAATACCCCAACGCTGCCCACGTACCCGAACGAATCGGCCAGGTAAATCAGGAAGCCAACGTTCCCGGTATACCTGAAGGTGGAAATCAGCCGGTCGAAGAACACGGCATTGAAGGGGATGTACACCATGTATAAGCCAAGCCCCACAAGCATCATCCACCAGATGGGTTCAATGGATTCAGCGGTAAAGAGCAGGGTTGAAACACCGGCGAGCGCAAACCCTATCAGAATAAAAACATGTGCCGTCTGCAGGGCCTTGTAGTTGTTCTTGATGAGCACCATGCTGCCAATCAAAACGAGGATAACCAGGGTGATGGGGGTTTCGGTTTTCGTAAATATAGCCGGCTGGTTGAAATACCCCAGCTCTTTCCACATCTCAGCCCCGAAGTTATCACGTATGTCCCGGAAGATGGTCGCAAAAGAGTAGATCAGGACGCATGCAGCAATGCCGGCATAAAACTCCTTTACAAATCTTTTCCTGTCATCTTCGGTCATGGCCGTGCGCTCTGTTCTTTGTTGAACGTCTTCGGCACTGGGTGGTGGAATCCTCTCCATCAGATACACAAAAAGCAAAAGTGGCGGGGCAAAAACCGCACCGGTGCAGAATGGCACCCAGAACTCTGATACGCCAAATTGCACCATCAGCCAGGCTCCAACAGATTTGACAAACCCGGAGGCGAAGATGAAGCTTACCGCCAAAGTAGCACCAATGAAATCAGTGCTCCTCCTGCCCTCCACATAAGAGAAAACAACTCCCCAAAGCATTCCTAAGGGAAAACCGTTTATAAAAAGGAAAACGATGTTGTAAGGCAAGGGCACCAGCGCGAAAAAAAGCCAGCTTAACCAGGAAATCCCCGTCAGGAGGAGAATCACGCTCCCTCTGCCAGTTCGCCTCAGCTCCGAGATATACTTGATGCCGTAGAATTTGGCCAGCAGGTAGCCTAACATCTGACTGATGACCAGCACCGTCTTGTAGCTATACCCGGCTATTTCAATACCATCGAAAGTAGCCACCGTGAAAGACTTTCTAAAGCCAAAAATCATGATGTAGGTTAGAAAGACCACAACGGCAGCATATAAGGCGACTTTTATCTGGCTCCTTTTCATTGGGGTATTCTCCGTCATGCCGTTTCCCTCCGTTAGCTCGTTCATAATGCTACTTTTGCATCGGGAATGTAGTTAATAGCGGTGGAAGTTTCAAAGTGGTTGTAGAGAATTGTGCAGGGTTTCTTAGGAACAGACACTCTCTAAGTTGCTCTAGCTTAAAATTTGTTGAACTTCGCTTTTGCAGTGTCCTACTCCCTGACCATCATTTTTAGAAAGTAGCACAATTCTTCTACCATCAATTGATATGTTCCTAAAGCCGTCATATCATCGTGGATATGGCTCGATGACGCAATACAAAGGTCTAAGAATTTTTAAAGCCGCTTCACATTAAATGGAGCGGCTTTAACGTTTATAGAAGGTTTTACTGCTCAACCTCCTCAACAACGCCTTCTACACTGTGCAGCAGAAGCAGAAGCTTAGTTATAAGGACCAGCGGCTGGTACACAATACTGGCGAGGCGTAGCCAAAGCATGACGTATGTGCCGTGTTAGTAGCTTTTACTCTATTTTTTTACCTACCTGAGAACAGCACTAAATTTGACTTTCTGTCAAGGATCTTATAGCCTGTATGGTCCAACGACAGATTCCCGCTGTCCAAGGCAAGGTATCTTTGCATATATACTTCACCTGGCTCGTCCTTGTAAAGAAATCTGGTGAATCCATATCTGGTACTACTAAATCCTTTTATGTTATTCCTTTGCAGTAAAGTCAGGTTATTTTTTAGAAGGTGCCAATCTGAACTGTTTAAATGGTCCAGCTCTGGCACCTGCTCTTGACTTAGGGAATCAAAATTATTGTAGTTCGTCTGGTTGATGTAAAGCTGGTTGTCTTTGACAAAGACAAGGCTAACTGAATCATCAAACTTGCTGAAGATACTATCGACCTGAAATATTGCATGTTCAATCGTAGCAACATCATCCTTCAGCTCTATGTAGTTGCTGTTTGCACATGAGTTGATGATAGTAGCTACAAAGATGAATATGTAAATAACCTTCAAATTCACTCGATTCCTGATAATTATAAATTGCTAACGGGTTAGTACCTGTAATTTTTATTTTTGGTTTTGATGGTACTCCCAATTTCCTAAAAGTTGTTCCATCTCCTGCGCCCACAGGTATTATCCCTGAGTGCTTTATTGTCTGCTGTTCCCATAGCCATCATCAATTCTTCATAATGCCTATCTGAGAAGTTTGCGTACAGAAAAGCGTCCTCGCCATTTACTCGGATGACTTTTCGACAAACTGTTTGTACAGAGTAAGACTAGCCAACTGAAGAGTTCATGAATGCTGCCTCATACTCTTCTTCATGGTTCAAAGTAACCACCTGGCAATTGTTCCTAAGGTCTATGCTTACTGGATTACCAGCACCGCCAAAACCTATACTTACAAAGTACATGCGCTTATTCTCTCCCGTCTCATAGGTATCGATGCGACTTAATTCCATTCTGATTCTCCAGCGAATTATAGGAATGGTGCAGCTGATGCTGGTAGTACAACAAATGACAAGAAGAAGGATGTTTCTTCATTTAATCCCTTGTCAGAAATGTAAGGCACATCAAACCTATACAGTTCTTTAGACTCCCATTTCATTATCAGCTCTTTGTAATTCATTACTATATGTGCTAACAGCTTGACTAAGCACGCCTTGGTGTGGTTTAGGTTTTGTTGTGCTCTCGTTATTTTCTCTTTCTAGACATTTTTTGCTACAGCTCTTTTATTGCGTGACCATTCACTCCATGAGCCTACATATAGCTTAGGCATTCCTAATCCCGCATACGCTACTGCTAAAATGGTATGGCAAGCTGTTACTCCTGAACCACAATGGACAACAATATTTCTTATCTGCCTTCTGTCAAATATTTTTTGATACTCTGCCTTAAACTGAATTGGTGGTAAGAATAGATCTTGTTCGTCTAAGTTCCTTGTGAAAGGCACATTGATTGCCCCAGGTATATGTCCTGCAACCAAGTCAATAGGCTCTGTTTCTCCTGTGAAGCATTTACTTTCCCGAACATCTATAGCAAGATGGTCTCCGTCTTCTGAAGCCTTTCCAACTTCGAATATATCAGCTGTTGGTAACCCCCATCTTTCAACTTGATAAGTTTCAGAAGGAATAGGAACCATTTTCTTTGAGTTTGTGGGAAAGCCTATTCTTTCTGCTTCTTTAAAACCGCCATTAAGTACCTGCACTTTTTTATGTCCTACAGCTCTTAACATCCACCAGAAACGAGCGGCTGCATTTGTGCCATTTTTGTCGTCATAAATGACCACATGACTTTTTCTTGAAATACCAAGACTTGTCAACACGTCTGAGAAATGGGCTATATCTGGCAATGGATGTATGCCCCCAATAGACAAATCATCTTTAATGTAAGCTAACTGCGTGTTTAAGTCAATGAATAATGCGCCGTCTAAGTGTTTATCTTCATAGTTAGTTCTGGCATTGCTTCCATTGCTCACGTCCACTAGTACCAAGTTTTCTGTTTGGTAAACTTTGAGTAACTCAGCTGCTTGTATGATTGCAGAAATATGGGCAGGCATAAGGATAACAAATTGTCTTATTATGTATTAAGTTTTGTTTAAAACGGCGCACAACTAAGGTATAAGCGGAAGTCTATTCGTCTTATCTGTCAAAAGCGACTGATAACCGGAATCAGACTATCGAATATACTATACATCCACGTCAATATACCCCACCCCGCAGGTAATTTACCAAAAGCCGCACCTCCTCCAGGAGGCTATATGGGGGCACGCTGATAACAGGTTATATAAAGCAGGGCTATCTGCTCCTTGTTGGTTCAACATTTTTAGGAGCATGCCAGCCTGCTACTATCCTGGGTTTGCGGTGCTAATGCTGCTATTCTTCTTTATATCACCTCCTGCCCCTGTTTCTGACTTAGCAAGAAAATATTTACCTTCCGGCACCAACTGGCTTAGGTGCCGGAAGGAAGAAATTAAACGACTTGTTACAGGTATGCTCTCAAACAAGCATTTGATATTCATGGAAGTGGCCAGGGTGCTAAGTTTTACAAAGGCCGGTGAGACACTTTTCATTAGCCAGTCGGCCATCAGCAAGCAGGTAAAGGGACTGGAGGAATTCTACAAAACCGGCCTGTTTGAGCGGAGCGGTAACAGTATCAGCCTGACAGCGGCCGGAAAACTGCTGTACCAGAAACTACTAGAGGCAAAGCAGCTGCAACAGGAACTCCATCAGGAGCTCAGCGAACTGAATGAGCACTTCTCGCCACAGGTTAGTATGGTCATCGGCGCAAGCACCACCATCTCCCTATACATCCTGCCACCTGTTTTGTCCGCTTACCTTCAGCAGAACCCCAACGCGCAGCTTACCCTGAAAAACCGCAACAGCGAGAACATTCTCAAAGCTCTTCTTGACCATGAGATAGACCTTGGCATTGTGGAAGGCGTGAACAAGCTGAGCAACGTAACCTACACGCCCTTCCTCACAGACGAAGTGATAGCGGTCTGCTCCTCGAGAAATCCACTGAAAAAGCAGCAACTGGAACTGAAGGACCTGTACACCACTCCGCTTGCCCTGCGCGAGCCCGGCTCGGGCACACTGGCGGTGCTAGAGGAGGCACTAGAGAAGAAAAAGGTTAAAATGCCAGACCTGCCCATTAAGATCAGGCTGGGCGGTACCGAGGCATTGAAGAATTTTGTACGGGTAGACACCTGCCTTGCCTTTCTGCCGCGGCAGGCCGTCCTGAAGGAGCTGCAGTCCGGTGAGCTGGTGG
Source organism: Pontibacter toksunensis (assembly GCF_042686245.1). Lineage (NCBI taxonomy): Bacteria > Pseudomonadati > Bacteroidota > Cytophagia > Cytophagales > Hymenobacteraceae > Pontibacter > Pontibacter toksunensis. The sequence continues at coordinate 2,468 of NZ_JBHUOX010000047.1, read as the reverse complement.
AGCTGCCAATAGAGGGCCTCACTATAAAGCGGAACTTTAACTTTATCCAGCGAAAGGGGACCGAGAACAATGCCCCCTACAGGGGCTTCATACAATTCATGAAGCGCAGGTATTCCAAAGAGGAATAGCCTATTCCTTTTTACCCTGCTGTTGCATCATAGCAAATTAACAACTTGCCAAGGCAAAAGCGTATTTGCTAAACATGAACACCACACATAACAGTACTACTCCCGAAAGCCTCATCAGCTTTTTGGAATGCTCCTCCTGCGGCAAACCCTACACAGCCTTTGAGTTTCACAGGCTGTCTCTATGCTGCCAGTTGCCGCTGCTGGCCCGCTATGACCTCGAGGAGCCGGTCAGCAAAGAAGTGCTGCACCGTCGCCCAGGCACGATGTGGCGCTACCGGGAGCTGCTGCCTGTGCTCCGTAAAGAAAACATGGTGAGTCTTGGCGAGGGCTTTACCCCTATCCTCCCACTCCCTACACTATCCGGTAAGTTTGGCTTTAAGGAGCTGCTCCTAAAGGACGAGGGTCAGAACCCCACAGGCTCCTTCAAGGCACGCGGCCTGAGCATGGCCGTTTCCAAGGCGAAGGAGTTTGGAGCACATGGTTGCATCATCCCGACAGCCGGTAACGCGGGTGTGGCACTGGCTGCCTACTGCGCGCGGGCAGGGATGAGGGCAGTGGTCGTGATGCCACGGCACACGCCCAAGGCCTTCAGGGAGGAGTGCCTCTGGTACGGTGCTGAGGTGCACCTGGTAGACGGCCTGATAAATGACTGTGCCGCCAAGGCAGGAGCGCTTAACACCGACGGCTCTTTGCTGGATGTGTCCACCCTGAAGGAACCTTACAGGCTGGAGGGTAAAAAAACCATGGGCTACGAGATAGCGGAGCAGCTCGACTGGCAGCTGCCCGATGTTATCCTCTACCCTGCAGGCGGCGGCACGGGCCTTATCGGTATCTGGAAAGCCTTCCATGAACTCAAGACCATAGGCTGGCTCGCGCCTGAAGCCAGGCTCCCGAGGATGGTTGCCGTGCAGGCGGAAAACTGCATGCCCCTGGTTGAGACTTTTTTTGGCAGACAGCAGAATGCACAGCACTACGTGGGCAGGCCCACCATCGCAAACGGGCTTGCCGTACCCAGGCCATTGGGTGAGCAGCTCATGCTGAAAACGCTATCCGAGTCAGGAGGAACAGCCATTAGTGTGACGGAGGAGGAAATGGTGCTCGGCATGCAGGAGCTGGGCAGGTCCGAGGGACTCTTTGTTGCCCCGGAGGGTGCGGCCCTATGGATGGCTGCGCGGAAGCTGCTGGCCACTGGCTCCATTCTCCCGCAAGAGCAGGTGCTGCTGCTCAACACGGGCTCAGGGCAGAAGTACATGGAGAACGTCGAAGGCAAATACAATGTCTAAAGTGAGTAACTATTAAACTATATTAAAAATTGGATTAGAAAATAAAGAGAAACCTCTTTATTTTCTAATCCAATTCCAGCCTCTGGGGGCTGTTTCTCCCATAACTACTGTTATGTTAAACAGGTGGCGTGTTACAACGATTAGTACAAAAACCAACCTATAAGGCAGATTATGTTCAAGATAAAAGGCAAAAGCAAGGTTGACTAACCTTGTTTTTGCCTTTTATCGCCTTCTGTTCAAGCTAAGCCACTGGTTTAGCCTTTACCAGTATCAAAGAGTGATTAAGCAATTCATTTCGTTTTTGTTACTCTCCAGACCATGCCTGTTCCCCTGTCAAACTCAACCGGGAAATGCCCCTCCGCTATGCGCTTCAGGCTTGTTCTGTGCGAGCCAAAGTCAACGATGTACATGGCCCCGTCCGGACCAAATTTCACATCATACGGCCTTTCGATTCCTTCGCCCAGCCGGCCCTGCTGGGAACCGGGACCAGGTTTCTCGTTCTGAATAAAAGCGTGCACGGTGTGCTCCCCGCTGCCGCTGGTCTTCATCCGAACAATACGGTTGCCTGCGAACTTGTCTCTCAAGGGGTTGGTGATCCACTGGAAGTCCCCGTACTCAGGCACAAAGAGGTGATCGGCATAGTCCCCCCAGCCCTCAGGCGCCACATCAGGCTTTGAGGGGGAAGCGTTCACTTCATGCAAGCCAAGAATCAGCGATGTGTCTGGCTGCTCCAACCCGCTTGCCTTATGGTCAATGAGAAAATGCAGCTCTTTTGCCACTCTTTCCCTGCCTTTATAGGTAGGCGGAATGGCGGAGCTGTTAGGCTTGAACCTGGCATCGGTAACAGGGGAGAAATTAGCCGCAAAGTCAGGCCATCCGTACCAGGCGCCTTCTCTCACCCGGTAGGTGCCGTCGTGGTAGTCGTTGATAGGCCTGCCGGCGGCATTGTCATAACCATTTACCGCGATAAACATCTCATTGTCCCTGTTCCATGCGATTCCTATGGCATTGCGGAAGCCCCAGGCATAGGGCTGCACTGTCGCCTCGGCATTCTCCG
>NZ_JBHUOX010000046.1:0-16806 GCF_042686245.1 Pontibacter toksunensis | reverse complement strand
GGAAGCACTTAGAATGTAAGCTTTCACAGGAAGTAAGGGAGGTGTGAAATGGAGTGGTGGTTTTGAACAGCTATCTAATAGGAGCTAAATTCTAAAATCCTGTATAATCAAGATGATAGCTATTTGCAGCTTCAGAGCTATCCAGCAAGAACATGATATATTATACGTTTTAAAATTGTATTTAAGTAATTTTATTTTTAATAAAAAGGTGCCAGTACTTAAAATACATGTGTAGGTGGCAAAACAACAGGTGTAAGTGTTCCCTACCTTGAAAGAGACAAGAGGCTGTCTCAAAAATATGAATTAGGGTTTGAGTTGTTTGTTAGCTGTTCGTGGAGTTGACCATGAGCAGCGGGACCAGATTTGGGATTTGACTCCGGATCCGGTGAAACGGGCAGATGGCCGCGGCAGACCGGCTTGAGATAGCCCTATTTTATATAACTGACTTTATAGTGCATTGGAAAACCCTAATTGAACGGCAACATTGCTGTGGGAATAACGTAAAAATATATAGAAGTTAGCTCCAGAGTTATTTGGAATAACTTTAAGGAAAAGGACACTATCGGTGTCCTTTTCTGTTTTATAGCCCCGTCGGCATGACCTTATACTGCGCATCTCGTCACACATACTGCACCTGATCTTTCTTATAAGCCCTCTTATGTTAAGCAAGAGCAACGGTTCGGGTATTGCCGAAGGGGGGGATTTTAGCACTAGAGTTCGATCGAAGAACAAAAGTCGAACCTTGCACAGATGTCCAGTCGAAGCCGTTTAGCCCCGCTTTTGGCAATACCTTGTTATGTGCCGTTTAATTGATTTGAGGTAAATATTGTCTCATTGCATGAATTAATTCCTCTTTGCGTGAACCTTTGAATAATCTCACCAATAGTTTGTCGTACTGCCCGTTTCCAAGTCCAAATATTCCTGAAATTCTGTTGGTCAAGCTTTTTCTATTATATATTAAAAGAAGCTCATTAAGGCTTCTTGCATCAATAGCATTTTGAAAGCTTGTTCTAGTTTGTGCATATATAGTTGGAATATCAATTCTACCTAAAGTGGTCGTTAAGCCCGCAGTTAATCCTTGTTCATTATTTGCCTCCTTTGAAAATGCTCCAAGCTTATATTCGACAATCTTCTCAGCTTTAGAAGAAACTTGTACTTCAAATTCAGCATTCAAGGATTGAATAAGAAAGTCGATTACTTCATTCACTTTTTGTTCAGAGTTTAGTTCTAGGTGCTCTGCTATTATTCTAAGCACGGGTTCGACACAAAATAGGTTTTCAATCTCGGCGATGGAGATAGTGAAAATACCATGCTGAAGTAAAGTTTGCTTTTCTTCTTCCTCTTTGTAATCACTGTCAATCAATCCAAACACGTTTAGATGATGTATGTTATGGTTTCCCTTTAAAGCCTTTGTTGCTTCTATTACTTTTTGTCCGCTTCCTCTCGGAATTATGTGATAATCTGGGTAGACGAGTTGGTAAATAGTTGTATCTAAACTTCCATTCTCACCTTCACAAAAAATTATGTTTTTTCTTGAGCCGAGGATCTCAAGAATCAATCCATCGGGCAAATTTTCATCCCTAGGCACTTCGTCCCATTCCCATAAGTTGTTACCATTGTAACTTTTAATCCAAAATTTAAGAGCGTCTTTCCTGGATGAGGCAAAATCCAAATCATGAGTTATATAAACCAGTAGCTTTGATTGCGATAGTTCTTCAACTTTATTCCAAAGTTTATCAACCAGCGATTTGTGCAGATGTATTTCTGGTTCATCTATTATTATGATCGAATTATCTGGAGCACAAAGGCATTGCCCGATTAGATACAAGGTTACTCTTTCTCCATCACTCATTTCTTTACCATGGTATTCTGGCTCTTCCTCCTTCCTAACTAAGACTTTTCCGTCATTAAATGAAATTTGCCTATGAGGCATAATATCAGACCAAATTCGAACAATAATGTCAATAGGTGCATCTGGTACCGGGACATATGATTGGACAGCTTTGGTTTGTTGTGTATGCAACCGATCTCTTTCAGCACTTTTCGCAAAGAGTAGAGACAATAACTTATCAAAGTCATTTAATAAGAACGTTGTAGGATTGCTACCCCAACGGTCGGTAATTTTTCTGCCAACCGAAGCATGTTGGTCATCTCTACCATACAGTAAAGCTTTTTCAGCTTGTTCTAAATTTTTAAGTTGAGCAAAATCGGGGATGCTTAACGCTTTCTGAGCACTTATTCTGTGAACCGTCAACCGGCTCTGCATTGTTTGTTCTACCCATGCGCCTAGACGGGACTTTCCAGATCCATTAGCCCCAATGAGTACGATATTATTGTCTGTAGTTAGTGTTTCAGTCTGATTTGTTCGTGTTCGATTTGGAAGTGTAAGGTTAAATGTCATAATAGTGCTAGTCAGTTTGTTAATGGCACACAACTACTGTGTAAACGGCAGTCCGGTTCCGGTTATCGGTCGATTTTGACCGATAACCGGAACCGGACTGCCGAATATAGTATATATCTCCGTTAATATAAACCACATTGCAGGCACTTCCCGCACCCCGTGAAAGTACTAAAACCAGCACCCCCTCCAGGAGGCTGGAAACGGGGTTTCGCTTATAACTACTGTTATAATAAATAGGCATTCAGTTGCTATTGTGGGATAGTGAGTTTTATATCCTCTCTCACCTGCAGATAATTATTCAGGGCAATCGAATTTTTGAGGTTAGGGCTTATAAGATAAGATTTTCATTAATGTAGCGTGGCTTCTCCTCACCTTCAATTACGACAAATTGGTAGTTTTTCTACTATGTAGCAGTTCTGTTTTCGGCGGAAGTCTTCTGGATAGTGTATGTCACTCTATCTAACAAAAGGATAGGGCTGAGGACAAAGAAGCCCTTCAAGAAGCAAAGAAGATATTCAGAAGTTGTAAAGTCTTACCTATTCCTGCAGCCGTTCTAGCTATGTCTTGGGGTGTGCTGAATTGTGCTAACTGTAATGTTCAACGTTAAGTCAGTTTCAAATTCTTACACGCTTGAAACTCCTGGCGCTAGTCTAACAACGCATTCTTCGCTATCAATTCACAGGGTTACAAGCACTTACCAATCACCTAAAATATAGATTTTGATAAGAATATTACAAAAGGTATATTGAATGTTGAAACACCACTTGAAAACATGCTTAACAAAAAGCCCCTCTCCGAGCGTGACATCTGCACGAAGTTTATTACGCCTGCGCTTGTTGCGGCTGGCTGGGATATTCAAAAGCAAGTAAGAGAAGAGTGGTCCTTCACTGATGGCAGAATCATTGTGCGGGGCCAGAAGTACACCAGGGGTAAGCAGAAAAGAGCGGACTATGTGCTGTTCTACAAATCAACAATGGTGGCTATTATTGAGGCAAAGGATAACAACCACTCCGTTGGCCAAGGGATGCAGCAGGCGAAGGAGTATGCTGATATTCTGGATATCCCTTTCGTGTACAGTTCCAACGGTAACGCTTTCCTGGAATTTGACCAGACAAAAGTGGAACAAGGCGGTGAAGTAGAAAGAGAGCTAAGTTTAGAGAGTTTCCCTTCCCCTGAGGCATTGTGGCAGCGCTACGCCACTTACAAAAACCTGAATTCACAGCAGCAGGAAGTAGTAAAAGAAGAGAACCATAAAGACGAAACCGGCTTTGCCCCCCGCTATTATCAGCAGATCGCCATCAACAGAACCATAGAGGCTGTAGCAAGAGGTGATAAACGCATTTTGCTGGTAATGGCAACAGGTACGGGCAAGACCTATACAGCTTTCCAGATTATCTGGCGGCTGTGGAAGGCGAAGACTGTGAAGCGGGTGCTTTACCTGGCAGATCGGAACATACTGGTGGACCAAACCAAGACGGGCGACTTCAGGCCTTTCGGCTCAGACATCATGACCAAGATTCAGAACCGGGAGGTGGACAAGGCTTACCAAATTTACTTTGCGCTTTACCAGGGCCTGACAGGCACTGAGGAAGAAAAGAACATCTTTAAGCAATTCTCCCCTGACTTCTTTGATATGGTGGTGGTGGACGAGTGCCACCGTGGAAGCGCTAAAGAAGAATCTGCCTGGAGAGAAGTGCTTACCTATTTCAATGCTGCCGTACATGTGGGGCTCACAGCCACGCCAAAGGAAACCAAAGAGACTTCTAATATCACCTACTTTGGAGAACCAACATATACCTATTCTTTAAAGCAGGGGATAGATGATGGCTTTCTGGCTCCCTATAAAGTAGTTCGCATAAGTTTGAATGTGGACGAGGGGTACCGACCTGAAAAGGGAAAGAAAGACAGGTATGGCCATGAAATAGAAGACCGCATTTATAATACAAGAGATTTCGACCGTAACCTGGTTATCGACGACCGCACAAAGGCAGCAGCCCGAAAAATATCCGAGTACCTGAAGCTGACCGACCGTATGGCAAAAACAATTGTGTTCTGCGTGGACACGGAACACGCGGAGCGAATGCGTCAGGCGCTTGTGAACGAGAACAGCGACATGCTGCAGCAATATCCGAATTATGTAGTGCGCATAACCGGAGATGATGAAATTGGAAAGAAGGAGCTGTACAACTTCACTTCTGTAGATGAAAAGGAGCCTGTAATTGCAACTACTTCTAAGCTGCTGACAACGGGTGTAGATACCAAAATGGTGAAGGTGATTGCGCTGGAGGCTGGCATACAATCCATGACAGAGTTCAAGCAAATTATTGGGCGTGGCACCCGCCTGCGGGAGGATGATGGCAAGGTATATTTCAGTATAATGGATTTCCGGCAGGTAACCAACCTTTTTGCTGATCCTGATTTTGATGGCGACCCTGTGGTGATTTATGAGCCAGATAATAATCAACCGCCCGTGCCTCCTGAAGGAAAGGAAGGTGAAGGTGAAGGAGATGACACTGATGATCCTGGAAGAGAAGGGCCAGATGACGAGCCCGGAACAGGAAGACCAAGGAAATACTATGTGAATGATGTGGCCGTGAAGGTGATAAACGAGCGGGTGCAGTACTACGGTGCCGATGGCAGGTTAATCACGGAATCACTGAAAGACTACTCCCGCACAAAGCTGCTGAGCGAGTATGCTTCGCTGGACGATTTCCTGGTGAAGTGGAATGTGAGCGAACGCAAGGAAGCCATTATTAATGAGTTGGCGGAAAAAGGCGTGCTGTTCGAGGAACTGCAACAGGAGATTGGCTTAGACATAGATGCTTTTGACCTGATAGCGCACATCGCTTTCGACCGTCCTCCCCTGTCGCGCAAGGAAAGAGCAGAGCAGGTGAAGAAGCGCAACTACTTCGAGAAGTATGGAACGGGTGCCCGTGAAGTGCTGCAAACACTTCTGGATAAATATGCAGATGAAGGCATCAGTTCCTTGGAAAATACAGCAGTTCTGAACGTCAGGCCACTCAACCAGTTTGGCACTCCCATCGAAATTGTAAAACGCTTTGGCAAAAAAGCAGATTTTGATAAAGCGATAAACGAACTGGAGCAAGAGTTGTATCGCTCTGCCTAGGACTCTAAAGTTAAGAAATAACCAATCTTTACATCAACCATCAACAAAATTAAGCCTAGTGGAAACTTTTACAAACTACTTACAAACATCTGAGGGAATAACTTTAGCCAGCATTTCTATCGTTCTGCTAACATTCTACATAACAGGAGTTATAAAAGCAAAGCATGGTCAGATTGTAATCATAAAAGGGTATATAGACTATGTAGTTCTGATAATAGGCACTATAGGTCTTGGCTGTTCCATTTACTTTGAAAGTAGAGTTGAATACAATGATTACTTTACTATAGCGAGCATAATCGCTGTAGCTGCAGTTTCTATTACTCTACTCTTCTCAATTGCTTCTAACAAAGGGAGTTTATTGAACATGATAATTTCCTTTCTATCAAAGCTTTTTATCATGTTGATTTTTGCCTTTCTTTTTGTTGTAAGGGCGCTTGAATTGTTAAATGCAGGTAATGCAAAAAATAAGAATAAGCGATATAAAGATGGGACAAAAGGGAATCTATCGCTCGCGGCTCATAACAAAAACCGTAAATTCACGGATCTGCTGATCCGATCGCTTATTTACAAAGGCTAATAGCTACCGAAAACTAACGACTTAATTCAGGACCTACAAATACATTTACCAATACAATTACATGAGTAACCTTTCAGGTGTTATAAAATCCATCCGCGACATCATGCGCCAGGATGCAGGAGTTGACGGAGATGCACAGCGCATCTCCCAGATGGTGTGGATGCTTTTTTTGAAAGTTTTCAGCGACAAGGAGGAAGAGTGGGAACTGACCATTAAAAACTATAAATCGCCGATACCGGCCAGACTGCAGTGGAGTAATTGGGCTGCCGACGAGGAAGGCATGACTGGCGATGAGCTGCTCGACTTTGTTAACAACGAGCTGTTCGAGACGCTGAAGAACCTGGATGTATCGCCGAAAGCCAACCCACAGGGCTGGATTGTGAAGCAGGTGTTCGAGGATACCTACAACTACATGAAGAGCGGCACCCTCATCCGCCAGGTCATAAACAAGATAAACCAGATTGACTTTAACTCCTCTTCGGACCGCCACCTTTTTAACGACATTTACGAGAACATGCTGAAGGAGCTGCAAAGCGCTGGTTCCTCGGGCGAGTACTATACTCCGCGTGCCGTGACGCAGTTCATGACAGACATGACGGCGCCACAGATTGGCGAAACCGTACTGGACCCTGCCTGCGGAACAGGTGGCTTCCTAACCTGTGCCATTGAACATGTAAGCACCCAACTCAGCAACCCCACCGACATACAGACGCTTCAGGAAAGCTTTCAGGGAGTAGAGAAAAAGCCGCTGCCGCACATGCTGGCTACCACTAACCTGATGCTGCACGGCATGGACGTGCCCGTTATCCGCCACGATAACCTGTTGGTGCGCCCTTACGACAGCTGGACAAGCAAAGACCAGGTAGACATCATCCTGAGCAACCCACCTTTCGGAGGCACCGAGGAAGAAGGCACTGACGCTAACTTCCCGACCAAGTTTAAGACGAAGGAAACAGCCGACCTGTTTATGGCGCTCATCATGCGCCTGCTGAAGGCTAACGGACGCGCCGCCGTGGTACTTCCCGATGGTACGCTTTTTGGCGAGGGCGTGAAAACGCGCATCAAGGAGGAACTGTTGAGCAAGTGCAACCTGCACACGATTGTGCGCCTGCCCAACGGCGTGTTTAACCCTTACACCAGCATTAAAACTAACCTGTTGTTCTTTACCAAAGGTGAGCCGACGAAAGAGGTATGGTACTTCGAGCACCCCTACCCTGCCGGGCAGAAAAGCTATAACAAGGGGAGGCCGATTAATATAAAGGAGTTCGACTTGGAGAAAGCCTGGTGGAACAACCGTGTGGAGACGGAGTATGCATGGCGCGTACCGGTGGAGGAGATTGTGGCCCGCAACTATAACCTCGATATCAAGAACCCGCATGCGCCGGAAAATGACTTGGGTGTACCTTCCGAAATACTTGAAAAGCTGCAGCAAACGACACAGCGCGTAAAGGCGCTGCAGCAGGACATTATAAATGCATTAGAAGAATCCCTGTTAAGCTAAACCTGCATGTTACTATTGGAACAATTTAAAAACCTGACGCTGCACCCGAAAAACGCAGCCAGGCTTAAAGAACTTGTCCTGCAGCTGGCCGTGCAGGGAAAACTGACCGAAAACTGGCGCAGGCAAAACACTGACATAGAGCCTGCTTCAGAGCTGCTGAAACGCATTGAAGCGAAGAAGGCACAACTAGTGAAGGAAAACAAGATCAAGAAAGATAAATCGCTGGAGCCGATTACAGAGGATGAAGCACCTTATACTTTGCCTGAGGGATGGATGTGGTGTAGGCTTCAAGATTGTTTAGACGTGAGAGATGGCACACATGACACACCAAAATATCATCCTGAAGGAATTCCACTTGTTACAAGTAAAAACATTTCTTCTGGAAAGTTGAGCCTTCAAAATGTAAAGTACATTTCTCAGGAAGATCACACTGAAATTTCTAAAAGATCTAAAGTAGATAAGGGTGACATACTCTTTGCTATGATTGGTTCTATAGGGAATCCTGTTATTGTTGATGTAGAGCCAAACTTTAGTATTAAGAACGTAGCACTCTTCAAGTATTTGATTGAGAATTCTCCAGCACCTTATTATCTATTGCTATACTTAAACCATGCACAGGTGGAAATGAAAAGTTCTGCTACTGGTGCGGTACAATCATTTGTATCACTCAGTGGGCTAAGGCAGTATCCTTTCCCCCTCCCTCCCCTTGCCGAGCAGGAAGCCGTTGTGGCGCGGGTAGAAGAGCTAATGCAGAAAATTGAGGAGCTAGAGCGGCAAACGGCAGCACGCTTACAGCTGAAGCAGCACCTGGGAGCCGCCGCCTTGCAGCAATTAACAGTCGCAGAAGACGAAGAACTGGAGCAAAACTGGCTTTTTCTGAAGCAGCACTTCCAGACCATGTTTGATGAAGCCGCGAACGTAAAAAAGCTCCGCGAAACTATACTTCAGCTGGCTGTACAAGGCAAACTCACCACTAACTGGCGAAAGCAAAACTCCACCACCGAGCCAGCCTCCGAACTCCTGAAACGCATTCAGGCAGAAAAGGCGCAACTGGTAAAGGAGAAGAAGATAAAAAAGGAAAAACCGCTTGAGCCGATTTTAGAAGACGAGGTACCTTATACTTTGCCAGAAGGTTGGATTTGGTGTAGGTTAGGAGAGATATGTCAATTCGAAAACGGTGACAGAAGCAGTAACTATCCAAGCGGTACAGATATAAAAGAAGAGGGTATACCCTTCATTAGCACTAAGAATATTAAGGCTAGTGAAATCTCTTTGTCAAGCTTAGATTTTATCACACGAGAAAAGTTTGACTCTCTTCGAAGTGGCAAACTTCAAGACAGAGATATCCTCTTTGTTCTTAGAGGCTCTGTAGGTAAAGTAGGCCTGTTTAAGAAGAATGCTTTACACGAAACTGGATTTATAAACGCTCAGCTTCTTATCATTAGAAATTATTTAACTGAACTAGTTGAGTATGGTATAATTTATTTGACCTCGTCTGCTTTTCAGGCTTTTACACTTAATAAATCTTCAGGTAGCGCTCAACAACAACTCTCTGCCACAAATTTAAAAGAAATACTTTATCCACTCCCTTCTCTTACCGAACAAGAAGCCATCGTTGCAAAAGTAAACCAACTGATGCAGCTATGTGACGAACTGGAGCAGCAGATACAGCAGTCAAGACAAGAGACGGAGGCGCTAATGCAGGCGGTGGTGCAGGAGGCATTGCAGGTGCAGGAGGAGGTCACCTATTCAGATTAAAATCAATGATTAAAGCTAGGCATTACCAAATTATAAATTATATATAACCAACATAATTGATTTTAAATGACAGTAACTGAAATTACTAAAAGGATTTCTGAATCTGAAAACGCAGATTGGTTTAAATCGATTTCGGTTATATTAAAGTACCCTCACTTAAATGAAGAAATTACTCTTAAAGGGGCAACTTCTATCTATAGGTATGTTTCAAATCAGGCGAAGGGATGGTCAGAGTTTGATGAACCTTTACCTAATGAATTATTAATATCTAAAAACTACTTCGAGACTTTGAGAAGAAGTATAGCGAATTTCATTGAATCACATAGTAAGGGAATTAATAATAATCTGGATTACTATTGGAATAATGATATTCAAAGAAAAGTCAACAATCCGAATGGAAGCGTCTTCAATTTTGATAGCCCTGAAACAGAATTCTTACTAAAGTTGTTTTTTCAAGAACAGAATCTATTTACAGGTGCTTATAATTACATTATAGGTTCCATCAATTTTAACAGCAAACAATCCTTTTTAGGCGCCATGCTTGCCTATGAGTTTACACAGAAGAATGCTTCAGAAATAACCAAGAGAAGAACCGCTGAAAAGCCTTCTATCACCAGAATGAAGAATGACTTTGAGTTAATGCTATCAGAAGTGGATAACCAGTTAATTACTCATTTAAAAGATTCTTCTGATAAATTTCAGGAATACACAAAAACAATTGATGAATTCAAAGGCAACAAGGAAAAGCTCTTTAATGATTGGTTTATAAATACTAAAGGTGATTTCAAAACTTTCAACTCTGACTCAAATACAAAAATCAAAGATCTAGAGAATACATATGAGGAGCTACTCAGGTTAAAAAAGCCAGCAGCATATTGGAAGGATAGAGCTACAACGCTCAAAGCTGAAGGATGGAAGTCAACTTACATACTTACTGCATTAGTTGTAATAGCATGTGTTACTCTCTATTGTCTTTTATGGCTAACCCCAGAAGGCATGTTAGCTAGCTTCTTAAAAGGTGAATCCAGCGCAATTAGATGGTCCGTTGTATATATAACCTTTATCTCATTTCTAGCTTTTGGGATAAGAACACTCAATAAGATTGCTTTCAGCTCTTTTCATTTGGCGCGTGATGCAGAAGAGAGGGAGCAGCTAACACATGTCTATCTGGCACTAATCAAAGAAGAGGGAATTGATGAGAAAGACAGGCATTTAATTATGCAGTCTCTTTTCAGCAGAGCAGATACTGGTTTATTAAAAGAGGATTCCTCTCCTACCATGCCAAGTGATTTTGCAGGAAAACTAATGAATCGATAATTGTCTTTTACCTAAATACCCTCTTTAAATCAATGGCATTTGAACCCAACAAAATCACTAAAGAACATATACGTAATGCTGTATCCCGAATTAAAGAGGAGGGAATTGATCTAATACCATCTACCCGATGGGATGTGTGCATTGACAAAGAAAAATATCCCCCTAAAGACATCATGCGATATGCCCATCAGGAAATGAATGGCGAAAACTTATGGATACATAGTGGGGGAAGAGATACTAACAGGTTTTTAGAAAGGTTGGGATTTGATGTGGTTGAGAAGGAGAATATTTCAAATCCCATTAAAGAGTTGATTCAAAAGTATAAAGTAGATCTTCGGCAAAACAATTTGGCTAGTGAAGTTTATAAATGGAAACTGTTAAAAAAATTTCAGGGCAGGCCGAACTTGAATGCTCCTGATTTTTATGAAGAGATAAAGAGTATCGATTACTCAAACCTTATATACGGTGTAGGTATAGGAGTAATACATCACATAGCCAAAGATAGACCTGAGCCTTATAGAGACTGCTTTATAACCCTCTTTAATGAGGAATTCCCTTTAGCAAATCGATTACAAAAGTTCTCTTCAGAAACACTGAAAATTTATAGAGAGTTACAACCCAACCCAAAGCACTCTCACCATCACGACGAGAGGACTATGGCCACGCTCCTTACCTATTATAACCCGGGTAAGTACGCGCTTTACAAAGATTCATTCTACCAGAAGTACTGTCAGTTATTAGGCATCAAATCAAAAAAAGTAGGTGAGAAATACCTCCACTACCTTAACCTGTTGGATGATTTTATATCAGATTATCTGGTGTATGACAATGAACTACTAGAATTAGTAAATGACCTTTTGCCTGATGATGCATTCGAGGATGAGAACCATAAGTTACTTGCACAGGATATTCTATATAGAATGCTGGACGGTGTGGTTACCCCTTCTCAAAAGGAGGAGAAAGCATTTCAGGATATGCTGAAGAAATCCTCTACAGACGATTTAAACGTGTACTTCCATGTTCTGGACAGGCTGATTGAAGAACTGGATATAGCTGATGAGGCCAAACTAACCTTCAGTACATCAGAATTACTTAGCTTCCAGATTGGCATTAGGTACTGCCTCAACCTGAAGGGCGACAAGTTTGATTTCATAGCTCCGGAAGAATACACAATTGAGGGCGTACATAAAGGTCAATTCGAGGGTAAAACACAGCCATCATTTTTCCATAAAGCTTCCGCTGAAGTTGTCATGCAGCATTATCCTGCTATCAAACAGGCTGTTCAGTCTGAACTGGAGAATAACAAATACTCTAACAAAAAGAAACATGATAACCTGGCATTCAGAAAGGCTGCATTTGACAAAGAGTACAGAACCTCCATGTTCGACTATCAGGAGATAAAACCAATGACAACAAAAGAGATAATCCGACCTTTTGAGAAGCCTGCTTTTCCTCTAAATCAGATTCTTTACGGCCCTCCTGGCACCGGCAAAACATACAACACTATAGAGCTTGCAGTTGAACTTATTACAGGAAAGAAGGACATTTCACATTCGGCAAATAAAAGAACCTTCGATCGTCTGAAGAGAGAGGGGCAGATAGAGTTTATCACTTTCCACCAGAATTACTCCTATGAAGATTTTGTAGTAGGTATAAAGCCAGACCTGGACCACGCTGACCTGAAGTTCAGAAAGAATGAAGGCATTTTCTACAAGATCTGCGAAAGGGCAAAGCAAGACTACGAAATGCCACAGAAACAGACAAGCTCTTCTTCTCCCAAGTCCTTTGAGGAGGTCTTCGATGAATATTTCAAACCTTTGATAGATGATGGGAAGGAGATAGAGATTGCGATGAAGTCTGGTAAGATTCTGACGATTATAGAGATTAAAGGTAACAGTATCAGACTTCGATATCATAGTGGTTCTGAAAAGCACTCATTGAATAAAGATATTCTGAAACAAGCCTATGAAGACCGTGATGCTTTTGAGGATAGAAATATAAGTGATAATGGCAATTATAACAATTATAGGTATGTCTTAGAAGAGCTCTGGGAATTGGGTAAGCAATATAATATAGTAAAACATCTAAAAAATTATGTCCTGATTATTGATGAAATAAACAGATCCAATATCTCTAGGGTATTCGGGGAACTGATTACGTTGCTAGAGGAAGACAAGCGCTTAGGCGCCGAGAACGAACTTAAGCTTACGCTACCCAATGGTGAGCAGGATTTTGCCCTCCCTCCTAACCTTTACATTCTCGGCACGATGAACACGGCTGACAAGTCCATTGCGCTTGTGGATATAGCTCTGCGCAGGAGGTTTGAGTTCACGGGCTTCTATCCTACAAAGGCCACTATTGATGCACTGGCAGCAGAAGGTAAGGTACATGATGATGTGCCAGCGCTTTTAGCTGCTATCAATAAGAAAATCTTTGATAAGAAAGGGGCAGACTACCTGGTAGGTCACGCATACTTTATAAATGAACTAACGGATACTGATCTTGTCAAGACTATAAAGCGAAAGGTTATTCCGCTGCTCATGGAGTACTTTTCCGGCAAAATCGATGTTGTGCGCGAGTTGTTCAGTAATAGCGGCTACACTATTGCCTACGACACAGATAATTATGACTGGGCAATAGCCAAAGCTTAGGTATGTTGTTTGAGTACAGCACATTCCATCCCCTCGGCAAACTTAACAGAAAGAAGCTCGAGTCCTTCCTGCAGCAGGTATGGCAGGAGCGTTATATTGCCTATGCTGAAGAGTTCCTTGAGGCAGATACTACGCCAGAAGAAGAGAAACGATATCAGCCCTTTCTGAAATTTGATGGGGATACATTCAGGACTCAAAACTTCATTGGCTTTATTCAGCAGGATGGTGAAGCCTTGGAAATCTATCCAAAGGTTTTTAAGCGGGAGCAGGATACAACTAAAGCACTCATATTGGACCACATCTTTTACTGGTTTAGCTACTGCATTAAGTTTCACTTCCCCATTATGGAAGCTTCTTTAGACAAACGCGAGGCAGATTCCCTGCCAGAGCTATTGATCTGGCATTTTGCAAACTACACTGCTGAAGTAATAGCTTCACAGCCCTATAGCCAATACCAGGAAGTGGCAGAGGCTCTTTACTCCCCTAAAGGCCGAATTGACTTTAGCGCCTACATCCGGAATGGTGTAACCACCGGTAATTATCACCACATCGACTGTGTGCACGAGCCATTCCTATACGACAACACGCTCAACCGTGTAATCAAGTATGTGTGCCGGCTACTGCAAAGCAGTGCCACTCTTAGCAGTACGCAGGCGCTACTGCAGCAAATCACTTTTCAATTGGATGAAGTAGAAGACATTCCCTGCTCAGCTTCTGATCTGGATACCGTCACACTTAACCCGCTGTTTACAGAATATGCACCTATAGTTGAATGGTGCAGGCGCATATTGAATCAGCAGCTTTACTCTTCTAATACATACGACAGCTTGCAATGGGCTTTGCTGCTGCCAATGGAGTATGTGTTTGAGGATTTTGTGGCTGGCTTCATCAGGAAACATTTTGGCAACGTCTACAAGGTGCACTCACAGAAGTCAAACCTGCATCTTTCACAAAACCCGAAAGCTTTTCAGATGCAGCACGACATCTTTCTGGAGCACAGAAAGACTGGTGAAAAAATAATCATCGACACCAAGTACAAACCTCGCTGGGACCTGCATCAGTCTGATGTAAAACAAGGTGTGGCGCAGCCGGACATGTACCAGATGGTCAGCTATGCTTACAGAAGAGAGTGCAGCAAGGTGCTTCTCCTCTACCCTAACACATCAGAGGAACTGGCCAGTGACTATACCTTCAGCATTCCATCGGGTTTAGGAGAGAACAGCATTAATATTACAGTTTGTGAGGTGCCTTTCTGGAACGCCATCACACACAAAAAGGTAGAGGAGGATTTGAAGAATGCCCTGGCTAATATTCTGGAGTGTTGAAACACCTACTAATTTATGGGAGACATCATACAAGCCATTTGTCCATGCGGTCTGCAATCAGAAGCGATCTTTCAGGGAATCGGCTTTAACTATTATGAGACAGGTTACGCAGTAGAGCCTGCCTACTGCGATACGTGCGGCATTGTAACGGGAAAGGATATCAGTAAGAGCTTCTCTAAATGCCCTGAGTGCCGAAGGAAAATGAAGTTGTATAAAGATGAATTGGAAGCAACGAAAGAAGAACAGCATCTAATACCTCCTTACATCAACTATCAAGAGGCTAAAGAGTTTTGGCACTGTCCCAGATGCAAGCAAGAAACACTTAGATTTGAATCAATGGGCTGCTGGGATTAATCAGCAGTTTATAATAATTTGTTTTCATACGTGTTACGCCTCTTAATCAGCCCCGATATCCTTATTAAACAATACAACTTTAGATGATAACTGCCCATCAAACTAACACCGTTTATACCTCTGCACTACTCCACACAGATGAAAGATTCAGGGACGCCAGCCAGGCGCTAACCCGTATACTGGACAAACACATTATTTCACACAAACAAATACAAGGAACAAAGGATATCTGGTATCGGGACTATATGCCCCTTCAAATTAAAAAAGGAGAGCTGGTGCATTTTCGGTATGAGCCATCTTACCTGAAAGACGACCTGCATTTACAGTCTGTGCCAAGGGAGGTCTGTAAGGCAAACAACATCAAAGCCAGGTTCTCAAACATCAACCTGGACGGCGGTAATGTTGTGAATTGGGCGGACAGGGCCATCATCACAGACAGGGTATTTAGTGAAAACACAGACTATACCAGCAGAACAAAGCTGATTTCTGAAATTGAAGAGCTGTTAGGTGCTGAAGTAATCATTATACCGCAGATTAAGTCAGACTTGACGGGGCATGCGGACGGGCTTGTTCGGTTTTTAGACGGAAATACTCTACTCGGTAACAACCGGGAACAGTAATACAAGTACTGGAAAAGCGGGATAAGCAAAGCCCTCAAACACCACGGCTTGGATTATATTGATGTACCATTCTTTGAGCACAAAGATAGTAAGCACAAAGACAATGCTGTTGGGTGCTATGTAAATTTCTTAGAAGTAGGTAATCTGATTGTTATTCCCGTTTTCCAGGTAGAAGGAAATCAAGATGACAAGGTTCATGACTTGTTTAAACAGATTTATCCAAACCGAATTATAGAAACAATAAACTTCAATGAGGTTGGACTCCACGGAGGACTTATGAATTGTACAACTTGGACAATATTAGAATAATTAACCAAACAATATGTGCGGCAGATACTCAGTGATACCAAAGACAAAGGCCTAATCAAAGGCGGCGAAGCTGCTGAGCAAAGCCTTGAAAGAAGCGCATTTCAATGCTGCCCCGTCGCAGAACCTGCCGGTGGTGACAAACACCCAGCCGGACATCATCCAGTTCTTTTCCTGGGGCCTGCAGCCGTTCTGGGCGAAAGACGCGAAGGCGGTGAAGCGCTCTATCAACGCAAGAGCAGAAACGCTCACAGAGAAGCCCTCCTTCCGTAACCTGTTTAAATCGAAGCGCTGCTTGGTACCGGCGGACGGCTTCTTTGAGTGGCAGGTCACGCCGCAGGGAAAAGTACCACACCGGATACTGCTGCTGGATGAGAACACCTTCTCCTTTGCCGGGCTGTGGGATGAGTGGCTGGACAAATCATCTGGTGAAATCCTGCACACCTACACCATTATCACCACCGAGGCCAATGAACTGGTGAAGCCTATCCACGACCGCATGCCGGTGATACTATCGCCGGAGGCAGAGGAGCTGTGGCTGGATGCGCATGAGTCGCAGAATGTTTTGCTGTCGCTGCTGAAGCCCTATGCTGCCAATAAGATGAAGGCCTACCCTGTGTCACCTTTGGTGAACTCACCGCTGAACAACGTTCCGGAGGTGATCAACTCGCTGTAATAATCCGCTATATCTAAGCCTGTTTCACCCTTTCCTGTTGTATTGGCTACACATGCGCAAATAAAAATAACTAATATATTTAGCTTTTATAATTCTTGTTTACGTATTTGCTAACATTATTAGCAACAACTACTACATGTTGGATATATGTGCAGCGCAAAAGTCATCCCTATTTCCCCGCATCTCTTGGAGC
>NZ_JBHUOX010000045.1:0-19409 GCF_042686245.1 Pontibacter toksunensis | reverse complement strand
ACCCGCACCTGGTGCACGAGTTCGTGAGCGCCTTGGTGGAGGGAAGGGAGCCGTACCCGAACGCGCGGCAGTCGGCCAACATCACCTGCGTGGGCATCCTGGCGCACGAGTCGGCCATGCAGGGCGGCAAAATCATGCAAATGCCAGGGTTCACTCTTTCAGCAAAAGAAGCCGAGGCTGATCTGGTTGTTGATTAAGCAAAGTAAATCATCAAAATCAGGCTTAATAAACCATCAGCAAAGGTACAGGCAGATAACCTGCCTCAACATTATTGTATTTAACAATTTAACATGACCATATGAAAAGAGTTACTACACGTTTTTTGGGAAGGTACAGCCTGGCTCTTGCAGCCTGCTGTGTGTCTCTCCCAGGAGTAGCACACAGTTACTCCAGTGCAAGTAGGGTTGAATCTGGCTATGAGCTGGAAAAAAGCTCCTTGGCAAAATTCTTAGAGGAAGCCCTGGCGAGTTCAGGGCATTCGCTGTCTGCAGGAGCTCCGGCATCTACCTGGCAGGAAGTGGCTGTAACAGGTAAAGTTACAGATGAAAATGGTGCGGCCTTACCCGGTGTTACAGTGCTATTAAAAGGAACCAACAAAGCGGCTCCTACAGACGCAAGTGGCACCTATACTATTACTGTTCCTGATGGCAATGGTACACTGATCTTCTCCTACATAGGCTTCGAGTCACAGGAGGTGCCTATTAATGGCAGATCGACAATAAACGTGACGATGGCAACCGATGCAAAGGCCCTGGAAGAAGTAGTAGTAGTAGGGTACGGCACGCAGTCCAGAGGTACAGTAACTGGTGCGGTATCCCAGATCGAGGCGCAGGACATTGCCAGAACAACAGCTACAACTGCAACAGGAGCACTAGTGGGTAAGATACAGGGTATCACGGCACGCCAGGCAGACGCAAGGCCGGGAGCGGGTACCAATATCCAGGTGCGGAATATGGGCAATCCTCTGTATGTAATAGATGGGGTAACCTCTGATGCAGGACAATTTAACAACTTGGATGTAAATGATATTGAAAGTGTTTCAGTATTGAAGGATGCTTCTGCCGCTATCTATGGTTTGCGAGCAGCTAACGGTGTTATACTGGTAACCACTAAAAAAGGAAGAGCGGGTCAAAAGCCGCGAATCAGTGTCAATACTTACTATGGCTTACAGGATTTTACGCGTTATCCAAGACCAGCCAATGCCTATCAGCATCAGCGTGGTCTCGTAGAAAACGCGCAGAACCTTGGCCGTCCGGCACCCATCACACCGGAAGAATTAGAGAAGTGGAGAGTAGGCACTGAAAAAGGGTACATCAGCACAGACTATTACAGCATGGTAATGGACGAGGTGGCACCACAATATTATGTGAATGCAAGTGCTTCGGGTGGTACAGAAAACACTAATTACCATTTCTCTGTCAGCCACATCAACCAGGATGCCCTGATAAAGGATTATAACTTTAACAGAACGAACTTTCAGGCTAACATAGAAACGAGCCTTACGAAGGGACTACGGGTGGGTACGCAGATCTACGGTAGGGTAGAGGATCGCTACCAGATAGGAGTACCGGGACTGGATGATTACTTCAACCCGTTCCTGAGTATATTTACCATGTGGCCAACTGAAAGACCTTATGCCAATGATAACCCTAATTACATCAATCAGACGCATAACGTAAACGTGAATCCTGCTACCTATGACAAGGACGTTACAGGGTATATAGAGGAGACCTGGCGTGCCGCAAAGGGTAACTTTTATGCCCAGTATGATTTTGATTTTGGTCTGAGTGCCAAAGCAACCTATTCTTATAACTTCACAAACCTTGATTTCAACGGGTTTGAGTATACGTACAATGCCTATAATTACAACGAGACTACCGACACTTACGAAATGGCAGGCGGTAACCAAAACCCCTGGAGAGAGCGTCGTAAGCAAAACCTTGTGGATAAGTTTGCACAGTTCCAGTTGAACTATAACAAACAGTTCGGAAACCATGGCGTGTCGGCTGTTGCAGCCTATGAGCGGCAGGACAATGATAGCCATTTTATGGTAGTGCATACGGTGCCACCAAACAACTATGTTCCTATCATGTACTTCGCTGACCAGGACTTGCTTATTGATCGAATAGGCCAATCTGCCAGGGTAGGTTATATAGGCCGTGTTAATTACAACTACAAAGAAAAATACCTGCTGGAGCTGCTGGGCCGTTATGATGGTTCCTTCCTTTTTGCTCCCGGTAAGCGTTTCGGATTGTTCCCGGGTGTTTCTGTAGGTTATAGAATTACGGAAGAAGATTTTATGAAAGGTAAAGTCGGCTTCCTGAATGACTTAAAGCTCAGAGCATCGTGGGGTAGAACTGGTAGTGACATCATATTTGGCAATACATATGTGGTAGATCCCTTTGCATATCTAGGGGGGTACACCTTTAACGTTGGCAGTGCTGTGTTCGACGATAGTTATTATTCTGGCGTTGAACCTCGTGATATACCTGTCACCAACTTAACCTGGATCACAAATACCACCCGCAACGTTGGTATTGACTTCACTATCTTTAATCACCTGCGTGGTCAGTTCGATGTGTTTGAGCGGAAGCGTGAAGGTTTGCCAGAAGGTAGATACGATGTGCTGTTACCAAGTGAGGTAGGATACGATTTGCCGGATGAAAACCTTCTTGTTGAAGCAAACCGTGGTTTTGAAGGTGCTTTGAATTATACAGGCACTGCAGGCGAAATAAGCTACTCTGTGGGTGTGAACGGTACTTTTGCCAGACGCTATGATATTGCACAGCAGTACAAACCACGTTTTGGTAACTCATGGGATGAGTATCGCAACTCCTGGATGGATCGTTGGGGAAGCGTGAACTGGGGATACCAGGTAGTTGGCCGATTCCAGTCTCAGGAAGAAATAGATAACCACCCGGTAATTATTGATGGACAAGGTAACAGGAACCTGCTTCCAGGAGACTTTATCTATAAAGATGTAAATGGTGATAACATCATCAACGGCCTGGATGAAAGGCCAATTGGATACGAGCAGGGTGCGAACCCATATGTAAGCTTTGGTATTAACACCGGCGTGCAGTACAAAGGAATAAGCCTGATGATGGACTTTGCGGGTGCTACCATGCAATCTTTCCGACGTAACTGGGAGTTAATGTATCCTTACCAGAACGATGGAACTTCACCTGACTTTATGTTAGAAGACCGCTGGCACCGAGAGGACCCATACAACAGCGACAGCCCTTGGGTGCCCGGAACGTATCCTGCCATCAGAAGAGAAAGAGCTGGACACAACTACCGTCACAGTGATTTCTGGGTGACCAATGTGCGGTACATCCGATTAAGAAACCTGGAGCTGTCCTATAGCATTCCGGAAAGCATCACCAGCAGAGTAGGTTTATCAGCGCTGAGAGTGTATGCCAACGGTACAAACCTCTTCTCTATCGACAATACAAAAGAGTTTGGTATCGATCCGGAAATCTCTTCTGGTAATGGTTTACAGTACCCGCAGCAAAGGATTTATACCCTTGGTCTTAACGTAAGTTTTTAACTGAAAAAAAATGAAAAGTATATATAAATTTCTAATTCTTGGGGCGGTCCTGATGCCTTTTACGGCCTGTGACGACGATGAATTCTTAGAGAAGGAATCACCTACCGTAATCAAGGAAGAGCAGGTCTGGAACGACCCGAAAATGATAACCGGCATGCTGGCTAATTTTTACGATCGGTTACCAACCTACAGCTCAACCGCCACTAACTGGCAGGCCTTTGCCATGTACGACGAAGCGATGTGGTCTGGCAACACAGAGGGACCAAACAACATCCCAACCTACAGCCCCTTCACCTGGACGTTGTGGAACTATGATTTGATCCGGGACATTAACCTGGCGCTGGAGAACATAGACGAATATTCAGCTACACTCCCGGATGCCCAGAAAGCGCAGTTTAAGGCAGAGCTAAGGTTCTTAAGGGCTTTTGTCTATTTTGAGCATGTTAAGAGAATGGGCGGAGTGCCTATTGTAACCCAACAGCTCATTTATGACTTTGGCGGCGATCCTTCTTACCTGCAGTTCCCGCGGAACAAGGAGCACGAAGTGTATGATTTTATAGCCAGCGAGCTGGACGCCATCAAAGATGACTTGGGTAACGAAGGCAGCATCAGGAGGGCGAATAAGTATACGGCACTTGCCCTAAAGAGCCGGGCCATGCTGTATGCTGGTTCTATAGCGAAATATAATAACCTGGGTGGTGCACCTGTAGCTGCCACTCCTGGAGGAGAAGCCGGTATCCCTGCTTCCATGGCAGACGAATATTATACTAAATCGCTCGAAGCGTCCAGGGAAATCATTAACAGTGGCGTGTACAGTCTTTATGAAGGAAACTCCAATGATCTTGGGGAGAACTTTTTTGAGGCAATCACCAAGAAGCAGGCAAATCCCGAGGTTATCTGGGCGCAGGACTTCTCCACTGCAAGTGATAAGCGTATCTGGTTTACGTATGATAACATTGCCCGGGGTGTTCGTGAGGATAACTTATCCTCATCGAACATAACACCTGTCCTGAACCTGGTAGAGGATTTTGAATACCTGGATGGAACACCAGGTGAGCTAAAAACCAGGACAGCCGACGGCAGCGACTACATCTATTATGAAGAGCTGGATGATATATTCGAAAACAAGGATGCTCGTCTCTATGGTACGGTAATTTATCCGGGTGCCTCTTTTAAAGGCCAGGAAGTAGAAATACAGGCTGGTGTTAAAGTTTGGACTGGGTCCGGCTATGAAACTGTAGAAGGTAACCAACTGGGTTCTACCTATACTGATGGCGGAACGCTTGTCGGTAGCTCAGGGCCACATCGCTCTATCACGGAAGTGTCTAATTCCGGCTTCTACCTGAGAAAGTATGTCGATCCTACACCAATGTCCAGTACCAGGGGTGTCCGCAGCGAGTTGTGGTGGATAAGGTACCGGTATGCTGAAATACTCCTGAACGCAGCTGAAGCAGCTCTTGAGCTCGGCCTAATGGAGGAAGCAGTTGGTTATGTGAACACAGTAAGGGAAAGAGCTGGATTTGGAGAGAACAGCTTGTCCGAATTAACTGTGGATCGGCTTCGGAATGAACGCCGTGTAGAACTGGCCTTTGAAGATCACAGAATATGGGACGTAAAGCGCTGGAGAATAGCGCATGAGATCTGGAACGGAAGTCCGAGTAACCCGGATGCAGTGTTATATGCCTTGTATCCTTATCGCGTAGTTCGCCCAGGTCATCCTACACACAATACATATGTGTTTGAGAAACTGGTGGCGCCAAGGTTCGGGGCTCCTCGTAATTTCCAGGTTCCGGCTTACTATGGTGCTATACCGCAGGATGTATTGAATAATAACCCAAAAATTGTTAGAAATCCATTCCATTAATTTAAGGATATGAAATTTAGACTGATAACATTTGTTATGGCCATGGTTGTAGTGCTCTCGGGGTGCGAATACGATAACCATGAGCCGCCAAAAACGATGCTGACTGGTAAGGTAGTTTACCAGGACGAGGCTATAGGGGTCAGATCCGGAGGCGTGCAGCTGGAGTTATGGCAACCAGGTTACCCGGTTCTGCAAAAGATACCTGTTTATGTCGATCAGGAGGGGACATTTTCAGCCATGGTATTTGATGGTAACTACAAGCTAACCCGTTTAAGAGGTAACGGGCCCTGGGTAGATAACACAGATACCATTGATGTGCAGGTAAAAGGCAACACGATAATAGAAGTTCCTGTACAGCCTTTTTACTTAATCGAGAATGCCGACTTCCAGAAGAGTGGCAATGCCGTTACAACAACTCTGAATGTGGAGAGATTGGTGCCTGATGCTAAAATTGAGCGTGTAACGTACTACCTTGCTCCCACTACTATTGTGGATGCTAACAACTTTGCTGCCGTAACAGACATTTGGTGGCCGAGTGAGGAGGCAATAGCTGCTCCTATGAGCCTGAGCCTGGAGGTGCCGCCTCACTTAGCTAACAAAGGGTATGTTTTTGCCAGAGTTGGCGTGAAAATAGCGGGCGTGGCAGAAATGATTTATTCACCGGTTGAAAAGGTAGAGCTCTGATAGGTTTGCCTTTTAAATAGCAGAAAAAAAGTTAGTTCAGGTAAGTTAACTCCCACTAGGGAAGCTTACCTGAACTAACTTTTTATACTGTCTCCACATGAACCTTTGGCCGGACAGGTTGCTTTTATTCAAAGTAATCAGGTAACTTAAGAAATCACTATACTGGCTCTGTTTGTCATGTACCATCAGAATAAGCAAAAGATGAAAAAGACATACTTACTTCTCGTGTTCACCTTGCTTGTGCAGGTGGGCGTCTTACAGGCTCAAAACGCCGATTGGAAAATCGTAGAGGGTAAAATCACTTCGCCCTGGGCAGAACAGGTAAACCCTTCTAAGCCACTGCCGGAGTACCCGCGCCCGCAGATGGTACGCGAGAACTGGCAAAACCTGAATGGGCTCTGGGACTTTGCTATTGTGCCGAAAGCGCAGCAAAATAAAACACCCACTGCCTATCAGGGTAAAATACTGGTGCCCTTTGCTATTGAGTCTGCACTGTCTGGTGTAGGCAGGACCGTAGGCAAGGACAGTGTGCTGTGGTACAAAAAGAGTATTAACATACCTTCTAAACTGCGCAGGCAGAACGTGCTCCTGCACTTTGGTGCCGTAGACTGGCAAGCGGATGTGTATGTAAACGGACGTAAAGCTGGTACTCATCAGGGCGGGTATGATCCTTTCTCTTTTGATATTACGCCATACCTGAAAAACGGCAGCCAGCAGGATATTGCCATCAGCGTGTGGGATCCCAGCGATGACGGGCCGCAGCCACGGGGCAAGCAGGTGAAGAAGCCGGAATCTATCTGGTATACCCCTGTAACCGGTATCTGGCAAACAGTGTGGCTGGAGTCGGTGCCTAAAACCTACATCGCCTCTACCAGGCAAACTCCGGACATCGACAAAGGAACAGTAACAGTGGCGGCTGATGTGCAGCAACTGCAGGCCAATGACAAACTCAGAATAACTGCCTGGGATGGCAAGAAGAAAATAGCAGAGCAGGAGGTAAGCGCAAGCGCGCCGGCTGTGCTGCAGGTAAACAACCCAAAGCTGTGGTCTCCGAAGAACCCATTCCTGTATGATCTGCGGGTGGCTGTGGTGCGGAACGGGAAAGTGCTGGATGAGGTGAAGAGCTACTTTGCCCTGCGCAAAATAAGCATGGAACCGGACGTGAACGGTGTGCAGCGCATGCTGCTCAATAACGAGTTTGTTTTCCAGTACGGCCCGCTGGACCAGGGCTGGTGGCCGGATGGCCTGTACACAGCACCTACTGAAGAGGCCCTTGTCTTTGACATCGATAAAACAAAGGAGATGGGCTTTAATATGATACGGAAGCACGTAAAAGTGGAGCCTGCACGCTGGTACTACCACACCGACAAAACAGGTATGCTGGTGTGGCAGGATATGCCGAGCGGCGATATGGGCAACAATATGGGCAACAGGTGGGAGCAACGTCCGGGCGTAACAGGACGCGGTACCGAGAAAGAACGGACGCCGGAATCAGAGAAGATATTCCGCACTGAGTGGGCCGAGATAATGGACGATCTGCACAACTTCCCCAGCATCGTGGTGTGGGTGCCTTTCAACGAGGCCTGGGGGCAGTTTAAAACAGAAGAAATTACAAACTGGACGATGGAGCGCGATCCCTCAAGGCTGGTAAACAGTGCCAGCGGAGGAAACTTCCACCCGGTAGGCCAGATCATCGACCTCCACAACTATCCGGACCCGGTGATGCCGCGCCCTGATCTGTTTGGGGAGAAGCAGGTGATTGTGCTGGGTGAGTTCGGAGGATTGGGCTTGCCGGTAGAAGGACACACATGGCAGCAGAAAGACAACTGGGGCTACCAGAGCTTTAAAAATGCCGATGAGCTGTTTGAGCGGTACAAAGGCTTTACAGAAAGACTGGAGGACCTGATCCAGCTAGGGCTTTCGGCAGCAGTATATACCCAGACAACGGATGTGGAAATAGAAACGAATGGCCTGATGACCTATGACCGGAAAGTGATTAAAGTGCCGGCAGAAAAGCTAAAACAGGTACATTCTAAGTTGTATGATCCATCTCTGGTTAAGATGAAGCAATAGGCTAAAGGAGGTGTGGTGAGTTATAGCTTGTTAAATGGTTTTACCTACAGTTTATCCTTTGCTGCTTGCTAGATTGCAGTAAAGGATAAACTGTATCAACGCTACTGAATGGATACTGCTGATTACAGAAATATAAAGAGAATAAAGGCGCTGTTGGGGCTGCTGCTTTACCCGCTCTTTATGCTCGGCTGCACCACTGCTGTGGCGCCCACAGTAGAGCAGGAGAGCCGCCTGCCGGAAGAAGAGGAATACTTCACTAACCCCATTGCCGATGGCGCCGATCCGTGGGTATTCAAAAAAGGTGATACTTACTATTTTTGCAGCTCTGGCAATGGTGGGATTCAAGTTTCAAAATCAGAAAAGCTGACAGCGCCTGGTGAGAAGGTAGTTGTATGGAAGACTCCAGACACAGGCTGGAACAAGAGCAATGTATGGGCACCGGAGCTGCATCGCTTCAATGGCAAGTGGTACATCTACTATGCGGCGGCAAAAAAGCCGGGAGGCCCTTTCCTTTATCAGCGCTCCGGCGTGCTGGAGTCGGAGGGAGATGACCCCTTCGGGCCTTACACAGACAAGGGCATGCTCTACACCGGCGACAGCATCGAATATACTTCTTCCGCACCTAAATGGGCCATTGACCTGACGCCGCTGCAACTCAACGGGCAGTTGTATGCCATCTGGTCCGGCTGGGAAGGTGATGCGGAAACTGACAAAACAAAGCAGCACCTGTACATGGCTAGGATGAGCAATCCCTGGACAATCAGCAGCAACAGGGTCTTGCTTTCGTCTCCCGAGGAGCCTTGGGAGACAGGAGGACCTTTGGATTTGAACGAGGGGCCGCAGGTGCTGAAGCACAAGGAGAAAGTGTTCATTGTCTACTCCACACGGGAGTCTTGGCTGAAGGAGTACCGGTTAGGGCAGCTAACGCTTTCTGATACCCTGGTCAATCCGATGGAGGCTACGTATTGGGTAAAGTCAGGGCCGGTGTTTGAGGGAACAGACGAGGTGCTAGGGGTAGGCCACTGCAGCTTCACCACCTCACCGGACGGGACGGAGCACTGGATTCTGTATCATTCTAAAAAAACTACTACGCCGGGTTGGGACCGGAACATCAGGGCGCAGGAGTTCACCTGGACGGCTGATGGCTTTCCTTTCTTCGGAGTACCTGTACCGGCTGGCGTGCCTATTCCGGTGCCTTCAGGGCAGGATGATTAGATTTGTATTCTATAATTTATACAACGACTCCGCATCTTATCATAATTGTATGAGAAGTGAGGTCATCACGCAAACATCAACTGTGGAAAAATGAAGAAACAAACCCTGCTCTTATACCTGGCTGGCCTGCTGGCCTTTTCCTGTAGTAACACGGCAACAGACCAGCAGAATGCTGCTGTCAGTGAGCCTGTAGCCACCCAAACCATCTCCTATACAAACCCGGTACTGCCGGGCGACTACGCCGACCCTTCTGTGGTGCGGGTGGGGGATGACTACTGGGCGACGGCCACCTCTTCTGAGTGGGCTCCGCTCTACCCTATCCTGCACTCCAAGAACCTGGTGGACTGGGAGACGGTGGGGCACGTTTTTCCCGACAAGTTGCCAGACTGGGCCGAGGCGCATTTCTGGGCCCCCGAGATTGCTCATGAAAATGGCAGGTACTACATATATTACACTGCCAAGAAGAAAGGCGGCAACCTCTGCGTAGGTGTTGCCAGCTCAGCAAGTGCCACGGGCCCCTACGTAGACCACGGGCCGCTGGTGTGCCAGGAAGTAGGCTCCATCGATGGCTTTGAGGTAAGGGACAAAGACGGGGAACTTTACCTTGTCTGGAAGGAAGACGGAAACAGCCAGGGCCTTCCTACGCCCATCTGGGGCCAGCGCATGAACGAAGAGCGCACTGCTCTGTTAGGGGAGAAGTTCGAGATGTTCCGTAACGAGCCCGGCACCTGGGAGGGAGGTTTGGTGGAAGGTCCAGCCATTGTACGCCACGGCGACTACTTCTATACCTTCTACGCCGGCGACAAGTGCTGTGGCCGCGAGTGCACCTACGGAGTGGGCGTGGCACGGGCCAAAAGCATCAGGGGGCCATGGGAGAAGTATGACCAGAACCCGATCATGAAGCAGAATGAGGAGTGGAAGTGCCCCGGCCACGGCACAGTAGTATCTGACCAAAGCGGCCGCGACTACTTCCTCTACCACGCCTACAGCACCGACGGCTTCGTGTATCCGGGCCGTCAGGGCCTGCTGGATGAAATAAAGTGGGGCGAGGACGGTTGGCCATACTTCGAGAATAGCTCGCCAGCCATCACGGGGCAGGCACCAGCCCCTGAGGCAGCTACGGCCACAGCCTCGAAAGACTTGGACATCAGTGAGGAGTTCAATGCCAATAATCTCTCCGATACCTGGCAGTGGCCGGTAGAGCAAAAGCCTGCTTTTGCCTTCAACGAAGGACTGCTGGTGCTGAACGCCTCTCCTGAGAAAATAGGAACGGTGCTTGGAAAACGTACTGTAGACGCTGACTATACAGCAACGGCAGCCCTGAAGAAAAGCAGCCTACAGGGAAGTACCATGGCAGGTCTCTCAGCCATTGGCGACAACGACAATGCAGTAGGCATCGGGGTGAGCAACGGGGAAATTGTGCTCTGGTCAATGAAGGGTGGCAAGATGGAGACTATCGCCAAAACTGCCGCACCGAAAGAGGAGATGCTGCAACTACAGCTCAAAACCAATAAGGGTGACCAGATGCAGTTTGCCTGGAGTGCAGACGGCACCACCTGGAACACCCTGAATGAGGACAAGGCTGTGGACGCATCCTACCTGCCGCCGTGGGACAGGGGCGTACGTGTGGGGCTGACGGCGAAAGGACCGGCAAATGCTACGGCTGCCTTCGATTGGTTCCGCGTGGACAATTAAGCGACAAGTTTATACCTGATAATCACTTAACTCATGTTGCGTTATACTGTATGAGTTTAATTGCTGATATAGTTAGCCCACTCCCAGCCCCTCAAAGGAGGGGGATCACTGCAAATTAAATTATTTGCCTACTTGGTTGAGTTAGAAGTGGGTAATAACTTCGTACAGTAGGATGATTGAACTGAGTTGATAAAATAAATAGAACCATATTTCATAATTATAAATAATCAAATGAACACAAGAGGATTAAGCAAAAAGCTATTAATGTTAATTTTGGCGGGAACCCTCGGTGGTGCTGGGCTGAGCAGTTGCTCAAGCGAACAGTCAGCAGAGGAGAACACAGAAACAACGGCCGCAACAGAACAACAGCAAAGCATGGACATTAAACAAGAAGCCTTCGGCAAGACAGCGGAGGGGCAGGAAGCTTCTCTCTACACCCTCACCAACGCCAACGGCATGCAGGTGCAAATTTCCGACTACGGGGCCACCATCACCTCGGTGCTCGTGCCCGACAGGGAAGGGGAGATGGGCGACGTGGTGCTGGGCTTTGACAGCTTGGCAGGCTACTTCAGCCCTGAGTACACCAAGAGCGGGCCCTACTTCGGCGCCATCGTGGGCCGCTACGGCAACAGGATTGCAAAAGGCCGCTTCACCCTTAATGGGGAGGAGTACAAACTGGCCACCAACAATGGTGAGAACCACCTGCACGGGGGCAATAAGGGCTTTGACAAGGTGATGTGGCAGGCAGAACCGGTGCCAGGGGAGAACGCCCTGCGCCTGACTTATGTGAGTCCGGATGGGGAGGAAGGCTACCCTGGCACGCTCACCAGCACCGTGACCTACACCCTTACAGACGACAATGAGATAAAGATTGACTATGAGGCCACCACGGACAAGGCTACGCCGGTGAACCTGACCAACCACAGCTACTTCAACCTGGCGGCCGGAGAGGCTGAGGACGCGCTGGGGCATGTGGTGACTTTGAACGCAGACAGGTACACAGTAGTAGATGAGTCGCTGATTCCAACAGGCGAGTTGCGCAAGGTGGAGGGTACGGTAATGGACTTCCGGGAGCCGCAGACCATCGGTGCACGCGTGAACCAGGTGGAGGGCGGCGGCTACGACCACAACTACGTGCTCAGCGACAAGGACGGAGAGATGAAGAAAGCGGCCACAGTGTATGAGCCGACCAGCGGCAGGGTGATGGAGGTATTCACCACCGAGCCAGGGATACAATTCTACTCGGGCAACTTCCTCGACGGCACCATCACCGGCAGCGGCAACAAGGTTTACAAGAAGCACTACGGCTTTGCGCTGGAGACGCAGCACTTCCCTGACTCGCCGAACCAGACCTCCTTCCCCTCCACTACACTAGAGCCGGGGCAGAAGTATGAGTCCAGCACCGTCTATAAATTCTCTACAAGAGAAGAAAATCAACAGTAGAACGGTAAAAACAGAAAAGGCCTGCTACACAGCAGGCCTTTTCTGTTTTATCTTCTCTCCTTCCAGAGCTGGTTAAACGATTTGGCTGGCACCTGCAGTGGCTCACGGCGTTTGCTCCAGGTATCTTTCAGCACTTGTCTCAGCACGAAGTTCTTCGCAAATGCGGGAGCCATATTCAGTAGCGTGCGGCTTTTCATCGCCTTCAGCCAGAACTTGATGGCTGTTTTTTCCCCGCTTTCGGCCAATCCCTGGTCCACACTCTGCTTGCGGTTGAGCAGCAGCAAGTTATGGATATTGATTTTAACGGGGCATACAGAGGTGCAGGCACCGCAAAGAGAGCTGGCGAAACTCAGGTGCTTATTCTCGGCCATTCCGTTGTAATGCGGCGTGATAACAGAACCAATCGGGCCGCTGTAGGTGCTCTCGTAGGTATGGCCCCCGATGTTTTTGTAAACCGGGCACACATTGAGGCAGGCCCCGCAGCGGATGCAGTTCAGCGCCTCACGTTTTTCCGGCAGCGCCAGCAGGTCTGTGCGGCCATTATCCAATAGGATCACATACATTTCCTCCGGTCCATCTTTTTCCTTTGGCTGGCGCGGACCTGTCATGATGGTGTTGTAGACAGTCACATCCTGGCCGGTTCCGCTGGTACTTAGTAGCGGCCAGAAGAGGTCCAGGTCCATGATAGACGGTATCATCTTCTCGATACCCACTATGGCAATGTGGGTTTTCGGAAAAGTGGTGGAGAGGCGCGCATTGCCTTCGTTCTCTGTTACAGCTACGCCACCTACGTCTGCTATCAGATAATTTCCTCCTGTGATGCCTACCTCGGCAGCAGTGTACTTCTCGCGCATCAGCTTACGGGCAACGCCTACCAGCTCTTCGGCATTATCGGTGGGCGCGATGCCCAGCTTACGCACAAACAGCTCCGAAATGTCCTTCTTCGACATATGCATGGCCGGTGTCACGATGTGGTAAGGCCGCTGCTCCGCCAGCTGCACAATATACTCTCCCAGGTCCGTCTCCACAGTTTCAATGCCGTTCTTCTCCAGGTATTCGTTCAGATGAATCTCCTCCGTCGTCATCGATTTGGACTTTACGACAGAGCGGGCGCGTTTGCGCTTCATAATTTCGCCTATCTCCTTCAGTGCCTCTTTGGCGTCGCGGGCCCAGATTACTTTGCCGCCCCGCGCCGTAAAGTTAGACTCAAACTCCATCAGGTACTTATCCAGATTATTGATGGTATTCGTTTTTATATAGGAGCCCCGCTCGCGGGCCAGTTCATGATCGGAGTATTGGGTAAGGCCACGCTGCACAGCAGTATTATACTTGCCGATGTTAAACTTGATGGTTGCGCGGTGGCTTTGGTCAAATGCTTTTGTCTCCGCGTCCAGCAGAAACTGTTTCAGTTTACTCATAATTGTTCTCCCCTACGTTCTTCCCTTGTATGTAGCTGCTCCTTAGGCAGTCATAAAAAGAAAAACACTCCATAAAGTTAGGGTGTTTTTCTGAAAGCTACTAAAGCTGTGAATATTTATACTGTTAACGGCTGTTCTGGCCGTTCTAGTGTGCTATTTCTTGTTGCTGTCTACCACAATGCGGTTTTCGCGGTTTGCCAGCTCCCAGGTTACGTGGAATGCCAGCCTTGCTACTTTCTCGACACTTTCAAAGATGATTTTGTCTACCTCGTCTGAGGGCTGGTGGTAATCATCGTGCACACCGTTGAAGTAGAATACAATCGGAATACCGTGCTTGGCGAAATTGTAGTGGTCGGAGCGGTAGTAGAAGCGGTTCGGGTCATTCTCATCGTTGTAAGTATAATCGAGCTTCAGGTTCACGTACTTCTGGTTCATCGCCTCGTTTATCTGGTGCAGTTCCGACGAAAGTTTGTCTGCCCCGATAGAGTAGATGTAGTTGCTGTCGTTGGTCTTCTCATGCTCCTTGTCCATGCGGCCGATCATGTCGATGTTTACGTTGGCTACCGTGTTCTCCAGCGGGAAGATGGGGTTCTCTGAGTAATATTCAGAGCCAAGCAGTCCTTTCTCCTCGGCTGTTACCGTCATAAACAGGATGCTGCGACGTGGGCCGTAACCATCTTTCTTCGCCTGTGCAAATGCCTCTGCCATCTCTATAACAGCCACAGTACCGGAACCATCATCGTTGGCGCCGTTATAAATCTGGTCGCCCTGGCGGGTAGTGTCTACGCCTACATGGTCATAGTGTGCTGTCACTACTATCACTTCATCTTTCTTGTCAGAACCCTCTACAAAACCGAGCACGTTTTCGGTTGGTAGTGGAGAAGCATCGCGGGCCGCTTTGATTTTGATGTCTTTAACGGCGGTTAACGCGGCCGTTACCGGCTTGCCTTCCTTTGTAACCTGGTTGCCGTAGTCCAGAAGCTTATCGGTGGTAACGCCGAAGAGTGCTGCACCTGCAATCGGGGAAATAAAGACAGTGGCTGCTGTTTCCTGGTTACCGTTGCTTTTCAAACCGAGGGACGGGCGGCTGGCGTATGCTTTGTAGCGCTGCGTCAGGCTGTTGAACTCAGCTTCGTTAGTACCCGTTACTATCAGCACCGCCTTGGCACCATGCTTTGTAGCGGCATTTCGTTTGGTGCGGTAGTCGTTGCCCCAGTCAGAGGCTTTGTCGGTGCCGCTGATAAGAAAGTTGCCGTTGCTGCCTTTCGGCTCGCCTGCCAATACGGCCACTACTTTGCCTCTTACATCTTTGTTCGCATAGTCAGAGTAGTTTGCGGCATCAATACCGTAACCGGCAAAGACCACATCTACTGCCTGCTCTGTCTGGAATGGCGAGTTGCCCAGCACAAAGAAGTCCTGCATCATCAGGTACTTTTCTTGGCCTACTGTCATATAGCCATCTCCCCACTGGCTTTTTTCCAGGTCAAAGGTCTGGTAATAAGGGTTGCTGCCGCCTTGTACCGGACCGGTCAGGCCATCCTCACGAAACTCGCGGGAAATGTATTCAGCGGCCATTTTCTGGCCTTTTTCACCTGTATTACGGCCTTCATATTCATCTGATGCCAGAATAGTCAGGTGCTTTAACAGGTCAGCGGCGGTAACGGTGCTGGCATACTTCGGTGCAACTTCAGTCAGCTGAACCACATCTGTAACGGGGCCTTGCGGAGTGGAAGTAGTAGGCGTCTTCGCGCAGCCAAACCCAAGGGCGGCCAACAGCAAATACGCAAAGGCATTGTGTCTCATATGTTAGTTTTGTTAGTGGTGTTTGATGAGGTGTGGTTATATGGATAGGTGATATTCTGATAATGGCTAAAAAGCTAAATGAGCAGCCGTTTTGATTTCAAAAATAGAGTAGCTTTTTGCTTCTACGGCACATCAGGTGCTTTTAGCTGATATCCGTGCTTTTACTGCTTCACAATCAGTACGGTTGCATAGGCGGCTACACCTTCTTTTTTTCCTACGAAGCCCAGGTTCTCCGTTGTAGTGGCTTTGATCGATATATCCGCTTCAGGTATACCCATTACTTCCGCTAAGCAGGTTTTCATGGCCGGAATGTGCGGGTTCACCTTTGGCTCCTGCAGGCATACCGTAGAGTCGATGTTGCCTATCTCATAGCCTTCCATCGCCAGCAGGTACACCACCTCTTTCAGCAGAATTTTGCTGTCGATGCCTTTGTACTTAGGGTCTTTGTCGGAAAAGTGAAAGCCGATGTCGCGCATATTGGCTGCACCCAGTAGGGCATCGCAGATAACGTGAATCAGCACATCAGCGTCAGAGTGGCCCAACGCACCGTGTGTATGCGGTAATTTGATGCCGCCGAGCCAGAAATCCAGCCCTTCCTGCAACTGGTGCACATCGTAGCCAAAGCCGGTTCTTATTTTCAGTTTCATGTAAAGTATACGTGTATTTAAGCCAGCAATGCTGCTCTTTAGCAGCAGGTCTAAAAGGTAAAAGTAGCTTAAATTGTGCTTAATAGGGCAAAGAGCATTCCTGTTTTTGATGTTTACCCTTTGTGAGGGCCATGCAACCACGCCTCTATGCGAGGGAGATGCTTTTACACCACTACCACACTACTGTACCGTGAACCTGAGGAAGCATCTCTGTGCAGACCGCAGGATTCTCCTTTCAGGATACAAGCGCCTGCTCTTTCTGAAGTCCCCCGGAAAAACATCTCTTTGATAAATTCAGCGTAAGCAAATCAGTTGACAGGGCGAAGATTTATACTGCTCAGGTAAACTCCTTTGTCCTGCAGAGAGCAATTCTTTTATGAACCTAAACAAGCAGCAGCATCAGGATATTTCCCGCTCGAGATGGACGGGCGTGTTGATTGGTATTGGGGTGATGGCGGCAGTAGACGAAATTATTTTTCATCAGCTGCTGGCGTGGCATCATTTCTACGACCAGTCTACCCTGGAAATAGGTTTGCTAACAGACGGGCTGCTCCATTCATTCGAACTGATCGCTATAGTAGCCGGGTTTTTCCTGTTCTCCGACCTGCGCCGCCGCCATTCCCTTGCACCACTGTGGACCTGGGCTGGCTTTTTCCTTGGACTGGGAGGCTTTCAGCTATTTGATGGTATAGTAGATCACAAAGTACTGCGTCTGCACCAGGTCCGTTATGGTGTGCCGCTGCTGCCATACGACCTGGCCTGGAACCTGGCAGGAGTGGTGCTGCTACTGATTGGCATCTGGCTGGTTTTTAAAGCGAGAGCAGCAACAAAGCATACTGTAGCCGAAACGTAAACGGTAGATGATGGCAATGGAAACGACAGGGCATCATGCAGCAGCCGGAGGAAATGCACTGGCTGAAATTATACCTTTCCTGCTCCTGGCAGCGGCGCTGACTATCTATCTGTTTGCTGTAGCACGGCAGCGCCATCACGAGAACCGCTGGAGCAGGTGGCGTACCATCAGTTTCATCGTGGGGCTTAGTTTGCTTGCCGTTGCCATGACACCCTCGCTTATGCAATATGCCCATTACGATTTGAGGGGCCACATGATACAGCACCTGCTGATAGGAATGCTTGCCCCGCTTGGCCTTGTATTAGCCGCGCCGCTTACCTTGCTGCTGCGCACACTGCCTGTTCAGGGTGCACGCACCGTAACTGCTGTGCTGCGGAGCAAACCGTTTCACTGGCTGAGCCATCCAGGTACGGCACTTGTGCTGAACATTGGCGGAATGTACCTGCTTTACCTGACGCCGCTCTACAACCTGACGCTGACTAGTTCTTTTGTGCACTACCTGGTGCACCTTCACTTCCTGCTTGCAGGCTACCTTTTTACATGGTCCATTGTCGGGCCGGATCCGGCACCCCACCGCCCCGGCATGCGCACCCGTTTAGTTGTGCTGTTCATGAGTATAGCGGCGCATGCTTTTCTGAGTAAGTTCATGTACGCCTATAGCTGGCCCCGGCACACACCGCATGATCTGGAACAGATACGGGAGGCGGCACAGCTCATGTACTACGGCGGTGATTTTGCTGAGCTGTTGCTGGTGGTGGTCCTGTTTGCCAACTGGTACCGGACCGGTAATCGGCGCACTTATACCTTGCAGTCACAGGTCCAGCGTTAAAACTGAATGGCAGTAAAAGAAACAGCCAGCTACCTCGCGGCAACTGGCTGTAATCTTAGGTATATATGAAAAAGCGCCTTAGGCCTCTACTTCCGCTAAAGAAGGATAATCAATATAACCTTTGGCACCAGTAGTGTAAAAGGTTTTCTGGTCTGGTTCCTGTAGGTCTGCTTCTTGTGCAAAGCGCTCTGGCAGGTCTGGGTTAGCGATGAACGGCACGCCGAAAGCTACCATGTCTGCATCGCCCTCTTCTATTACTTTATTACCGGTTTCCTGCGTAAAGCCTGCATTAATAATCAAGTTCCCTTTGTAGATAGGGCGGTAGCGCTTCGCCACATTGGGCTCTGCATGCGGCACATCACTTACATCTGTGAACGGCTCTGAGAGGTGCAAGTAAGAAAGCTTATAGTCGTTCAGCTTTTCAATGATGTAATCATAAGTAGGGATAGTATCCTCATTCAGCGTGATGCCAAAAGAGTTGTGCAGGCTTGGGTTCAGGCGTACACCAACTCTTTCCACCGGGACTACTTCCTTGATGGCATCGAGTACCTCGAACAAAATACGGGCACGGTTTTCTTTGGAGCCGCCATACTCGTCTGTTCGGGTGTTGGCGGAAGTCACAAAAAACTGGTGGAACAGGTAGCCGTTCGAAGCATGTACTTCTACTCCATCGAAGCCTGCATTGATGGCATTCTCAGCGGCATTCCTGAAATCCTGCACAATCTGCTTTATCTCTTGCACAGTTAGCTCACGCGGTGTCACAGTGTCTTTGAAGCCTTCCGGCGTGAAAGACTTCGCCTCCGGGTTAATAGGGGAAGGAGCCACTGGCAACTCTCCGTTATGGAAATCCGGGTGCGACATGCGGCCTACGTGCCATAGCTGCAGGAAAATCTTTCCGCCTTCCTCGTGTACAGCATCTGTTATCTTCTTCCAGCCTTCTACCTGCTCTTCAGTATAAATACCGGGCGTGTTAATATAGCCTGCCGCCTGCTTTGATACCTGTGAGCCTTCTGAAATTATCAGGCCTGCTCCGGCACGTTGCGTGTAGTACTCTGCCATCAGGTCGTTTGGTACATTGCCTTCGTTGTCGGCACGGCTGCGTGTCATGGGAGCCATGATAACGCGGTTTTTCAGTTCCAGGTCGTTTAGTTTTATCTGATTTAAAAGTGCTTGCTTTGTCATAGTGTTTTAACAGTTATCATTTAAAATTTGGCTGTGGTCTAGAATGTATGATGTTGGAATAAGTATGGCAGCAAGGGTGTTAGTTGAAAGTTATGTGCGAGATAACTATCCAGGTAAACTGCCCCTACTGCCACAGTATGAAGGTAGTCAAAA
>NZ_JBHUOX010000044.1:0-20074 GCF_042686245.1 Pontibacter toksunensis | reverse complement strand
CAGGAGTATAACCAATTCCGGCCCCATAGCTCATTGGGCGACAAGACGCCGGAAGAGTGGGTGGAATGTAATATAGTAGAACCCGAATTCTCTACTTTTCACATGTCCTAAAAATGGGAGGAGCTCACCACCGCTCCTTTCCCTACTTGTGGATGGTAGTACTTCAGGTATCCC
Organism: Pontibacter toksunensis; assembly: GCF_042686245.1. Classification (NCBI taxonomy): domain Bacteria; kingdom Pseudomonadati; phylum Bacteroidota; class Cytophagia; order Cytophagales; family Hymenobacteraceae; genus Pontibacter; species Pontibacter toksunensis. The sequence continues at coordinate 19,900 of NZ_JBHUOX010000044.1, read as the reverse complement.
CACACCTTAGCTAACCCCGCCAATTGATCGACTGGAGAAATAATACGTCTGGATTGCCCTTGGCTTTTGGTAAAGGTCAATCCGGTAAAAAAAATAAGTGCAATCAGAAATTTAGTCAAAATTATAAAAGATAAGGCCACATGAACAAGTGATGAACAGTATTGTTTGATAGCAATTGTTTAATAGCTGCCAACGTTACTCGTGTAGCAGAGGCGAAGCGTCAGCAAGCCTTCCTGCTACACATTGTTGTACGCTCGTGGTTTTTACTTTTTCAGTTTATAAAGAGTATTCCATTTTAAGCCTTCTGTATCATGCAGAGTCCAGAAGTCGCTAAGACTCTTCTCTGCTATTTCCCCTTCGTCTGCTCCGAACTGGATATCTGTAAGAAAGTAGGCTTTGTGTTCGGGTGAAGCACTAATTGCTTCTTCAAGTATTAGCGCCACTTCAATTTGATATTCAGTCAAGAATCTGAAGCCTGAAATCTGGTTGGCTCCTGTTTCTCCTTTATCAAAGCTTAGTTCAATGGTAGTTGACTCGAAGCTCCAATCAATCAATTCACCTGCGAAGAACCCACCATTTTTATCTTCTTTGAAGTCTGGATTGCCAAGATGAACAATTACGCCTTCCTGCTCAATCAGCCAATCATAAAAAAGTCCACGGTGGCTTTCAAGCTTGTTTTCTTCAATAAGGGCTATTTCAAAGTTGCTTTGGTTCAGCTTCAGTCTGCTTGCACCAACAGAGACTATTTCAATTGTAGGTATTTACTCTTTCATAATTACCATGACGTACAACTATAGTATATACGGAGTTATTCGGCTTATCTGTCGAAATTGACAGATAACCGTAACCGGACTAACGAATATACTATATATCACGGTCAATATAAAGCAGTTTGGCAGGCGGTTCCTTCTCCCGCGAAAGTACTATAACCCTTACTCCCTCCTGGAGGGTGTAGGAATTGTTTCTCGTTAGGGCAATGTAGTTAACGATGTTAATTCACCTGTTTTCTACTGCAGGCAACGCTTCTATCAGAAGTCCGGCTGCTTGAGAAAGAACAGCCGTAAGCTATGCTCCTGCCTGAGCCGGTTTTCTGATTTAACGCTGTGTGAATCTTTGGGAAGAGGTAAGCATTTGGAGTCACTATTTGAAGAAAAAGCCCGATATTGAGATAGAAACACTGCGTAAAATTTTAACCGAAAGACCAACTGCAAAACAATGAACTATAAAAGAGCCTTCTTTCTGCTGGCATTCATCCTTTTAAACCTGACCCCGGCTTTCCCACAGAACAGGGAGCCGGTAGTAAGAAAGGATGTGCCCCTGGATTCCATCCGCCTTAGCGACCCTTTTATCCTTGCTGACCAAAGAACTTCTATGTATTACATGACCGGAACGGGAGGTATGCTATGGAAAAGCAAAGACCTGAAAAAGTGGACCGGCCCCTATAAAGTCGTTAAAACAGATCCTGACTCGTGGATGGGGAGGAACCCGATGATTTGGGCGGCTGAGTTGCATGCGTACAAAGGCAAATATTACTATTTCGCCACCTTCACCAACCGGGACGTGAAAATAGATACGGTGCGGGGGAATGCCATCGAACGCCGTGCCAGCCACATCCTGGTCAGCGACAAACCCGAAGGGCCGTATGTGCCCATGCAGGACCCGGTGTACCTGCCGGCAGACAAGCCTACCCTGGACGGCACCTTTTGGGTCGATAAAGACGGGAAGCCTTACATGGTGTACTGTTATGAATGGCTGCAGAATTGGAACGGCACCATCGAAAAAATAGAACTGAAACCGGACTTAAGCGGTTCGGTAGGCGAAGGCAAACTTCTTTTCCGTGCCAGCGATTCGCCCTGGAGCAAAGAGCGTGACGAAGCGGGCAATGTCGTTCCCAATAAAGTAACCGACGGCCCCTGGCTGTTTTACACCCAAACCGGTAAGTTAGGCATGCTTTGGACGAGCTGGGTTCACAACATCTATACGCAGGGCGTGGCCAATTCCGAAAGCGGCACCCTGGATGGACCCTGGATACACGAAAAGGAGCCAATTACACCGCCCGACTACGGACACGGCATGATGTTTCGCACCTTTCAGGGCAAACTGCTGATGGCGGTGCACAGCCATCGGGAGGACGCAAAGGGACGGTACATCCGGATTCCACAGCTGTTTGAAGTGGACGACTCCGGGGACAAACTCCTTGTTGGGAAAAATCTCCGGCACTAGGGCGCGTCACTGCCGCGATATACTTTAGGCGGGGGACGGGTCAAAGGTGAAGTCCTGCAACAATTGACGCCATGTTTGGAAACTACCTCCGGTTGCCGTGCAGCCCTACCCTCTTCGTTCATCAGAGATGATGTTTAGCACAAAGAACCAGAAGTACCGTTTCCTTGCCTTAATGCCTTTATTCCCTTTTGTAGCGATTCAATTTACGCAGCAACGGCGTATGGTTTTGCGATGGGTTATCTTCCGCTATCCCTGTTTCACCCGCTTCAGCTGTGGTGGCGCTTGATTCGCGCGGGAGGGGAAGCCACTGTTCTGACAGCTGCAGCTTGGCGGGGAGGACCTATAACTGGTGCCACCCTCCCCCCTGCATCAGGGCATTCCTTAACCTGCGCAAGTCATAAAGTCTATGGGCATACTGCTGCCCGGCGGTTTTAGGGTCATTGGCCAGGTACTCAGCCAGTGTCGCATAAGCATAATCCAGCCTTTGTCTTTAGGTTGTCGAGCCGGGTGTTCATCTCTTTGAAGGAATCGTGCTTGTGTTTTACCTTCTGGCCTGCCTGGTTCCACTGCTTCGGCGAAAGGCTCTCCCCCACTGCCTGCTGCAGGCGAGCCACCCCATCCAAGTACACACTCACTTACAATGGGTGCTCTCACTTACGATTGGCCTTACTGTGTAGATAGTATCTAACAGAAATCATAGTGTAACTTATTTCTCACTCAAAGTGTAACTCGAGATTCTATAAAGCAGCATAAAAAGCTGTTGTCTGATGTACACTAAAAGTAGCAAAAAAGGGGGGGGAACAAGAAAGCCAGACAACATTTTGTTATCTGGCTTTATGCTTGATGGGATCCCGTTTGGAATCATAATTTTAATATGAAATCCTCATTATTAGTAAATTATAAATTTTAGTGTGCCTTAGTATATAACTAAAATTCATCAATCTCCTGTTATAGGTAGCACCGAAGAGCCTATTACCTTCGCAAATCACAAGGTCTGCAATATGCCATCAGACTGCTAGTATTCCATTTATTCCCTCCGGTCCTGTATTATATTAATGGCTTCTCCTTTAAAGTACCCATTTGCAGAGATCAGGTTTCGTTCTTGGGAGCTTGAATTATTACGGTATTTAATAACTATCAATGCAATTGGTTATTAATCAATAATTTACGCTCTTTTTTGCCTCTGACTCAGGTAAACAAATACAATTGAAGTTACGCGCTACTGCTGCAAAAGTAGGGCACAAAGGTACATTATTGAAATCTAAATTGAATAATTTAGGCTCCCTGCCTTGTAAGCCGTAGCAAGGATTTGTTTACCTGTGTGTTTACCTTTTATACTAAAACAGCAACACCATACCGGCCTCCCGGGTGGAGTTCGAGATAGCGGGCGAAAGCGCCAGCGGGGTGCTGCGCATCTCGTATGACTTTAGCTCCCTCGTGCACTTAGGAAAGCGCACTATCCGCGGCCTGATGAAGGTCCACAGCATCAAGTGCCTCCGGTAGTTGTGAACCAGAACAACAGGAGGCGGTCTATCTATGGAATAATCCTGAGGAAGCGCCTTTCCTGTACGCATACCTTCCACAGTGCCTGCCCTGCCCGTAAAAGAGCTTATTTGCACCTCATCGCACATGCCCGGGACGGACATAACCTCTTTGGTAAGGGCGACTGGGCCTGCGATGTGTCGCAAGCGAAGCCAGCAGCAGGTACAGGCCGAGAATCAGATGCGGCAGGTATGTCCTTCCGTCAAAACTGAGCAGCCATGGGGAAGCCGCCAGCGCAGTGCCTAGCACCAGGTCCACCAGCAGGTGCATGCCCATCGGCACCTTGTGCAGGATACCAGCCTCAAAGTCTGTCACAACTGCCTGCAGCAGCACCACGGCACCTGCTATGATTGCTGCCCAGGTGGCGGCCTCTATTTCGCTGAAGCCCAGCAGCCAGGGCGACGCCAACAGCAACAAGCCCACCACATAATCTAATATCCCGTGAAAGCGGGTTGGAATGAATCTCATGGTTTTCTCCTCTTTTGAAGTGTGAAGTACTATAGTAGGCGCTCCTGACGGCCCCGCTTTCCCAGAATGCCTCCCAAGGGCGCCCCTTAAAGCCAAACATGGAACTGCAGCCTGTTAACCTGCCGCAGCACCCGGCACGTTTTTCACAAAGGCAATGGATCTGCTGCCATCTCTACGAATACTCCGCTGCAAAATATACTATAATTACTATATATATTTACTATAATGTCTTTGCAATTTACCATTACGGCGCGCTGTTAAGCCTCATCGATAGGTTCATGAACTTCATTATCAGTTTATTATATTACTTTCTGTCACAAGACAGAAGTTGAACACCCGCTGGAGCACCGCAACCTCCAGCAGGTGGCACACCTTGCCATCAGGCCGGCCTCGCAAGTGGCGCCCTGCTTCATGGCTTGATGTACAGCTATGGAAGCGCCATCGTCAGTTACGACGAGTAGATTAAGAAAATACCACCCAGTAAGCCGGATTAGGAGGAGTGGCCGGAGGACCAGCATCCGGCAATTGCCAAAAAAATGTTTGCCCAAAGTATCGAAGTGAGCCTTCACGAGCCTGGCTTCTCCAGATTCATGAGGTATAAAGCGCTCACCGGGACTACAGCCCTATGTGCGCGAGCTGATGGGGCCAGGGGACTATGCTGCATATAATGAATATGACAGAGGGCATGACAATCCATCTTCTGAACAGGCTAATTTGGGTAATGGAGTTAATTAACCTCCTGATTTCTTTACCCCTTTTGTATTTAAACCATGATTTTACCCAGACTAGAGCATAAGTGATAATAAACTCCCAGGTTTGAAGGTGGCGCCTGCTTTGCGCGGGAGGGGAAGCCACTGTTCCGGCAGCAGAAGAATGAAGAGCAGCCAATGATGAGGCTGGCGGAACGGTGACCAGCACATGGGAAGCTCTCCGACGAATGAGCAGCATTTGGCGGAGTGCTGAACGGTGGGTGCAAAGCCTGCCGGGGAGGGGTTATTATTGGCTTGTAATATTCAGAGAAGAACAGAACAAGAAAAAAATTTGAACTCCAGTGACCACTGATGCATTATGTGGCTTTTGCTGTCTTCAAAACACCGGAGGCACGTATAAAGACTCTATAAAGTTTGTTTCGTTTCTGATATAACTACGCTCGCCTTTGTCCTTTTCTAAACTACTCCCTGAGCCAGCATAGCCTCGGCTACTTTAACAAAGCCTCCGATATTAGCCCCTTTTTCATAGTTGATATAACCGTCTTCTTCTGCGCCGTACTTTACACATATGCCATGGATTTCCTTCATGATTTGCCAGAGTTTGCTGTTTACCTCTTCCCGGCTCCAAGAGATACGCAGCGAGTTTTGGGACATCTCCAGTCCGGACACTGCCACCCCACCTGCGTTAGAGGCTTTACCAGGCGCATATAGAATTTTAGCCTCTGTAAAGACATGAATTGCCTCCGGTGTACTTGGCATATTGGCCCCTTCCGCAACGCAAATACAGCCATTCCCAACAAGTGCTCGGGCGTCCTCCTCGTCCAGTTCATTCTGTGTAGCGTTTGGAAAAGCGATATCGCATTTTATTTTCCACGGCCGCTCCCCCTCAAAAAACTCACATCCAAACTTTTCAGCATATTCGCTGATCCGCCCTCGTTTTTCATTCTTCAGTTCCATCACAAACGCCAGCCGATCAGCATCGATACCTTGCGGCTCATAGATAAACCCACTGGAATCGGACATAGTTACTACTTTAGCGCCTGCCTGTATACATCTTTCTACAGTGTACTGCGCAACGTTTCCTGAGCCGGAAACAAGCACGGTTTTTCCTTCCAGCGATTCTCCACGTGTTCCCAGCATACTCTCCGCAAAGTATACCACCCCATACCCTGTGGCCTCCGGACGTATAACACTTCCGCCCCAACTGGTTCCTTTGCCAGTAAGCACTCCGGTGAACTGGCCCTTTATGCGCTTGTACTGGCCAAACAGATACCCCACCTCTCTTCCGCCAACTCCTATGTCACCCGCCGGGACATCTATATCAGCCCCTACATGGCGGTACAGCTCTGTCATAAAGCTCTGACAGAACTTCATGATTTCGCTGTCTGATTTTCCTTTAGGGTCGAAATCTGATCCCCCCTTGCCGCCGCCCATAGGCAGGCCAGTAAGGCTGTTTTTAAAAACCTGCTCAAATGCCAGAAATTTTAGGATGCTCAGATTCACAGAGGGGTGAAAACGAAGCCCCCCCTTATAGGGGCCGATGGCGCTGTTCATCTGTACCCGGAAGCCACGGTTTACCTCCACTTCGTTCTGATCGTTTAGCCAGGGCACCCTAAACATAAGGACACGTTCAGGCTCTACCATGCGTTCCAGAATCCTGGCCTTCTTATACTTCGGGTTCTCTTCTATAAAAGGAATTATTGTCTCCGCCACTTCCTGTACAGATTGCAGAAACTCCGGTTCATGCGGGTCTCTTGACGCCACCTTTTCCAGGAACTTTTTTACCAATGTATCCATGCCTATACTTAAATAATGAATATGAGGAGTATTATCCGTTACAGCTCCGCTTTTTACCTACGGAATACCTCGAAAGTTGTAGTCCCAGTAAGAAAGTCTTTCCAAATTAGCGCTGTGATGTAAACTACTGTCTCTTGCTCTGCCCAACTTACGCCGCATCAGTTACATCAGCATGGGCCCGGCTTTCGCAGCATCGGCTGCATTTGTTGGTTGTCGTCGGGGAAGAAGTTCTCGTGGAGCATGGGAGCTGCTTCAGGTAGAGCTTGTAGCCAGGCAGTGTTTTCTGCTGTGGCCTCCTTTCCTTACAGGGGCAATGGCAGTTGGTCTCCCTTACACCTTCGTCTGCCTGGCTGGTGTGCTTTTCAGGCTTGATACAAAAGGTCAGAAAAGAAAATGGTACACTTTCTCAGGAGGGCATAGCCGAAAGTAAACGCCAAGCCAGAGGAGTAGTGAAAGGGACTGTGTTTGTTACTGAGCACATTCCTTTTTGCTTTCACGCCGGATTACAGGTTTGGAATTCCTCTGCTCTATCCCACGACAAAAACAGGGCTGGTCACATAGCGACAGGATTGGAACATCGCCAGGGGCTTTAGGCTCTCCTGCTTTTTCCCAGGTAGCGTTTTTTTCGGGCTTCCTCCATACGGAGCAGTACTACCAGAAAAATCTATATCAAATATCGCCTGATTTTTTTAATTTGTCCAATTGACAGATGATAGTGGATTTCGGTGCTTTCTCCAACCTGTTTCAATTCAGAAAAATAGAAATTCGATGATGACACAAAAAACCAGGCTTGCATTGCTGCTCTTCCTTTTCATAACGCTTCATCTTACCTCCTATGCAAAGGAAGTGTTTCCGGATGGAACGCCGATACCAGACTGGTTCCGGCAAAACAAACCCACTGATATCACCAAACTGGGGAAGCAGTACCGTATCACAGACTATAACCTCTCAAGCGACAGCACTCTCATACAGACAACGCTCTTACAGGCGGTTATAGACAAAGCCCATGAAAACGGCGGCGGCGTTGTCATTATCCCCAAAGGGACATTCCTGAGTGGCTCGCTGTTTTTCAGGAAGGGCACGCACCTGCATCTGGAAGAAGGCGCCAGGCTAAAGGGCAGTGATGACATCAGCAATTTCCCCCTGGTGATGACCCGTATGGAGGGGCAGACCCTGAAATACTTTGCTGCTTTGGTGAATGCCGATGGCCTGGACGGTTTTACTATTTCAGGTAAGGGAACCATCGACGGCAACGGATTGCGCTACTGGAAATCGTTCTGGCTAAGGCGTGAGTTCAATCCCAACACCACCAATATGGATGAAATGAGGCCAAGGCTGGTGTACATCTCCAACAGCAGGAACGTCCAGCTCTCAGGTGTGAAACTGATGAACTCACCTTTCTGGACGACCCACCTTTACAAATGCGAAAACGTAAAGCTGCTCGACCTGTACATATACTCTCCCAAAGAGCCAGTCAAAGCCCCAAGTTCCGATGCAGTGGACATTGACGCCTGTAAAAATGTACTCATCAAAAACTGCTACATGTCGGTCAATGACGATGCCGTCGCACTGAAAGGCGGTAAAGGGCCGCGTGCTGACAAAGACCCTAATAACGGGGGCAACCAAAACATCATCATTGAAGACTGCACGTACGGATACTGCCACGGCGCCTTAACCTTCGGAAGCGAGTCCATCCATAACCGCAACATCATTTTGCGGCGGATTAAGATAAACCACGCAGAACGTTTGCTGTGGCTCAAAATGCGCCCGGACACGCCTCAGAATTACGGATATGTGCTGGTAGAAGACATTGAAGGCCATGACATAGGCAACTTCATCTACATACGCCCCTGGACACAGTTCTTCGACCTCAAAGGGGAGCAGGTGTCCGGGACATCTACCGCCCACCACATCACCATGCGCAACATAAAGCTGGATTGCGAAAACTTCTTCAACGTGGGCATTGCAGACAAGAAGTCTGATACGCCAGGCTACAAAGCTATCTTGTCGGACTTCAGATTTGAAAACATTGAGGTAACAGCGGAGAATTTCCTCCAGGTAGATACCTCTATTATAGAAAACTTTAAACTGAAGAATGTAACCGTTAACGGGAAGAAAATAAATTAAGGTAACAACCTTTCATAAAAGCCGGTTATAAGTATCAGGGGTTCTTATCAGCCGGCTTACTATATGATCCGCCTGTTTTGTCCTGCAACTCACCAGGTTTCTTCATGAAGTTGCGCAAGGTCTGACGAAACACCAAGGCCAGCTTGGGGACTGTGCCCTGCACCGGAGAAGCCCCTTGTTGCCGGTAGCTGCCCCCGGACTACAGCCCACAACGTAGACACAATTTTCGGAGCTGCGTCAACACCTTCATTTCTAAGCATAGCGTATGAAAAATCTGATTCTATCCCTGTTCTTTTTTTGCTTAGCCGTCTCTGCTTCCGGTCAGCGTGTCATGGAGAACCTGGACCGTGGGGTGGTAGCCGTCCGGCACAAGCCTAATGCTGTTTTCATCAGCTGGCGTGTGTTAGCAACCGAACCAGAAAACCTTCCTTTCAACCTCTACCGCACGACAGGCTCAGGGAAACCTGTAAAGCTTAACCCGCATCCCATCACCGGCGGCACGAACTTTACTGACACTAAGGCGGACCTGACGCAAAACACCGCCTACACCGTGAAAGCCCTCATGAAAGGCAAAGAAACGACCGGTAGTAAACCTTTTATCATCCCCGCCAACGCGCCGGTAGCCCAATACCTGTCCATTCCGCTAAAGACGCCTGCGGGTTACCGGCCGCACGACGCTTCAGCCGGAGACCTGGATGGTGATGGCCAGTACGAGCTTGTGCTCCACCAGGTGGGCAAAGGACTTGACAACTCCTTCAATGGGTATACCGACAAACCCATTATACAAGCCTACAAGTTCGATGGAACACTGCTGTGGACCATTGACCTGGGCCGCAACATCCGCGAAGGCGAACACTATACCCAATTTATAGTGATTGACATGGATGGTGACGGTAAGGCCGAAGTTGCCATGAAAACGGCCGATGGTACTATAGATGGCAAGGGACAGGTGATTGGAGACTCCACGAAAGATTACCGCAGCAAACAGCCCAATACCCTGGGTAAAGTACTCGACGGGCCTGAGTTCTTTACGGTATTCGATGGCCAGACCGGAGCTGCGCTTGCCACAACCGACTACATCCCTTCCCGCTATCCTACCGATGGTTGGGGCGGTCCCGGCGGAAACGGAGGGAACGACAACAGCGGAAACCGGGTAGACCGTTTCCTGGCTTGTGCGGCCTATCTGGACGGCAAGTTGCCGAGCGTGGTGATGTGCCGCGGCTATTACGGCCGGACAGTGCTCGCCGCCTGGGATTACAGAGATGGAAAATTAACCTCCCGCTGGGTGTTTGACACCAAAGATGGCAATAACCCTTTCTCCGGCCAGGGGAACCATAATCTGACCGTTGCTGACGTGGATGACGATGGGAAGGACGAAATTGTTTATGGCGCTATGGTGGTGGACGACAACGGAAAAGGTATGTTCTCTACCGGCTTCCGCCATGGGGATGCCCTCCACGTGAGTGACCTTGATTTGGAGCGCCCCGGACTGGAGGTATTTGGCCCTCATGAAATAGAAGACCATTCAAAAGGCGACTCGGGATATGTGAAAGATGCAGGCCCCGGAGTGGCTGTTTATAGTGCCCGTACAGGAGAAGTGCACTTTGAAGGCGCCATTGACACGGATGTTGGAGCAGGAGTGGCAGAAAATATAGACCCCGACAATCCTGGCGCAGAGATGTGGTGGTCAGGCTCTGAGGGCCTGCATTCTATGAAAGGGACTAGAATAGGACCTACCCCCGCAGCCTCCTGGTTAATCTGGTGGGATGGCGATCTCACCCGTGAATTAATGGGCGGCGGCAAGGTCAGTAAATACAAAGGCGGCACTATTTTCACGGCAAGCGAAGAAAGAGGCAACGGGAGAGGAAGTCCGAACCTGACAGCCGACCTGTTCGGCGATTGGCGGGAAGAGTTCATCCTGAGTGCAGGCCCCAGCGAACTCCGCGTTTATACGACCGTCATTCCTACACACCACCGCCTTTACACGCTCATGCACGATCCGCAGTACAGGCTCAGTATCGCCTGGCAGAATGTTGCTTACAATCAGCCGCCTCATCTGAGCTTTTACCTTGGAGAGGATATGAAAAAAGCCCCCACACCGAAGATAGCAGTGCCGAAAGAAGCTGAAACATCTAACCAATAACAAAGGAGGCGCTGTTAACAATTGCGCCTCTTTTGTGGTCGCGCGCCAGGGTATTCTTTTCTAAGGGAAGGCCAGTTCAATAAGCTATACCATTTTCATTATAGCATGATAATCAATTTGTTGCTACCTTAACTTTACCGCCACTTACTCCGTCTCCCATATGTACGAAAGACGAACTTTCCTTAAAAACGCCACGGCACTTGCGGCTGCAGGAATGCTTCCGGCCAGCAATGCCTGGGGAGCCGCAGGCGCTCCTACGCAAAAGAAAATCGGTATTCAGACCTATTCGATCCGCCGCCAGTTGAAGCAGGACATGGTAGGTTCCTTGAAAGCCCTGAAGCACATCGGCTTCTCGCATGTGGAACTCTATGGCTATGAACAGCAGGACAAAAGAGGTGCTGTTCTTGGTTATTCGTTAAAGGAGTACCGGAAGATGTTGGATGACATCGGCCTTGAACCTACCAGTTCGCACCTGGAGCCCCCTCTGAAAAGCTTTTACAAATTCGGTGATGGCGGAGGAACCGGTAAAGGAGCGCGCAGTATCCAGATTGAGACCTATACCCGGGAAAATGCCAGTACCGTTCTTGAGTTCTGGAAACGGGCTATAGCTGATCACCATGAACTTGGCGTCCCTGTGATGGTACAGCCGGCTATGCCCCTGGTCCACACGCCGGATGATGCTAAACTGGTTTGTGACGTCTTCAACCAGACAGGGGAGCTGGCCAGGGAGGCAAATATGCGATGGGGCTACCATAACCATAGTGCCGAGTTTGAGCGGATTGGGGCAAAGCGGGGGGAGGATTGGTCGCCGGAGATGGAAATCACCCATGATAGCTACCCAAGCGAAATTTTCTATGATTTTCTTCTGACTAACACCGATCCCAGCCTGGTATTTTTTGAGATGGATGTGTACTGGGCGGTAATGGGGCAGTGTGATCCAGTTGCCTATTTCAGGCGGTACCCCGGGCGCTTTCCCCTCCTGCACATCAAAGACAGAGACGTTCTGGGTTCGACAGGATTTATGAATTTTGAAAACATCTTCAAAGCCGGTTATGCTTCCGGAGGCCTGGAAAGGTATTATGTAGAGCTGGAATACCCTAACCCTGCTACCAGTGCCTCTCCTTCACAGCTGGAATCCGTCAGGAAGTCTTACGAGTATGTGGCTAACTCGGCATTTGTGAAATAGGTCCCTGTTATGTACTACGCAGAAGCAGCCTTATTCCTGTCATTGAAAAACGATGAAGGGAGGTATTTCAAGCAGGAGGCTCTTTCACAACCCGCCTCCACAAGCTTGCATGGGTCGTGACAGAGAGGACATCCCTGGCAGGGTTGTAGTCAAGCTTTATAAGGCTGTTTGGTATAATCACGGAGGCCTCCAGGTCTTTCTCGGAGTAGGTATCTGCCAAACCTAAGAAGTCAGGGACGTACGGGTCCCGGAAAACCAGGTCAGCTGTGAGTTGGCTGGATTCCTTCAGCTGTTGCAGGTCATTCTGGATAGTGACTTCCGATTGTTTAGAGATAGCTGTGCGCTCGTAAAGCATAAATTTTACTCAGTCCTGCAGGGTTCGCGAGCTCCATTTCTCCAGCCTGCACATCTCGATATAAAATTTCGCTTTCACTCATCGTCCAGGTAAATAATCATCCTGAGGTGCGTCCAGGTTAATTGTCTCCGCAGTGCGGAGACAATCTGCTTATCTTCGAAAATACTGGCAAAGCGGATACAGTGCAGTAACTGCTTCTGGCTCCACCCAGTACCGTACTCCAGCGTTAGCTGTTGGGCAAGTGCAGTTACTGTTTGCTTGCCATACTCAGCCCGGCTATTTCTTAGTATTTCATCGTTAACGCGTTTACTAACCAGCCAGTAAAGCAGGGAAATTTCGGCATTGACTGTAGTTGCCACTTTCTCACGGTTATGGACAATAAGTTGCTCAACCTCACTTACAGGTAATGTACTGTTCTGTATTCCTTCCATCATCAAAAATAAGGAGTCTGCTATAAGTTCTTGATCAGTGCTTGTAGGAATGCTTAACATGACGCGCAGAGTAATTACGCAACAGGCTGTTGCGTAAATCTAAGGCCTGAATAAGTAGAAGAAAACCGCTTAGTTAATCCACCTGCTTTACATAACACCAGTTATAAAATTAACCGCCCCTGTAGCCCAGTTTGGGGGTCAGTGGTTTTGGTACTTTGGTGGGAGAAGGAACCGCCTACCGACCTGCTTTACATTAACCGGAATATATAATATATTAGAAGCTATCTGAAAAATTCCTCAGACTCAGATAAAGCATATTTGGAAGCCTCTAAACAAGCTATTTTGGCTTTTTGCATCCTCTTTGCTTGTTATGAAAGTTGTGTATTTTTATTTATGAGATAGCTTCTAGTTAGTTCGGTTCCGGTTATCTTAAGATTTCGGCACCTAAGCTGAATAGGCTTCCATTTATACCTTAATTAGCCACAATGTGGAATCGTCAAAACCCACGTCTATGCTGAATCAGTTTTATAAGTTATCACTCACAGCTTTCCTTGTGCTATTGCTTTCCTACAATGGATTCAGCAATCACAAGACACCTTTAGATTCAGTGCAGAATTCAAGATTCAATCAATTAAAGAATGACATTGAAAAGGTTATAAAAAATTATAATGGACTTTGTGCCGGGTTAGTACTAGTGCGTAAAGACAACCCTGAGTGGGTTGTTGCAATAGGTGAGGGTAAATCGGGTGGAGGCAAAACAATGTCAGAAAACACAATCTTCAGAACGGCTTCTATTTCCAAAATGTTTGTAGCACTTGCTATCCTTAAACTTCAAGAAGATGGACAATTAACACTTCAGGACAGAATTAAGGACATAGTACCGGGAGTTGAGTTCGAGAATCTATGGGAAGAAACCCACCCTGTTCGAATAGTACATCTGCTTGAGCATACAACTGGCTGGGATGGGACCCATTTAGTCGAGATGGTACATAATCAAACACCACCTATAGCTTTGAAAGAAGCCCTGGAATTTCATCCGCATTCTAGAAAATCAAGATGGGTACCTGGATCCAGGATGTCTTATTGTAATTCAGGGTACGCTGTTGCAGCTTATATTGTTGAGAAAGTCAGTGGATTGCCTTATGAGAAGTATGTTTATAAAAACATTTTAAAGCCATTAAAAATGGAGCACTCAACCTTTTTCAATGATCAGATATATAAAAAATGGGTTGGTGAAACTTATAATTGGGCAATGGAAAGCGTGGATTACAAGAATGAGCTATATCGCCCGGCTGCTGCCCTAAATTCATCACCAAAAGACATGGCTCAGTTGCTGATGCTGTTGTTAAATCGTGGTAGAATAGATTCTCTAATTCTATTCAGAGAAGAGTCTATCAATAGAATGGAGGTACCAAAAGGCACTCCTGGGGCACAAGCAGGGCTAGAATTAGGCTATGGCCTTGGCAACTTTACAAGTGTTTACAAAGGCCTTACTTATCACGGTCATGACGGCGCTATGGACGGTGGACTTTCGCAACTATCCTATCTGCCAGAGCATGGCATCGGTCACGTGATATTACTGAATGCGAATAACGCGCAGGCTATGCAACAAATCATGGCCTTAGTCCGAGATTTTGAAGTAGAAATGCTGTCGATTTTAAAACAGCAACAGCCTGATTATGAAAATCAAATAAAGATAAAGGATGGTTATTATCTGTCAATAAATCCAAGGAATCAAAACCGATTTTATCAGGATATGTTCATAAACATTGACAGGGTTGAGATTCATAGGACTTTTATAACCAGATCATGGATAGTACCAGGACCAAAAACGACTTATTATCCCATATCTCCCACTCAATTCACTTTAGGAACGACCAATAAAATAGGTCTGGTAGAGGCTGATGATCCGATAGCAGGTAAGGTACTATATACGGAGGCATCGGTATTGAAGCCTATTTCAAGTATTCAGGTTTTTGGTCAGGCGATGTTACTGGTGCTCTGGACAATACTTATGATTGTTGGGCTTTTAAGCTTTTCCGTATTCACCTTCTTGTACTTGATTAACAGGGAAAAATATAAAGTAGTTATACGTATTAGTTTGATACCCACTCTTACAAGCTTATTTATAATATCAATCCTGTACCTGCAATTTTTTGGAATTGAAAATGGGGATGTGCTGCTTTCCAAACCCACATTCATTTCTACTAGCCTGATGGTATTATCTGTACTTTTTGTGATTGGTGCTATGACTTCGGGTATTATAATCTACAAATCAAGACAGCAAAAAATCAACAATCTAATTTATTATTCCCTCTCAGTACTGTCTTGCTTGCATATAATTGCTTCAATTTATCTAATGTATTTTGGATTTATTCCCTTGATAACATGGGCATAAGTAAGGAGAATGTGGCTTACAGTGTGCATAAGTCATAGCCGCAAAAGGCTATCTCGTAAACTAAAGCTACAGCTTATGCATTGCACGTTTTTAACTTAATATAAAGGAGCTTATACAACAGCAAAAACCATGAAACTAGTAGACATATTTTTACCATTGAAAGGCATAGGAACTGAGTTGAAGAAGTTTCTTATATACGTAATTCAGGGTCGGATTAAGATTGAGTTATCATAAAAGAGCTTATAGGCTACAAAGAAAAGGCTCCTCAACACGGGGAGCCTTTCTTGTTCTATAACGCCTGTACGTTCGGTGGCGGCGGAGCCTCTCCTGGGGGATTTTGCCCATAACTGGGCTAAAGATGAGCTCCTGTCATCCTGACGTCTCCTTACTCCTACAGAGCCTTCCTGGCTTTTGACATCATGTTGAGCCGTCAAGGCGCAACAGTGCGCAACAGTAACCGCACTTTAGGATGAGATGCCTCAGGCAGTTTTTGGTGTATCAGATACTCGCCGTTATGCGGGACAAGACAAGAAGCGGATGCTCAAATCTGACTCGTCCTGAAATCAACGTTACCTGCAAAGAGCCAAGAAGCCGCAAGCCGCTCCTGTCCAGAATATACGCATCCTCGAAGTAAGCAGAAAAGGGGTCTGTGACGTATATATGGTAGAGGCAGCAGCAACTAAATCCTTTCACCATCAAAAAGTTACAGCTATGAAGATCAACAAAGAAAATCTGCCCGTCGCCATGGAGGCTCCCGGCACCGTGATGCGCAACGCGGCCGGCTTTGGGGGCATGGCCGCCGCTTTCAACCAGGTCCCCAAGGGAACCGACCTGAGGCCCCTGCTTCAGGGGCTCAGCAACGACAGCTGCCATTGCCCCCACTGGGGCTACATCCTGAAGGGGGCCATCCGCATCATCTACGATGACAAATCAGAGGAGGTCGCCCGCGAAGGGGACTTGTTCTACTGGCCCGCCGGGCACACCGCCGTCGTGGAAGAAGACACGAAACTGGTGGAGTTCAGCCCGGAGCGGGAGTTCAGGGATGTGATGGAGCACATCGGCAGGAAAATGGCCGAAGCAGGGCAAAGAATACCAAAGGGAGTGACGCGGGAGCCAAGGTGATTAAGTCTGAGCACGGAAAGCAAGAATGGCTCCACACGATAAAGCGGATCCTGCAGGCTTGCGACTGCCCCGCCCCTACTGCATGAACGCGTCGTGGGTCAATGCAAGGAACTGTAAAGCAGGAAGGGTGATGAGAGACATCGTGTATTATGTGGCCGCCTCTATCGATGGCTTTATCGCGGGACCCCAGGGAGACATCAGCGGTTTCATCTCCCAGGGAACCGGGGTTCAGAAATACCTGGATGACCTGCTCAGCTTTGACACGGTGATCATGGGCAGGAAGACGTATGAATTTGGCTATCGGTTTGGGCTAAGGCCGGGACAGGCGCCTTACCCCCACATGAGGCACTACATTTTTTCCACCACATTGCGTTTTGATAAGCCCGATAGCCCCTTGCTGGTCTGCAGACCTGATGTAGAGGTGATAAAGGAACTCAAAGCCGCCGAGGGAACAGCTATCTATTTGTGTGGCGGCGGTGAATTCGCTGGCTGGCTCTTGGAGCATGGGCAAATTGACGTGTTGAAGGTAAAGCTAAACCCATTTATACAAGGTGAGGGCGTCAGGCTTTTTGGCAGCACAGAGAAGACGGTGAAAACACAACTCATAGACACAACCCTTTTTGAGGAAGGGCTGCAAATCATGACCTATAGAATGAAGTACTGAAGGCACTGCCCACAGCGGTTGGCTTTCTGCCGTGCGGACAGGAGGTGTACTATGCCGTGAGACATGGGGAGAGGCCAAAACAGCCAGGAAACAATCGGCGAAGCAGATGAAACCGGCTCCACTCATAGTGCAGGTAGCAGGAGCCGTGCTCCTGCTACCTAGTAACTGTAAGCCATTTAAAAGGAGGTCTCATGAAATCCATCATCCATTTTTTAAGTGTTGTTTTATTCTTATTCCTTTGCCAGACTCATCCAACCCTTGGACAAACGAATCAAAGAAAGCAATATGTCCGTGTTAGCCCTGGCGTAGAGCTGTATTATGTTGAAGCGGGGTCAGGCACGCCCATTATTTTTATTCCAGGTAGTTTTGGTACAACAAACTTCTTTCAAAAGCAGATTGCCTATTTTTCTAAAAATTACCGTGCCATCACCTATGATCCCAGAGGGCAGGGACAGTCGTCTAAAACCTTGGAAAACAACAATTACCTGCAGCATGGTGCGGATCTGAAAACGTTCATGGATTCGCTGAAGCTAAAGGACGTCATTTTGGTTGCCCATTCCTGGGGTTCATTGGCTGTCTATGCATATCTGCGCACCTGTGGTATCGACAATATAAAAGCAATCGTTTTTGTCGACGCTTCTCCAAAAGTGATTGTAGAGCAGGATGGAGAATGGGGACAAGTTAAATCCTTCAACGATATGAGGATTTTCTATAATGGCATGGGTTATGACCGATTGAATGCGACTAAAGCTTTTATCGAGCCAATGTTCACCAAGCCATTGACAGCAACGGAAACAAATTGGTTTGTAGAGGAGATGCTCAAAACCCCAACACATGTTGCCTTGTTGCTTGATTACGATGGCACTATGGCTGATTTTACAAAAGAGGCCAGGATGATAGACGAAAAAATTCCTGTGCTCCATGTACTGTCCGACAAGCTAGGTTGGACGGAAGAGGGGAAAGATTGGCTTAAGAAGAATGCACCTCATGCAAAGGTAACAGCCTTTGGCTTGCATTTCATGCTTTGGGAGTTTCCTGATCGTTTTAATACAGCAGTTAACACTTTTCTTGCAGAGGATTAGGTTTTAACCGTATTGTGTAGCGGAGCCTTCGTTGCAACAGTGCGGAACGTCTGTGACGGAGCCTGCTTTCGTGCCATAGTGCCCGTACTTTAGGATGAGATGCCTTAGGCAGTTTCTGGTATATCAAATACTTGCCGTTTCCTGGGATTAGCTTGGCAAATTCGCCTTGTATCCGCATCAAGCTTATAAAGTGGGAGCTATTGCGCTAAATTTCGTCCAGCCGCGCCAGTGGAAAACTCTTTGGCTGCTCGCTTCTGAGCCTAAACTTCAGCAACATTCTCTTTGAGTGGCTGTAGCCGTACGTATCCGGATATAAGTGGAATCGCAATAGTTAACTGGAGACTTTTTCTTAGGCAGCCATACTTTATTGGTATAACCATTCTTCATACTGGCAAGGGGTCAGGTATCTGAGCGCCGAGTGCCTCCTTTTTCGGTTATAGAAGCTTTCGATGTACTCGAAAACGGCTAGCCTCGCCTCCTGCCTGGTGGCGAATTTGTAGTGGTAAACCATTTCAGTCTTCATCGTTTTAAAGAAGCTCTCGGCTACCGCATTATCCCAACAATTACCCTTGCGACTCATGCTTTGCACCACCGGCACTCCTTCCAGCTGCTCTCTGAACTCGCTGCAGGCGTACTGCACGCCCCTGTCAGAGTGAAACCAAAGGGAGTGGAACAGGGGTCTGTTTCTCACCGCCATTTGCCAGGCCGCCACACTGGTCGCTTCCGCCTCCATGGTCTCACTCAGCGCCCAGCCCACCACTTTCAGGTCCGCCAGGTCCAGCACCACCGTCAGGTACAGCCAGCCTTCTCTTTATCTGCAACAGGATATGAGAGACCAGAACCAAGACAGGGAGTTCGATCAGTGGACCAATCAACAGAGCCAAGGCAATGAGCGGTGTATCCGGGAAAGGAGGCATTCAGCACCTGGCTGTTTAACTCCTTGCCAGAATGATTTGGTGCTTTATAATATGTTGTAAAAGAATGACGTGCAATCAAAAATACTTTTTTACCAAGGCTACATAATCCATGGTTGTAAAGGGTTTGTATATGTGGTCGGTAATATCGACGTAAGTCTTTATTTTTACCAAATCGTAGAAACTGGCTGAGGAAGTCAATCCAAATATATGGTTTGCTTTATATTTTGGGTCTAGGTTTTTATAGATTTCTAAAAACTCAAACCCATTCATTTCCGGCATTTGAATATCGAGTAGAATAAGGTCTAGCGGTAAAGTGATATGCTCAATCTGATGGAAATAATCTAAGGCTTCCTGGCCGCTTGTAACCGCATCAACGTGCGTACTTACATTGGCATTCAGTATGTTGCGTTTGTTGATTAAATTGGTGGTCTCATCATCATCTATTAATAATACGCGGTGCAATAATTTCATTTGGTCAATTTTATATGTTTTGAAAGAAGGACTATTGGTAGAGCAGTATTCAAGTCAAGCCTTTTTATCTGGCAAACAACTATACAGATTTTTGAGAAGCGAATAAAACCTCTTTCATTTTATCTACGTGACCCTGAATGGCTTCCGCTTTTTCATGGTAACTTTTAGCCATCGTGGAAAGTCCTTTACGGGCGTGGTCGTTTTCCATCTTCATAAACAGGTTGCGCCGTTCTTCCATAATCCGCAAAGCTGTCCAGAGTGTCG
>NZ_JBHUOX010000043.1:0-21586 GCF_042686245.1 Pontibacter toksunensis | reverse complement strand
GCACCCGAAGACGAAGGGGTGGTGCAGAAAAAAAATGAGCCCAACGGCATGGGCTCATGGAACACTACTTTAGGGCAGATGCCTGTCAGATAACCCTCAACTGTCAGAGCATATCTTGACTATTACATATCATTTCCGATATTGAGATGCCTGTGATGAACGGTCTCACTTTTATGGAAGAACTGCATAGGCTGAACCTTGTTGACTTCAACAGCACGAAGCTTGTACTCAACAGCAGTAGCCTGATTTACAAAAACGTAGACAGGGCAGGTTTGGATTCGGCAGTGACCTTCCTTTCCAAGCCAATGACGGTGGAGAAAATACTTCGTGTCGTTGGCTCAGAAGCAGAGCAATTCCAGTAGCCGATGGAGTTGCTGCCACGCACCTTCCTTACAATACAAAGTCCACTCTTATCTGTACTCTTTCCTCATTCACTGGCGTCAGGAGCGTGACCTCTACCCTGTCGCTTTCCTCGTAGTGCCTGGCGATGCCCTTTATGATACCCACGGCTACGCCACCCATCCTGCGCTTGGAGTAGTAGTCGACAATTAATTGCCTGCTCCCTTTTTTTGTCACCAGCAACAGCGGCGGGGTTATCCTGCTATCCTCTTTCCTGACGGCAGCGTGCATGGCTGCTTCTGTGTTGAGCAGCATCTCGTAAGTGCGCCACTCCGGATGCATATACTTCTTGTACATCATCAGCAGGTCTGGCACCAGCGACTCCCCGAACTTTTCCATCAACTGGTGCGGTGAAATTCCCATGTGTAAGGAAGTTTTTCCTACAATGGCAGCGATTTCGCTGGTTGGGTATGTCTCATCCATCTGGTAGGGAGCCTGCTTTATACCTGCTGCTTCCAGCAGGTTCACCCACGTGCTATAACCAAACTGGCTCTCCACGAAGCGTTTGAGCAGGACGAAAAAAGAGCCATGCATCCTGTCCTCGTGGGTAATCTTATCCTCCATGCCCTATCCTTTTATTCTTCTCCTTTGTTCTTGTAAATAAGTAGCGGGACGCAAGATAAACACCAAACAGAATAATTGAAAATGTAGTTAAGATTTACCCACCAGCCATTCTAAAGCCATTGCTTTGCTGCTAAAGTTCTGCAACTCGAACGGCAGCACCTGCACTGCGCTGATGTGCCTGATATTGTTCTGCGCTGTTGTCTCCACAGTGGCGCTTGGTGACTGTACACGTGCCACCTTCTGCACCCGAGTTCTCATCAACCCCGCAGCAAGATAGGTGGCAATCTCCCGGCTCTCCACATCGCCAACAGAGATGATGGTTCTGGTAGAGTCAAGCAGGAGCTGCTTCACATCATAGTTATTGACCGTATCCAGCAGGGTGTCGATGCTACGCTTTATCTCGGAGAGCAGGTAATCGTGCAGGTCGGGGTATTCCACCTCCATGATGTCCGTAGCCGGGTTGTAATCCAACCTGATAAGGCTGTTGTCAAAGAGTACCATCTGCGTACGGAGTAGAGTTGACTTCAAAGGTACGTTTATTTTCCCATGCTCTTCACAAGATTAATGATAGCATTTTCGTGCTGTCGTGCCGCTTTATTAAAAAGGTGCCATGGGTAGGAAAGCTTGATGAACAAGCCTGACGTTTCCCTCCAAAGACCCTGCCTTGGACACTTGTGACAGTCAGCAGCTTTCAGCACACTGGCGAAATAGCCTTGCTATATCACCCCTCACAGTTAACCCCTTATCCCATCGTCCTCAGCCAAGCCAGAGCGGTGTCCTTGCTGTCGAAGGTGGTGGCAAGGACACCCCTTACGCCATAGCGCAGGGTTTTGTCTGCTGAAAGCTTACTGTACACATTGGGGGAGTAGACCCACGCAAATAACTTGCAACCTGCCTTGTGCATCCGGGGAAACCAGTCCACCGCCACCCACTGAGAGGCGTCATCCCATATACTAGTGACGTGGGTGTTGTCGTTGAGCACCATCTTGCCATGGTACAGTTTGAGGCAGTGCAGCATCTTCTCACATCCATCCAGCACGCTCTGATTCGTTTGGTCACCTGTCCAGTCTGCGTACAGGATGTCTTCCACTATGTCATACGATATGGTGATGTGCGGCTCCGATATTAGAATTTTTGAATTCAAAGCTGTTGGTGAATGTATGAATGGTGACCTTTTACTTTTTCTCAATCTCGTCCATGACGGCAGAGGCGAGACTTTCCAGCATCTTCCGGTCAGACTCAGAGAACTCTCTTGGTTCTTTGTCAACAATACACAACGCACCTATGCTGTAGCCATCAGATGTTATCAAAGGAGCGCCTGCATAGAACTGCAGCCCGAAATCTCCTACCACCAGCGGGTTTGCCAGCAGGCAGGGATTATCACGGGCATCTTCAAAAACAGTAGTCTCCTGTCTCAGTATGGAAAGCGAGCACAGGCTGGTGCCTCTGCTTATCCTGTTTTCCCCATCCATGCCTACACCAGCCCTTGTTACCACATAATCCATGTCCACGAAGTTGACGAGTGCTATGGGCACATCGAACATGCGTGAGGCAATGGACACGATGTGTTTGAAGGGGCCCTCCTCTTCGTATTTATTTAAGATGTTGAGGCTGCGCAGTTTCGCCAGCCGCTCGTCCTCATTTTCTGGTATGATGGGTATTCCAAAAGTATTATCCATACTGAGCAGGAAAGAAACATATGCCTGCTCTACAACCCGGGGGGTATACATCAGGCAAACGTTGAATGTAAGTGGTAAGTGAAAGTACTGAAACAAGGCTAACAGTATTATGTTTATCTCCGCTTCATTTTGCTGTAGTAGCAGAATGAGAGAAGCAGTTCAACAATGCCACCTTCTTCCCCTTACGTACCAGCCGAAGTCCTGCATGGTCCTGCGATATCACCCATGCAGGAGCAGTACGGGCAGTAGTAGACTAAGTATGGGCAAGGGAGGGTAGCACCCGATGTTTGCAGCACAAATGACTTGCTCGGAAATAGTTGAAGCATATTAGGAATCCTAAGGATGCAGCGTC
This sequence comes from Pontibacter toksunensis, assembly GCF_042686245.1. Taxonomy (NCBI): domain Bacteria; kingdom Pseudomonadati; phylum Bacteroidota; class Cytophagia; order Cytophagales; family Hymenobacteraceae; genus Pontibacter; species Pontibacter toksunensis. Next base: position 18,592 of record NZ_JBHUOX010000043.1, on the reverse strand, counting down.
ATTTCAAAAAAAGAAAACAGGTGGGGAAAGCGGGTATTTAGCCTCTATTGAAGCTGTCGGTGCAAAGGTTTCCCCACGCACGGCAGGGAGTACAATGGACTACCAGATAGGACCTCCTACGGGAGACGGCTTTGGCTTAGAGATTTGGAAGCCAAAGAGGCACCGCTTTTAACAGACAGTGCCTCCGGAGTTGTTTTCATAGCATTTACAATGCGGTTCGGAAAGCTTGTTCCTCTGCAGTTTACTCTCCCGAACCTGTGAAAGCTAGTGCAATTTGGTAGACTATCTGTTTTAAGAGCCCAACTTCTTGGAAAATGATGCCAACGCCTGTGGAACGCTAACTCAGCCCTTACCTCAAGCGCCTGACAGCTGTCTGAGCTCACGAAGAAAAGCGTATCACGGCATTGCAAGCGTTATGACAACTGCAGCTTCACCAAAGCAACTCAGGCAGACACCTCCTTCCGGATAAGGTGATAGGCAGGCTTGAGCGAAGCGAAATTGATGGCGGCTCCTGCCACACAATAAACGCATATTCTCTTCTGCACGAAAGCCATCTTGTAGAGGTACTGCGCCGCACCGGCCGCCTGGCCCAGCACCACAGCACCCAGGGCCAGGTCAAGCAGGCGGGACTGCTTCTTAAACCGGGAACCTGCTACGGCAAGCAGCATGGTGAGCGCATAGCCTCCCAGGCTGATAACACCGTCGGGTATTCCCATCATCACTGCATCTTTCGAGGTGTTCACCTTCACGGTGTTGAATACCTTCCCCGGAAAGTCAGGAAGCTTTTTGAAATAACCCATTTGCAGCAAGGATATGAGACTGAAGTCTGCCAGCCCTACCGCTGCCGAAGCCGCTATACTTCTTCGAAGCGCTGCTTCTGTACTTTTGTCTTTTCTGACCTTGTCAATTCCTGATTTCTTTTTCCCATAGCTTTTTTAGTGGTTTTATCTTTCAGGTACGCTCTTTCGTCCTTTGTGTCCTGTTTCCGGTTGCAATGTTGCAAAACTTCAAAGAGTCTGCCGAATTGAAAAAGGTCCTGCAGGATGAAGTATCATGTGTAAACTAGATGAAGAATTAAAGTAGAAAAACTGTCAACTTCTTCAGGACGAGGCACTTCATTTTGGTCGTCTACGTGTCAACCTATACCTCAGGACAAGACAGATCAATCACCAGTAAAATGTATGAAAGAAAGCATACAGATAGCATATTCCTTTTTTTCACATCATAAAGTACGAAAGCCACTCCTAACCGGGTGGGTTTTTGGTTTACTTCCTATCTCTCCTAAACCAAAAGGCCGGTTTTACTACTATGGCAAAAGTCTCTGGATTATGAAAGTAACCGTTTCCTTTAAAGCCATCAAAGTATTTTCGCTAGTACCCAGGAACACATAACAGTGTCGAAATAAACAGCAGGCGGCGGCGTTAAGCTGGTATAAAGTTTTAGCTATCCGTGTATTCAAAAGCCAGGTGGTGCCTACGCGCTGCCTGGCTTTTCAGTTTCAAATGGTTAAGCGATTAGAAAAACGCCCCTGCCGCTCGTAGAGCAAGTTAAGCCCTTTCCGGCTTGAGTTAAAATCCGCTGGCTGTGCTATGCTGCTTTTGAACTCTTCCACTACTTCGTACAGGACCCTCCAGCTCTTTCTATCATAAATAGCCCCTGCGGACTTTAGCTTAGTAAAAGGAAAGGCTGCCCTTATTAGGCAGCCTTTCTACATAGTTAAAATTTGCACTTTAAATATAAGATATTTAAAGTAATAATCTTTGGCAGCATTAACAGGAGTGCCGTTTGTGTGCTTCTGGGTCCGCCTGCCCTCTTTCTTGATAGCTTCCAAAGGGTAGAATAAAGATTAACAAAATAATATATATTGGATATATGATTCTTCATCCTATCTTCATGTTCCTGCCAGATATTTGGCAGGTAAATAAACCTTAACATATCTTTCCTATGAAAGCTTCATCCTTATTATTGATTGCTTCCCTGTCACTTGGCATGCTTGCCTGCGGGGAGGAAGAGACCGCAGCGCCACAGCCCCAGGTTGGCCTCAGCTTTAACACCGTTACAGCAGCCGTCCCGGTGAGCGGCAGGGTAGCCTCCACCAATAGTCTGTCCTTCAGTTCCGGAACTATTACACTGAGTAAGGTTCAGTTTGAGGCAGAGGGCGAGGCTGACTCCCTGGAGGTGGAATTTGAGCTGGAGCAGGACGTGCGGATAGACTTTGCCACCGGCGCCACCTCTCCTGACATCAGTGCCGTTGCTATCCGCCCGGGGACCTATGAGGAGATAGAGGTGGAGATGGAGCTTCAGGATAAAGGCAGCCAGCCCGCCATTGTGCTCAGCGGCACCTTCACCGATGCGCTGGGGCAGGCCCACCCGGTACGTTTCGAGTTCAACTCAGGAGAGGAGTTTGAGGTGGAGAGAGAGGGCACTGTCACCTTTGCCGAGGGGCAGAGCGCAGTGGCCCAGGTGACATTCAACCCCATTTCCTGGTTTGCCGGTGTCTCCTCAGAAGAGTTCTTAACAGCAACAAAGAACGCGCAGGGTATCATCTTCATCAGCTCGACCCACAACACCGATATCTTTGAAGAGGTGGCTGATGGACTGGACCTGGCAACGGAGGTGGAAATAGAAGATTAGTACAGCAGTCATTTTAACAAACTACATTTATAAACTACATGAAATTGATTTCTCCCGTTAAGCATTCCGCCATTTTAGTGGCAGGTTATCTTCTTCTCTCTTCCTGTGAGACAGAAGAGGTAGAGCGCACCAGCGCAAACGTCGCTGTTGAGGCAACTGCCTCCCCCCTTACTGCCGCGGAAAGCCAGCAGGGTCGGATTGTACTGACAGACTTCCGGATAAACATGAAGGAGGTGGAGTTTGAGTTTGACAAAGCCGACGCCAGGTCTGCCACAGAGGTTTCCGTCAAAGACGTCAAGCTGAAAGGCCCCTTTGAGCTTGACCTGCTTAACCCAAATGGCTCGCTGAGTGCGATAGCCGCCACCGTGGTGCTACCTAATGCCGTTTATGAGCAGGTTGGATTCAAGACCCACAAGGGCACCAGCGGAGTTATGCTGGACAAAGCCGTTCTGATGGCCGGCAATGTAGACGGTGTGCCCTTTGAGTTCTGGCATGACATGGACGAGGAGTTTGACGTGGACTTCGCGGATGCTAACCAGGACCTGGTGGTGAACGGCCATGACCAGGCGCTGACCATAGACTACAAGATAAGCACCCTCCTAGGTACCGCATCAGGAGTTGACCTGTCTGCAGCCAGGGACGGCAACGGCGACGGCAGGATAGAGATAAGCCCAAAGGACACAGACGGTAACCAGGAGCTGGCAAAGGACCTGAGGGACAGCCTGCGCAGCGCCATCAAGCTGATGGATGATAAATAAGCAACACAGTACTTCAAGTAACAAGGAAGGCTCCTCATTCCAAGGAGCTTTTTCTTATTTTTAGTCTATAAGCTCAATTATGTTAAGCAAGAGTAACGGTCTTGTACATGAGGTGAGCAAGGCGTAGCCGCAGCTTTACACATGTGCTTTGTTGGCGTTTCGTTGTTTTTATTTTTTCTGCTCGTCCCACATTTCCTGAATCCTGCCCCACCACTCAATAGCACATTGCTTCACCTAGTTAAGTGTTAGAGGTTCATCATTGCAATCAAAAATTCGGTAGTCCGTTGCTGTTAAAGTCAATTCGCCACCAGCAATTCCTTTCGAACTATTGCAGTGAAGCACAAAAGTATCTGGTTGGGTATAGGTATAGCTTTGGACTTCAAACCTCAGTTTCTCCATTGTCTGAGAGTCGCTTGTTATTCTTTTCTCGGTTTCTCGAAGTGCAACAGGCCTCAATTTGTTGGCTTCATTGTCTTTGAACAGAAAGTATTCTCACAGTAAATTCCTACACCCTGACAGCTCAACTTTAATATGATATTGAAACACGGCAGGAGTCCATACTTGCCCCAAGGAATCTCAAACTTCAAGGTCAAAGCTTCCACGTCTTTGCTTACGCTCTTTATCTCAAAGTCGTGAAGCATTGAAACCAGTTCTTCTATCTCTTGTTGTCTATCCATGATTCCAATGCACGTCAACTCGTGGATATGCGTTAACATACGTTTATATGCACTTGTGCGTGACTTTGTAAATGCTGGTGGTAACAAAATGAATTGGAATACGGCGAAGGCAAACGGTGACGCAACGCCGGCAACAATCTCAGCAATGATCGCTGCCGTAAAAATGAGAAAATTACCCAAAGGGAATTTTGTTTGACATGATCCCTTATATTGAGAGTACGATCAAATACAGACAAAAGACAGCGTAACCTTTGTTGTGAAAGAACCTTGAAAAAACGAGTGGCAAGTCTGCGGACATAAGTTATTTTTATAAGCCTTTATCCGGTACTACATCAACTAAACAGCCGGGCTAAACAATTTAGCTGATATTGACTGTAGTATTGACAGATACCTAACAACGGAACCGTAAACCATAAATTCAATATGAAAAAGACGACCTTATTTCTCCTGTTAACGATCGTGCTTACAAGTGCAAAGGCGCAAAACGCAACAAGGACTTTTCGCCCGTTCAAGCTGGATTTTGCATTAGGTTACGGTCTTCCGCTAGGTTCGGATATGACGAGTTCCCGCATCTTGGCCTTAGAGCCCAAGTACTCTCCCAATGACCATATAACCATTGGCCTGCGCCTGCTGGATTTAAACGGCATACACCCTGCATACTTTTCCGGCTGGTTTGATGTTATGTCATCTATTACGTTGACTACTGATTACTTCTTTAACGTGAATAGGGTAAGACCCTTTGTAGGTTTAGGTGCAGGTGCATTCTGGGTTCCTACAAACACCCCTACATCTTCATCATCAAGCTCTAACACCTATGGAGCGACAAGTTTCGGCGTTACTCCCCGGGGCGGTATAGAAGTCGGACATTTCAGGGCTGCTGTGGAGTTAAATCTTATTAGAAAGGCACAAGGTGTTAATTTTAGTTACATAGGCATAAAAGCTGGTTTTTTCCTGTGGGGGAAAAGAAAAGAAGTTACTAATCATACAAGTGAATGAGCATTACAGTAACAGTGGCAGCAATTTAAAAACAACTTTAAGCGGATGATGCCACAGGAAAAATGTATCGCTAAAAGGAATGGATATTATCAAGATTGAAAAAGGTAAGACTGCAGAACGTTGACAACCTTCTCGGCTCTTATACCAAAAGGTATGTTGTAGATTTATATAGCCGCTAACCAAAGCAAACGCACAACAGCAGCTTTAAGAAACAAGGGGCTGAATAACATGGGTTGAACCTATTAACTTTATTGAACAACAAGAGATAGTTGAAGCTGAAGTTTTCTAAATTTCCTTACATCTTAAAGCTGTTAAACGTTGGGTAGCATCAAAACTATGAGAATTGGAAATTCTATTGTGAAGATGTGTTTTTGTAGCACAAAAACCTCTTGCCATGCCTATGGCCTGGGGCTAAGTATTCGCAACTCACACTTACAAAAGGGGAAAGAAAGCCTTACTTCTTTGAGTAGTCAATGGTAGTCACAGCATGATCCGCTGTCTTCAGGCCGTTGTCAAAGTACGGTGCATTGTCTTTCTCTGCGCTCCATCTCATGGAAGTGCCGGATATGGCTGTTATCTCAAATTCCGCTGAGGAACTTCCATTTACCAGAGTGATGTAGTCTTTCCCCCCTCTCTTGGAGATAGTATAGGTACCGAGCATACCGCTGCCTCCTGAGGCATAGGTAGTAGTAACCTTTGCGCCATCGAAATTGAGCACGGTTTCAGTTTGGTGTGTCTCTTCATGCACTACCTGGCCAGATGCATCATAATACCTGGACTCCTCTTTTGTAGTAACCCATGTACCCTTTATCTGCTCGCTTACTGTTAACGGTGCCGGGTCCCCTTCATCATCTTTGCAGGAGGTGAGCACCAGGAAGAATAGGACAGGGAATAGGAATAGCTTTTTCATGAGGGTGGTCTTGTTTTATTTAATGTTACAGAATTACTACACAAAACTCAAATCTCATTAGGAGAAAAGCCGGGACCACCACCCACACGGTTTCTCTTCTTCAGTTACGGGAGTTTCTTCCGGTTCCGGTGCTTCTGGTGTGTTGCTCCTTTCCATCATCGCCTGCTCCAGGTCTTTCACTTTGTTCTCGAGGTCTTTCTTTGCCTGCTCCTCCTGTTGGTGACTGGTGAGCAGCAGGTTCATTTTCTGTTCTTTGTCCTGCAGGGTGAGTGGCTGTTGGAAACCTCTTGCCATGCCCTGCTCTGCAGGTGCCTGGGGTGAAGTTCTTCGCAACTCATGATTTATAAAAAGGGAAAAGGAAGTGATTTTTATGAGCTCCGAATCCTTCTGCCTTCAGGAGCTCTAGATATATTTAGCACTACTCCCCTGTTTCACTCCACAACCGGTACTGCTCCAGCGTAAGGCTGTCGCGCATGTAACCGCTCATAAACAGGGAGTCCACCCAGCCCTTCTCCTCGGACAGCGATTAGTACCCTAGAAAACCGGACCATTGTAAAGTAGAGGAAACAGGCAATAACTGAATAGAATTAAAAGCGAATTGCCATGAAAACATCAAATTTAGTTTGTTGTACTAACTTTTCAGACGTTCCTGCTAAACATAAAGCTCGTTATATAAAGAGGAAAGCCCCTCATAATTAGGAGCATTCCTTGTTATAGCCAAAATGCTACTCCATGATAATTAGAAGAAGCAAAAAGGTATAGGTGCCATACAGGCAAATTGGCTCTGCATGCTTCGCGCAGCTCAAATAGGTTGTTTAGGAAAACAGGGTGTGAGCTGATGAGCTTTCTGCCCAGGTTACTGCCGCAGCACTGCCCCTCCACTCCATTGCAGGTTCTGTTTCTGCAAACGCCTATTTGTTAAGAAAATTTAGCCTGTCAATACCACAACCTGTTTTGTAAGAGCAGGATTATCAGCAGCAAGATAGATCGTGCCGGAGCGCACAATAGGGCTTTTTTAGCCTAAACGCCCACCGGAAGCGTCAGCTTCAGCTTGTCCCATGTCATGACAACAGCCCCCTGCTCATCACTTTGGGGTACGATTTCATAACGCAGCCGCTCCTGGTGCTGCTCCACAGTTTCTGGCTTTACCGTGAAGCGAACCACGTCTTCTGCTTCCGAATAGTCATCTGCCAGGTGCTGCTCCCAGTTCTTGTTGATAATGACAGTCCACTCCTTCTCCCCCGGAATGGTGAACAGCGCATATTTCCCTGCCGGCAGCGGCTGTCCTCCTATCGTAATTGGCTGGTCCGTCTGCAGGCTGGTAGCCGAGTGCGCCCCTGTTACCCACACCTGGCTGTTGGCCACCAGGCCACCCCAGATCACCCTGCCGCGCACAGCAGGAGAATGGTAGGCAACCGTTAAATGGGCAGGCCCTATCATTCCGTGCGCCTCGGCTTTCAAGCTGCCCTTCAGGGTATCAGGCTCGGACTGTGCCTGTATGGCCAATGCTCCATCCTGCGCCTCTGCCTCATGTGCGGTGGCATGGTGGTTTTCCTGTTCCGGAGCTTCCTGCTCTGCTACCTGCTCGCTGCAGGAAGCAAGTGTAACACTAAGGGCAACAGCGAAGAGGCCGCTGCGTAATTTGATTGTCATATAAGGTTTATCTCGATGTGTAAAAGTCTTTTGTTCCAGCGAAATAACATCTAAACCGGCAATTTTAAAAGCGCTTATGGTCATGTTCAGCCAGCAGAGGCAGTTTGTTCCTATAAAACAGATGCCGGCGGTTCTCTCTTCTTCTGCCATGACATACTGCTGCACATCGTCAAGCAGTTAAACATGTAACAACTACCCGGAAATGTGTAACAGAATCTTGACGTATTCCTTCTAATTTGCTTCAACAAAAGCAGGACAAGCAATCACAGTGGTGCAGCTAAATCGTATAGATTGTAGTGTTGCCGCTAATGATTTACTTATTCTGCAGAACCTGAACCAAGAGTCTCAAGCCATGAAGGAACATCAGGAACACCACCACCAGCCTGCAAAGTCACAGGAGAAAAGCAAGGCTGGAAAGGAAAAGCTGCAGCTGGAGGAGAAAGCGCTGCATGGTCACAGGGAAGCCATGCCACACGGTAAAGGAACCCCACCGCCTCACGGGGAGCATGTGGGACATGGCGGACATGGGCACGACCACCACCGCATGATGATTGAAGACTTCAAAAGGCGCTTTTGGATTTCGCTTGTGCTGTCGGCACCGGTGATTGTGCTCAGCCCGATGGTGCAGCACATTCTCGGGTACTCGCTCGATGTGCCCTACAGCATGTACATCGCCTTTATTCTTTCCAGCATCATTTTCTTCTATGGCGGATGGCCTTTCCTCACGGGGCTGGCGGAGGAGGTAAAGAAAGGCGCTCCGGGTATGATGACGCTTATTGGCGTGGCCATCACCGTGGCTTACCTCTACAGCACGGCCGTCACTTTTGGCTTGGAAGGCATGGACTTCTTTTGGGAGCTGGCCACGCTGATAGTGGTGATGCTGCTGGGGCATTGGATAGAGATGAAGTCATTGCTGGGTGCCTCTAAAGCGCTGGAGCTGCTGGTAAGCATGATGCCTGCCGAAGCGCAGGTGATTCGGAACGGGCAGCCAGTAACAGTAAGGGTGGAGGAGCTGAAGCAGGGAGACATCATCCTGGTAAAGCCGGGTGAGAAAGTACCTGCCGATGGAGTGGTAGTGCAGGGGGAAAGCTACCTGAACGAGAGCATGCTGACGGGCGAGAGCAAGCCGGTGCAGAAAGACAAAGACGACAAGGTAATCGGTGGCTCCATTAACGGCAACGGCTCCCTGCAGGTGCGCGTGGAGAGCACCGGCAAGGACAGTTACCTGAACAAGGTGATTCACCTGGTGCAGGAGGCGCAGAAGACAAAATCAGAGACGCAGCGCCTCGCTGACAAAGCTGCCAAATGGCTGGCTTACCTGGCGCTGACGGCAGGCTTCGGCACTTTGGCTGCCTGGCTTCTGGCTGGAGCCGAACTGGACTTTGCCCTGGAGCGCATGGTAACAGTAATGGTTATCTCCTGCCCGCATGCCCTTGGCCTGGCCATTCCGCTGGTGGTGGCTATCTCTACAGCCGTGTCGGCAAACAACGGCCTGCTCATCCGAAACCGAACTGCTTTCGAAAACTCCCGCAACATCACCACCATCATCTTCGACAAGACCGGTACCCTTACCCAAGGCTCCCATGAGGTAGCGCAGGTAGTGGTGTTTCAGCAGACTATAAACGAACGGGAATTGCTTGGATGGGCAGCTGGCGTAGAGCAACACTCAGAGCATTATATCTCGCAGGGTATCCTCAAAAAAGCGAAGGCGGAAGGTATCACAGTACCTGTCTCCGAAAATTTTAACTACCTGCCCGGCAAAGGGTTGGAAGGCACGGTAGCGGGACACGACGTGAAGGTGGTTGGCCCGAACTACATCAAAGAATACAATGTGCAGGTGCCCCAGAGCCAGGCGGAGGAGGGCGTAGAAACGGTGGTATATGTGCTGGTAGACCGGCAGGTGGCAGGCTATATCACGCTCCGGGACCAGATACGCCCTGAGTCTGCCGGCGCCATCCAGGTACTGAAGGCGAACGGCATCAAAAACCTGCTGCTGACCGGGGACAATGAGCGCGTGGCCCAAAGCGTCAGCGACAAGCTGGGCATGGACGGCTACCTGGCCAACGTGCTGCCGCACCAGAAGCAGGAGAAGGTGAAGGAACTGCAGCAACAGGGCGAGTTTGTGGCCATGACAGGAGACGGCGTGAACGACGCCCCTGCCCTTGCCCAGGCTGATGTAGGCATCGCCGTAGGCTCCGGCACAGACGTGGCGGCAGAGACAGCCGATATCATCCTGGTCAACAGCAACCCGCAGGACATCGCCTCCCTCATCCTCTTCGGAAAAGCCACCTACCGTAAGATGATTCAGAACCTTATCTGGGCCACAGGATATAATATTATAGCACTTCCGCTGGCAGCAGGCGTACTATACAACCAGGGCGTCATGATCTCCCCGGCTGTCGGTGCCGCGCTGATGAGCCTGAGTACTGTTATTGTCGCCGTCAACGCGCAGCTGCTGCGAAGGCAGATAAAATAATTTATACAAAAACAGCATCTACCACAACCTATGAAAACAACCATAACCTTCCTGTGCTTCTTGGCCACAGCCGTTTTAGCGCTTCCAGCTACAGCGCAGCACCAGGGGCACCAGCAGCAGCCCAAAGACACGGTCACCCATCAGATGGGGCAGCAGGACCATTCGCAGCACATGGGCATGCAGCACGGGACGATGCAGATGCCCATGTCCCATGCCTTCTCCCGTAACCTGCCTATGAGCCGCAATGCCTCCGGCACAGGCTGGCTTCCTGATGCCTCACCCATGTACGGCAATATGTTCCACCGGGGCAACTGGATGCTGATGCTGCACTACAACCTTTTTCTGCGCTATAACAAGCAAGACGTTTTTGAGGTGGGCGAAAGGGGCGACAGCCAGTTTGACGCTCCGAACTGGTTTATGCTGATGGGGCAGCGCTTTATAGGGAACAGGGGGTTACTCCGATTCAGCGGCATGATATCCCTGGACCCGCTCACGGTGGGCAGCAACGGCTATCCACTGCTTTTCCAGACGGGGGAAACCTTTGAAGGCTCCCCGCTGATAGACCGCCAGCACCCGCACGACCTGTTCAGTGAGCTGTCCGTTGGGTACACGCACATGCTATCGGAGGAGGCAGACGTGTTTGTGTACCTGGGCTACCCCGGTGAGCCAGCCCTGAGCAACGTAGCTTTCATGCACCGCCCGTCGGCGCTCAATAATCCTGATTCGCCACTGGGCCATCACTGGCAGGACGCCACCCATATCTCCTTCGGGGTTGCCACATTGGGAGTCCGCTACCGCAACTTTAAGCTGGAAGGATCCTCCTTTACAGGCCGGGAGCCAGACGAGGAGCGATATAACTTTGACATGCCCCGCTTCGACTCCCGTGCAGTTCGCTTCACCTACAATCCGTCCACCAACTGGAGCTTACAAGCGTCAACTGCTTTCGTGAAGAGTCCAGAGGTGGCGGAGCCTGACGAGGACGTGTACCGTACCACAGCTTCTGTGCTCTACGGCAACATGCTGAGTGGTGATAACCGCTACTTTACCGCCTCTGCCAACTGGGGCTATAACTATGTTGATGCGCATCACAAGGAGCACTCCTTCCTGCTGGAGTCCAACCTGCAGAACGACAGGTTTGCCGTTTACGGGCGCTACGAGTTTGTACAGAAGTCGGCAGAGGAGCTGGGATTTGAGGAGGAGGCCTTCGGGCATGATGAAACCTTAGGTGTCAACGCCTTGACCGTAGGAGCTAATAGGCAACTCACCGAGATAGGTACTGTGAACGTACATTTGGGGGCACAGGTAAGCCTGTTCAGGGCCGGTAGCCAGCTGCACCCTTACTATGGGGAGTTCCCGGTCAGCGGCCAGGTCTATCTGCGTCTCTTCCCAAGGCTGATGGTTCCCCGCATGTAGCGGTTTGCTGCTTTAGGGCCGCCACGGCAGCCAGGCGGACCAATCCGGGACGAGCGCAGACACCGATTTTGTGAGTTGGTATGCTTTGGCATCAAGACAGTGAAAGAGGTAACCAAGATACTGGGCGTTGACAGGGCCACCTGCTACCGCTACATCCAAGGTAGCACTTACCCCGAGCACGGCGGACGCTACTCGCTTCCGTTATTTATGAACCTAGCATGGGAGGTCCCGTAAACACTTCAACAGAAGCAGCACTGCTCCTCCTGTAGCCGCCCCTTATTATCCTTACCTGCACCGCCCTCCTTCAGTAAGGCAGCCACTTCATTTTTATTATAGTTTACCTGTATGCGCTCTTTTACCTTTTTTACATCTCCACACTATTCTGTTCCCCGTTCCCTCCGGAACCTTTCTCTAAGCATTTTTTTAACCTAAATTTTATATCTATGAAACACAACTTATCTCAAATGAGGAAGGACGTGCTGTGTGCCAGCACCCTTCTTAGATTGTCAGCAAGGGGCGCCAGGCTTTTTTCGGTGCTGTTCATGGCGCTCTTTCTGTTCAGCTGTGACTACATTGAAGATGTGCTGCCGGGCAAAGACCCGATGGACAAAGCAAGCAAAATTCAGCCTAAGGGTCCGAACCCGGAGTGGGCCCCGGACATTGACCCGCAGATGCTGGCCGTTATTGAGCAGTTCCAGAGCTACAACGTGGTGCCTTACCCGATGCTGACGGCAGAGCAGGCGCGGGAAGAGCCAACGTTTAAAGACGCCTATGTAGACTTGCTGCGGGAATATGATATCAGCCCGGAGCCGGCGAAGGTCATGATCAAGCACATGACAATACCAAACGGTACAGGAGAAGGGCTGCTGGTGCGCACCTACACCCCGCGCAATGGCACAGGCCCTTTCCCTGTTATTGTATACTACCATGGCGGGGGCTGGGTGATAACTAACCTAGATACTTACGAAGCGTCTGCCAGTGCGCTTGCTGAGAAAGCCGGGGCCATCGTCATGTCAGTGGCTTACCGCCAGGCCCCGGAGCACATGTTCCCGGCGGCACATGAGGATGCCTTTGCCGCTTACCAGTGGGCGCGCCAGCATGCCTCAGAGATAAATGGTAACCCAGCTATGGTGGCCACTGCCGGTGAAAGCGCAGGAGGAAACCTGGCCGTGGCTGTGGCGATTATGGCCAGAGAGCAGGGAGTCCAAATGCCGGAGCATATTGTTTCCATCTACCCTATTGCAGACGGTGATATTGAGTCTCCTACCTATGAGTTGTATGAGAACGCCCTGTTCCTCAACAAGGCCCTGATGCGCTGGTTCTTTAACCAATATGTACCAGACTGGCAGACAGAGGTGCGTCCGCTGATTTCCCTGGTGGAGGCAGACCTGAGCGGGTTGCCGCCTACCACCATCATCAACGCAGAGATTGACCCGCTGCGCTATGAGGGAGGTGTGCTGGCCCAGGAACTGGAAGCCGCAGGCGTGCCCGTGGAGCGCAGGGTTTACGGGGGCGTGACGCATGAGTTCTTCGGCATGAATGCGCTGCTGGAGGAAGCTGTGGCTGCGCAGCACTTTGCCGCCATGCGACTCAAAGAGGCGTTTATGGAGTAGGAAGCTCTGAAAAAGGAGAAGACAGTACTTCAATGACTATCAGGAACAATAGCAGGAGCTGCTTTACCGAAAAGTAGAGCAGCTCCTGCTATTTAGGGAGACTACCCTTTCAGTATCCCTTTCCAAAGGCAGGCTGAAAGGGAAAGTTGGACGAGGCACTTCATTTTGGTCGTCTTTGTGTCAACCTGTATCAGAACCAGGCACTTGCTGTACAACCAGACTGTGGCTGCCTAAGAAAAGCCTCCAGTAAAACATGGCAATTCCATCGCCTGCATACCTAGAATCAAGGGATACATAATCTAAAGCTTCTTTGCAAATGGCGGCGCAGTCCAGGTCCAGCTTAATGCAAGGCACCATCATCTTGATATCATCCTACCCAAGGCAGGAAACGGCACAGTGGTTACAGGCGGCTGCACATTCAGCCAATGCGTTAATCAAGTCTTAGTTCAGGGTGTTCGTGGTTTAAATTAAGATAAAAACTCTTTGTTTTACCTGATCGAAGCCCGGAGTATTACATAATTTCTGATAATGCTTACACAATTTCTGAAGGTCCGTCAGTAGCACACTCAACCAGCACCTTTAAATCCCCTTCAACTGCCCTGCCAACCTCAGCTACAGGAGTACGTTAAGGACACTAAACCAATGTTGCTACACATAAATATGAACCTTCTTTACCTGTGCCTTGGCTTTTTGCTCTTTGCCCTCACCGCCCTGGATATCATCAAAACAACCTTCTCCTCCAACGGAGGCGGCATGATTACGAGCTTTGTGTCGAAAGGGGTATACAAAGCTTTCTTACTGGCCGCAGGTAAGAAAGGAAAGTCCAAACTGCTGGGTTACGCGGGTCCTGCTGTGCTCGTTTCTATCCTTTTGGTTTGGATAGCGGGATTCTGGGCCGGCTTGTTTGTTGCCCTGCTGTCCGACACGAACTCCGTTGTCCACAGCGTCACGAAAACCAGTGCCGGCACGTTGGAGAAACTTTACTATGCGGGGTTTACCCTCTCCACGCTGGGAATAGGCGATTATGTGGCATCGAATGATTTCTGGCGCATCGTGACGGACGTGGCGGCATATTCGGGGCTGGTTTTCATTACCACCTCCATCACCTACTTTTTACCGGTGCTCTCTGCCGTGGGCCTGCAAAGCACACTAAGCCTGTACATCAGCGGCATGGGCAAGACCCCGCAGCAGATTCTAATCAAAAGCTGGAACGGCAAAGATTTCTCCTCCTTTTTTGACAACACATCGGACCTGTGCCAGATGCTGATGAAGCATACGATGAACCACCACTCCTACCCCGTTATCCACTACTTTCACAACAGCCAGCCGAAGCTGTCCATTACCCCGGCCATTGTGGTGCTGGATGAGGCATGTCAGCTGCTGGAAAACGCCGTGCCGAAGGATGTAGCCATGGATGAACTCAAGATGTCGATGCTCCAGACCACATTGCACGCTTACCTGGAGGTAGTGAAAGGAAATTTTCTCAAGAACGCCTCACCAAACGAAGAGGCTCCTGTTCCGGACCTCAGGCAACTGGAGGAGACGGAAGTTCCGCTGAAGGATAAGGAGGCTGTTAAGCAATATTTTGAACAGGACCTACGGGAGCGACGCAAGCTGCTTACAGTGCTGCTGGAGATGGACGGCTGGTCGTGGAAAGAGGTGGTACCAACCAGGGCAGTAGCTTTCTGCCCCGCTGCTGTTTTTTTAACTTTATCAAAAGGAGAAAGTGAAAGAGGCCCTTTCCGGCAGGTAGCCGGGTGCTACTTGTCCCTACCTCCCGGCCTTTTTGTCCTCTTCCTGCTGCCTGTTTAGCATGTCCACCACCAGCCCGGACCAGGTAAAGTCTTTGGCCCCGTTCCCCTCACCTGTGAAGGGGTTATAGTACTCCCTGAAGCCGCTTTGGGTAATGAGCCGCTTGACGCTGAGCAGCAATTCGTTTGCCTCCTCTTCATACCCCTTCTCCAGCAGGTAGCCCTGCATAAACCAATTGAACACTACCCAGGTGGGGCCGCGCCAGATGTAAAGGGAGCCGTCCGGGTTGAAGGCTGGCTCGTCTGTGGCCAGCGAGGGAACCGGATTGGGTACGTGGAAGCCATCCGGGTGCAGCAGGTGCCTTTCCAGCACCCGCCGGCACACCTCGTCCGGCACGCTTTTGAGCGCCACCGGGAAAAAGATGGTGCCGGTGCGCACCCTCAGTTTGCGGAACTGGTGCCCGTAGAGGTCGTAGAAAGCAGCATCCTCTTCATCGTACATGTAGCGGAACACACTTTCCGCTGTCTGTTTTGCCTGGTCCAGATAACGCTGTTCCTCCTCATCTCCCGCCACCCGGCACAACGCAGCCATTGCTTCCAGGTTCTGCGCATAGATGGTGTTGAAAGCAGCGTCCTTGACAATAAACCTGTTGCTTTTGTAGATGGCCTGCAGGTTGTAGCCTTTCAGGAAGTTGTGCGCGTCTACCTGCAGCACTTTCCAGAACAGCAGTGGGCCTGCCTTGCCTCCTTCGTAGCGGAGCAAGGGGTCGTAGCTGGCCTTCCAGTCCATGCCCGACTCGAAGGGGGTGATGATGGACAGGAGGCCCTCCCCCTCAAAGTCCCGGTTCTCCGCCAGCCACCGGTAATACCTCTTGAGCTTTGGCAGCAGTTCCCTGACAAAGGAAAGGTCCTGGCCGTGCTGGTAAATCCGGAGCACGGCCTGCGCCGCAATCGGTGGCTGCACCAGGGCTGACATGTGCGGCCTGTAGAGTTGCAGAACGTCGCGGGGCCTGAGCTGCAGGAGGTCGGTGACGCGGGCTGGCCACAGGCGTTTCCAGTAGTTCATGTGGCCCACGAACCCATCCGGGCGCTGCATCCCAAAGAGGCTGCGCACGTGCTTTTTGGCCATATCGACCTCTCCAAGGGCGGTGAGCGTGAAGATGTGGAAGCAGGTGTCCCAGAAGTACTGAAAAGGGTAAGTGTCCGGGGAAGGCTTCGTGAAATGGTAGTCAAAGCCACCCTTCTGCCCACTCACCATGTTCTTGTAGAGCACCTCCCGTGCCTGCGTCTTTATCTCCTCATCAGAGAGCACCTGCTTTTCATCAGGCTGCACCTTTTTATTTGATGTAGATATCCCATCCTGCATAGCGCTGTGTTTTAGGACCCAAAGGAATAGCCAGTGCCGCCACCGCAAGGCCCAGCAACACACCTGTTATACTTAAACCAAGGGGGCTGTTGCTTAAAAACCACGGTGCCGCCGCCACCGCCAGACCGAGCAGAATGTTGAAATAGCGGCAGATGCGCAGCGGCTCTCCCATGCTGATAACTGCCACCACCACAATGAGTGAACCGCTCAGGTGGAAAATATCGGCCACCGTCTCCTGAATGCCCACGCCGAACATGCCCGGTGCCGCCACCAGAAGCACGCCCAGCAGCGTCGCAAGAGACAGGCTCCACGGAAAGCTCACGCCCCAGATGGAGGCGCTGTATACCTGCCCCGGCTTTTGCGGGAACTCCATCATGTCAGGCGCATTGTCTATTTCGTCGCTCTCGATATTGCCGCCTTCCCAGAAAAGCTTCCAGAACCCCTTCTCCCCTTCTTTCAGCTTTTTTTTCATAAACTGTATCATGGCAATCACCTCATCCACCTCCAATGGTATCATGGGCAGCATAATAGCAGCGGCCAAAATGCAGAAGGTGCACCAGGCGCCCACAATAACGGGCTGACTGATGACAAGGAAGATGTG
The DNA here is from genome assembly GCF_042686245.1 of Pontibacter toksunensis. NCBI lineage: Bacteria > Pseudomonadati > Bacteroidota > Cytophagia > Cytophagales > Hymenobacteraceae > Pontibacter > Pontibacter toksunensis. The sequence goes on along the minus strand of NZ_JBHUOX010000043.1, from coordinate 1,744 downwards.
CACCAGCCCCAGCGGGATGACCAGGATGCCGAACACGGCCACCATCCAGGGCATAGTGCGCCAGCGGGTGGGCGCCCCCATCCAGCCCATCAGGAACTCAAAGGTGTAGGCAATGGCACCCAGGCCGGCATCCGAGATAGGCAGTGAATGTGACATGGCCGAGTTAAGCACCTGCTCGCTCTGCTGCCCGAAGAAAGGGTCCCACACCGAGTCGATGTAGCCCAGCTGGAAAGCCGTCAGGTAGCGCGACACGAGCCATCCGACAAAGCCCAGCACCATCATAATCCAGCGCTGCGGCCAACTTGAGGGGTTGTAGCTCCAGCCCGGGGGGGTGTCTGTTCCCATCTTCATGTACATAATCATGTTGGGCATGCCCGGTATGAGGATGGTGAGGCCGATGAGGAGCGCGCCCACCAGGGTGTCGTTTAGGTATGCCACTGCCGTAGGGGACCAGAAGATAATGGGCGCCATGGTGAGCCAGATGCCGACAAAGCAGCAGACCCACAGGCTGATGGGCCGGTTTGGCGTGAGGCCGCGCCACCCGAAGAAAACCAGCAGCGCGCCGCTGATGATGTCGCTCCACTTCATGAAGGCAATGCGCTGGTCCATCGAGAGCCACACGCTCCTGCCACCTGATGGCTCTACTGTGCCGATGCTGTAGTCAAAGGTAAAAGGCGAGAGCAGCACCCAGGCACCCAGGATAATAATCATCCAGTACACCCACAGCGTCTGCATATGGTGCATGTGCAGCATCTTCTTGCGCATCTCTTCTGACATGTCCATGTTGTGTCCACCGCCTTTATCCTGCTGATGGCTATTATGGTGATAGTCCCCTCTTATGTGCTGGTCCTGTTTTTCATGCCCGTCGTCGTGCATTTTCTCGTTGTGCTGCCGCACCTCTTTTTCAGCCATGGGTCTGGTCACACCGCGCATGCCCATGGAGCCGCTGTGCCGGCCATTGCTGTCCTTGTGCTCTTTGTCTTCCATTATACTGTGGTTTAGTGAATGGGCGCCAGGTTCTGCTATACGGAGAGGCAGCAGGCAGGATATTTTCAGCAGATATTTAGACAAAGCAGGCTTAGTCATAAGCACTGCGTCTATTTTGCTAAGAGATTGTACAAGCACACTTGTGGGAGGGGAAATTCTCTCTTTGAGAGGCTGTCAACATTATTTAAACGCCTGCAGCAAGTGTGTAAAGAAGATGGCAGCTTTACATAACAGTAGTTATCGGGGAAACAGCCTTTCCAGCCAGCTGGAGGGGGTGTGCCGAGATCCATTACCTGAATATAGTGCCCTGGAAGGCACCATTCAGGGGAAGAGGTAGGCTAGTGGGGGTTATCAAAGCTGACGGGAAAGCCGGTGGAGTACTGCAGCTGCGTCCTGTCAATGTCCCAAAGCAGATAGCAGGAAAGTAGCCTGAAGGATAAAGCCAGCCTGAAACATGCCTTTCCAGAAATCGTGTAGGAGCCGCCGGCTTTATGGAATTTCATCTGCCTTTGCTGCTATAAGATTTAGAACATGTTAAAACGGAAGAGCCGCTACTCATAGGAAGTAGTGGCTCTTTTACCTTTATATGATTGCGTTGCAGACTACAGGACAGTCGGCACCTCGTAGAAACGGAGCTGCAGCACTCTCAGGCCGTTGTTGTCGTAGTCCCAGTAGTAGCCCTCCATCTCGTCTGAGAAGAGCGGGTAACGCTGTGGGTTGTCTATGCCGTCGTCTGTGATGTCAGCGTAGATGGTCA